>CATYEN010000053.1 GCA_958405565.1 uncultured Collinsella sp. | reverse complement strand
CCCAGAGCGAACAAGTTGGCATGAAAAAGGCAAGGCATAGACCTTCTGGTCATGCCATGCCTTTTGAATGACAAATTGTCGCTCTGGGTAGCGCGCAGCGTCGACCGGCCCGCCGTTCGTCAGAACGGCGGAACCTCTAGAGCAGGGTGACGCTAAAGGAACGGGTGTCGGTAGCGCCCGGCGCCAGCGTAATGGTGTTGACCTTGTGCTCAAAGACGTCGTCCTCGGTGTCCATGGTAGTGTGGCCGGTCCAAGGCTCGAGCGCCACAAACGGGGCGTCGTTGGCGGCAGACCACACGCCGATGTACTTAAAGCCCTCAAAGTCGATCTTGACGCCATGGCCCGATTTGCGACCGCGCAGCGTGAGCGTGGAGCCCGGGGTATCGGTGAACATGATGGCGTCGTTATCGAAGCTACGGTGCGTGATGGGCAGCACGTCCGAGTTATCGGGAGCCTTGTAGCTACCCTCAAACGTCATAAGACCGTCGGGCGTAATGACGGGAGCCTCGTTAGTCCAAGCCTCGGTAAACGCCAACTCGTAATCCTCGAACGCCTCGTCCTCGGCGCCGGGGGCGGGCACGTTAAATGCGGGGTGGCCGCCCACCGAGAACGGCAGGTCCACGTCGCCGGTGTTGGTGACGGCAAAGGTCTGCGTGAGGGTGGCGTCGCCGGTCAGGGCATAGGTCATGTTGAGCTTAAAGTGGAAGGGGAACGCCTTGAGCGACTCGGGCGTGTCGGTGAGCTCGTAGGTAACGGACGAACCATCCTCCGACACCTCGACGATCTTGTGCTCCACGATACGCGCGAGGCCGTGGCGCGGCATCTCGCAGGTGCCGGCCGCAGACGTCGCCGTGTTGTTGCGCAGCGATCCCACGATGGGGAACAGGATAGGCGCGTGCTTGCCCCAAAAGGCCGGGTCGCCCTGCCACAGATACTCGTTGCCGTTGAGGGCAAGGCTCGTGAGCTGGGCGCCCATGGAATCGATGGCCGCGGTAAGGCCGCCGCGCTTGATGGTGGTGACGGTGGACATGCTACTTCCTCCAAAAGTAAACAACAGTGTCGAGGGCTATTGTCCCACTCTTGGCCGCGGGACGGGACGGCAGGCGATTATTGAGTAGCCATAGCGGAATGAGCGGCGAGCGCCTACTGGGTATCCACGTAAAGGTCAAACCCGCCCTGCGGTGTGGTGTCGACCGTGTCGGGCGCCTGTGAGTTAAAGCTCGCGGGGACCATGCGCTTTGAGGCGCGGAAGCGCGTGCCGTCGGTGGCGACGGGCGGTTCATCGACCGTGAGCTCGTAGTCGCCGGGCTTGAGTTCGATGCCGTCACCGGCAGAGTTGACGTATTGGTACTCGTCGACCGTCTGCCCCTTGAGCGTGCGACCCACGATATGGATGAGCATCTGGCTGTCGCCGCGTGCGGTATCCCACGTCGCGCCGTCTTTGACCTCGACCGACACATGCACCGAGCGCGTGCGGCTGAGCGATTGCTCGACAGACATCTCGACCTTGGCGGCGTCTTCGCGCTGTTGTTCCACATGGCTCCAGACGCTGCCGATCGCCGAGCAGGCGATGACGCCTGCCATAAAGGCGATGAGGATGGGGCCGAGTGGCGAGCGGCGGCCAGCGTCTTCCTCGCGAGCCAGGTTGGGGCGATGCGTGGGGGCAGGAGCTTGGGCGCCCTGCGAGGGCACGTCGAGGATGCTGAAAGACGCAGTACTGTCGGGATCGATGGTGTGGCGCGGCTGCGGGGTCTTTGCCGGCGAGATGGACATGTCGGCTGGCTCGCCGAGCGTGGCCGTAGCGTCGGCCTTGGCCTCGTCTGCCTCGGCTTGGGCCCAGGCTTGTTCGAAGGTTAGGGGTTCGGCGGAGTCGGAAGCGGCGTCCGAGTCGGCGGCGACGTCGTTGCCGCCCTCGCCCTCGTCGCTCGACACGTCACGCGGCGCGGGTTCGTCCCACTCCTCGTCCGGAGCCTCGCCCTCGCTATACCACCATTCAAAGTTATCGATATCCATACGGGGCGCCCCTTAAGCCTCGCAAATAAACACTTGCCAGCCTTATACCCCCAGATGGCACGGCGGCTCGCATGGAATGTAACAAAGGGACTATCCCTTTGTCACATTTTGCGTTTAGCCGTGGGCGATCTTGTTTCTCAGCAAGAAGTCGACCGCCCCTACGATTCTGATGCCGTCGATGTCTGTTGGATGCTCACCATCCCTGACGATCAGGATCTTCTCGTACGAATCAGGGATTTTTCCCAGCGTGTTTAGTTTGAGCGGTCGCAGCTCGCGCTCTCTGGTCGCCTCGGCATCGATCCGTTCGGTAACCTGGATATATTTACGGTCCGATCCCTCGCCGATTGCGACAAAGTCGATTTCCCCCGCGCGCAGATGGCCGCAAAACACTTCGTATCCTTCAAAGACAAGCTGGTTGTAGATAACGTTCTCGAGCATCCTTCCGCTATCGCTGCCTCTATATCCGTCAAGATAGCTGCGGATTCCCGTATCGGCTATGTAATATTTACCGCCTGTCTTGAGGAGCTCCCGCCCCTTGACGTCATACCTTTTTACCTTGGTAAACAGGTACGTCTCTTCCAGAGCGTCAATATACGCCGACACCGTCGATGCGTTGGTCTTACCGCCCGATGATTCGTTGAGCGTCCCTACGATTTTGTTGACCGAGGTTTGATTGGAGATGTTGTCTGCCAGATACGCACAGAGCCGCTCGAGAACGTCGCGCTTGGTGATAGCTCCGCGACCTCTACACGTCGCGCGCAATAGGATATCGCGCGCGACAATCGTCTGATAGAGGCTGCGGATGTAGTCGCGGCACGGTTCGCGTCTCGGCTCGTCATGAGCCAGAAACGGCATGCCGCCATAGGTTATGTACTGCTCGAGCACGGTGTTTGAATTAAGGCGATCGCCCGTCTTGGAAACGAGCTCGGCCCTCTCGTCAAGCCCTTCGGCAACGACCGCATCGATCGAGCGAAAATCAAGATACTCGCCAAACGTGAGCGGCTGCATCTTGACCTCGATATACCGGCCCGAGATAAGCGTTGCAAGCTCGCTCGATAGCAAAAAGGCATTGGAGCCCGTGACATAGATATCGCACGGCAAATCGATTCGGAGCGAGTTAACCGCCTTTTCCCAGCCCTCGACATTCTGGAGCTCGTCAAAGAACAGATAGGGGCGATCGACACCGTCAACGCGCTCCCGAACCATGCGATAAAACGTCAGGTAATCTGTAATCCCCGCATACTCTAGAGATTCCATCTTAAAGGTCAGCAAACGCTCGGCCGGCACCCCCTGTTGCGCCAGGTGCTCCCTCATCATGTCCAATAACGTGGATTTGCCGCAACGGCGTATACCCGTCACGATTTTGATGAGGTCGGTATCCTGAAAAGCAATGAGTCGATCAAGATAGCGGCTTCGGCGAACGATGTTCATAGAGTCTCCCTAGCGCCCGGCCAGACGTAACATCTTATAAACTTGCAGATTTTACAAGTTTATAAGATGTTACCTTACAAACTTGCAAATAATGCGAGTTTATAAGAAATGAGCCGCCTCCTCCGCTTTAAAACAAACTCGCGGTGCCGCTCGTCAATGTGACAAAGGGACTATCTCTTTGTCACATCGAAGTTGCGGTGGAATAGTTCCCGTTTGTGCGATTACTCAGGCTATTTAGGAACTATTTCACCGCGAGTTATTTGAGGACAACGGGGACTTGGATGCAGCAGAAGTCTTCTTGGTGGGACTCGTCGTAGCTCGTGGTATCGAGGTAGCAAAAGTCGAAGGCGTTGCCGATGGGCTGGAGCGCGTGCTCGTCCATGCAGGCAACGATGGCGCGGATGCCCTCGGGCTCGTACGGCATACCCCAGCGGCTCATGCACAGATACGTGCCCTCGGGCAGCACTTCGATGCCGATCTCTGCCAGCTCGGCGGGATCGCTCGGCAGTAGCCCCTCGGCACCGCGCGGCAGCACGGCAAAGGAGCCGGCGCCGGCGATGGGGTCGTCGGAATGCAGCGCCTCGCGACGTAGCATGGCGCCCCAGCCGCGCATGGGGCGCGTGCCCGTCAACGTACGCATGCGCAGAATCGCCCGCATGAGCGTGGGGTGAAGCATCGAGCGGCCACGCTCGATATCGCCCGGGAACTCCTCAAAGACCACGTAGCGGCGCTCAAACTGCTTGAGCTCCGGCCTGCCCTCGCGCTCGCGCCAGTAAACCGCCTCGTCGTAAAAGCTCAGGCGCTCCTGCACGCTCGCGCGCTCGGCTTTGAGCTCGGCGATCTGCTCATCGAGCGCCTGCACCCGTGAGCGCAGGTGATCGGTCATCTCGCCAATGTCGAACGTCGAGGTCAGACGGTCGATCTCGTCGAGTTCGAGCCCCAGGTCGCGCAGCATGCAGATCAGACGCATGAGCGGGATCTGCGTGGGCGAATAGAAACGGTAGCCCTTTTCGTTAACCACGGCGGGCTTAAACAGACCGATCTTGTCGTAATAGATGAGCGTTTGGCGCGAAACGTTAAACAAGCTCGCCATCTCGCTAATCGCATACATGCCCGTCTGCATAGATCCTCCCGACACACCAAAGCCCGCCGCCCACAGGGGCAGCGGGCTCAAACACTACTCGTATCCTACCCTAAAGACGCCTATGACCAGCGCTTATAGTTTGCGCATGACACGCCGACGGCCTCGAGTGCCTTGGCGGCGATGTGATGCACCGCGTCGTCGAGCGTGACGGGGCCGTTGTAAAACGTGAGCATGGGCGGCATGAGCATGACGCCCGGTACGCGCGCCAGGCGCGCCATGTTGTCGACGTGAATGGCGCTGAAGGGCGTCTCGCGCACCATGAGCACCAGGCGGCGCTGCTCTTTCATCTGCACGTCGGCCGCACGCAGCAACAGATTGTCGCTGTAGCCGCTCGCGATGCCGGCGAGCGTCTTCATGGAGCAGGGTGCCACGATCATGCCATCGACCGGATAGGTGCCGCTTGCGATGGCGGCGCCGATATTCTTGTTGTCGTAGACCACATCGGCATGCGTGGCATACTCGTCGAGCGTCATGCCGAGCTCCTGCTCGATGGTGATCTCTCCCCCGCGCGTGACGACAAGCGCCGACTCGGCACCGGCCTGACGCAGACATTTGAGGCACTCAAGGCCCAGCGCGGCACCGCTGGCGCCAGACACGCCAACGACAATGCGACGGGGACGGCCAGAAGACTCAGGCATGACAACTCCTTAACTACTTGGTAGGGCTACTTACTAGAAAGCAATCTCCTTGGCCCACTTGTCTGTGTCGATCTCCATGAACTGCGAGCGGATGAAGTTCTTCTTGAGGTCGAACGGGACCGTGCAGTCGAAGATGGCCTTGCAGGCGATGCCGTGCTCGCGGATCGAAGGATCGAACGCGGGGTCGTTGGACGGGTCGAGCACGTGGCAGTGGCAGCCGGGGATGGTGATGAGGTCGACGTCGGCCTGGAAGCGCGTGGTCATGGCCCACATCACGTCGCTCATATCGAAGATGTCGACATCCTCGTCGACCAGAATCACATGCTTGAGCTCGGAAAATGCCGAGAAGGCGAGCATGGCGGCGTTGCGCTGACGGCCCTCGTCATTTTTGCTCGACTTCTTGAACTGCATAATGGCAACGAACTTGCCGCCGCCGCAGGGAGCAGCATGGACGTTGAGCAGGCGGCCCGGGATAGCGGTCTCGACCATCTTGTAGATGGAAGCCTCGGTGGGAATACCGGCCATGGACACGTGCTCGTGCGAAGGGCCGATGCAGCTCTCCATAATGGGGTTGACACGCGTGGTGACGGCGGTGATCTTGATCACCGGGCAGACCTTGGCGCCGCCGGTGTAGCCGGGGAACTCGGGCATGGCGTAGCCGTGGCCGTTGACGTCCTCGTTGATGGTCTCGTCGTGCATGAGGTAGCCCTCGAGCACGTACTCGGCATTGGCGATGCACTTCTGCGGAACGGTGACGCAGTCGGCAAGCTCGACGGCGTGGCCGCGCAGGGCACCGGCGATCTGCAGCTCGTTAAAGCCGAGCGGCGTGGTGGGCGCCTCGAAGCCGCAGCACATGTACACGGCGGGGTCCAGGCCGATGGAGATGGAGATGGGCATGTCCTCGCCGCGCTGGCAGTACTCGTCAAAGAACGCGCCAAGGTGACGGCTGCCCGGGGTAATCCACATGGCGAGCTTGTCCTTGTCGACGCAGGAGAAGCGGTGGATGGTCACGTCGGACTGGGAGCCGTCGGGGCTCGTGCCATAGGCGAGACCCATGGTGATGTAGGGGCCGCCGTCGACGGGCGTGTTGGTGGGAGCGGGAACGATCTTGCGCAGGTCAAAGCCCTCGTCGGTCACCTTGTACACGACCTCCTGGCAGTCGACGTGCGCACCCTCGGCGATCTGCTCGGGCGCGATCAGGTTCTCGAAGCGCTTGCCGATCTCGAGGCCCAGGTGCTCCTCGTCCAAGTCGAGCAGGGCGGCAACGCGCTTGCGGCTGGCAAGCATGCCGATGCAGACCTTGGCATCGTCAAAGCCCTTGACGTTGTTGAAGACCATCGCCGGGCCCTCTTTGGTCGGGCGCATAACGGTGCCGCCGGCACCGACGTGGCGATAGACGCCCGATACCTCGGCGTCGGGATCGACCTGGGTGTCGGTCTCGAGCAGCTGACCCGGCATCTCGCGCAAAAAGTCGAGCGCGGAACGCAGGTCGTGAATCTGGGAAGCATCGGTAGTGGACATGGCGTGCTCCTTTCGGGAGAGTGTCCGGCGGCGGGAGTGCCGCCGGCTTGGTAACGTAATGGGGCCGCAGCGCTCATAGATGGGGCGCTCGGGCACTCGCAGTTCAAGCACTCGGCTAATTACAGCCAAGCACTCGACCGTTTACATCAGGCCAAAGAGGTGGAACCAGGCAGCCTCGACCAGCACGACGATAAAGACGACCGCGGTGAGGGGAATACCCATGCGCATGGCCTCTTTGGAGGTGTAGCCGCCGGCGTCCTTGCCCTCGCCGATAAGGATCGGCAGGTTGTGGAACGGCAGGATGTAGTGGATGTTGATGGACGTGAAGACGATGAGCGCCACGGCGAGCGGGCTCATGCTGGAGCCGGCCGCGAAGCTGATGAACGCCGGCACGCACACGCCGAGCACGGCCATGACCGAGCCCATAAACATGTGGATGACCATGGAGAGCGCGGCGACGAGCAGGGCGAACAGGAAGATGTTCTCGGGCACGGAGCTGGGTAGCACGACGTCGGCGATCCAAGCGTTCATGCCGGTGGCACCGCCCACGGAACCCACGGCCATGGCAGCCGTCAGGAACATGAGGGACTTGATGTCGACGGCGTTCCAGCTGGCGGGGGTAAGGACCTCGCCGATGATGGGCATGGCGAGAGAGACGCCGATGGCAAGCGTCACCCAGCCGATATAATCGCCCGAGACGGTGAGCCACAGCGCGATGGCGATGACGAGCCACACGATGGTGCGGATCTCCTTGACGGAGAGCTTACCAAGCGCGGCCTGCTTGGCCACGATCTGCTCGCGATCGTAGACGAGCTCCTTGCTGGGCTTAAAGAGGAAGAGACCCAAGAACAGGGTGCACAGCAGCGCGACCAGCATAGGCACGCTCATGTACAGGAACCAGTCAATGAAGGACGGGCTCATGCCGCCGGCCTCGGCGCTGTACTGCGCAACGAGCGGGTTGAGCGTGGAGTCGCCCGTCAGGAAGAACATGGAGCCCGGAGCGGCAGCGGCAAACACGAGGAAGCCGAGCTTGCCGCGGTCGTCGTCACCGTAGCCGGCAGACTCGGCAATGACCGAGACGACGGCGAGGATGAGGAAGGCGCGGGGGAACGGATGCGGGATCAGCAGCGACAGCACAAAGGTGAGCGCGAAGATCGAGATGATGAGCGACTTGGCATCGCGCACGAACTTGAGCATAAACGCATAGGCGATGCGCTCGCCCAGACCCGACTCCTTGACGGCGCTAGCAATGAGGTAGGCGCCGATGACGAGCCACATAGTGGCCTTAGTCCACGAGCTAAACGTGGAGGCGACCGTCGCCGAGATGCTCGCGGCGCCCGTGTCGTCCACGCACACCTTAAACAGAACGAGTAGCGCGCAGTAGAGCAGGCCCACAAAGCCTGGCTGTGCCACGCCACACGCCCAGAACACCACCGTGGCGAGCGTCAACGCCAGACAGGTCTGACCGCCGACCGTGAGCTCGACCGTCGAGCTCAGCTCCGCCAAAGGAAGAAACTTCACCAGCAAAAAGACAACGATACCCAGCACAAAGCCAATTTCGCGCTTGGTGATCTTAAACGCCTTCTTTTCCGCTTCCATCTCCCCACCTTTCTTGTTGGGGGCGCTCCGGATTCGCAGCCACGTTGCCGCTTAAAAAGGGGCGCCCGTTATCGGACACCCCTTACGTTGCGCTGTGTTGCGGCAATACAGTCAAGCGGATTTTTTGGATGAGAAGCGGTCCTCTGGACAAAAAGCGTCACAACATTCGACGGTTTTCTTCGTTTTCGAGATTTTCGTCGAATGTTGCGACGGTTTGGATATGGCAACGGGACTGTCTTTTTTCACAGTGCGAGGGCAGTACGGATGGATGGGTCGCTGAGGGCCTCGCGGAGCCAGGGGGCCAGCTGCTCGGGGTGACCCTGCAGGTAGCCGCCGAGCTCGGATGGGGTCACGCGTCGTACCTCCGAGATCTCCTCTTGGTTGATATGCAGCTCGCCCGGCTCAACATGGGCAAGGTAGACCTCGCACCACTCGCACTCGCAGCGGCCGTCGCCATGGCCCTCGCGATACACCACGTGACCGAGGTGCTTGAGCTGGTCGGGCTCGCGTATGATGCCGAGCTCTTCGTTGATACGGCGCGCCGTCGCGGCGGTAACGTCCTCCCCGGGGAGCGGATGGCCGGCACAGCTATCGGCCAGCACCCCGCCCCACAGTCGTTTGAGAGGACTGCGGCGACAGAGCAGCAGGCGTGCGTCTTCGCCCCGGCCCTCGACCAGAAGCGTCAGAAATGCCTGATGCAGAATGCCCTCATCGGCATGGGCATCGATGCGGTCGACGGGGCCAAGCGTCTCGCCGGTCGCGGCATCGACCGCCACGACCTCGGCGCCCGCGCCGCCCTCATCCCAGCCGGCACGCAGAATGCGCGTGGCGGCTTCCTCGAGCGCGGCGATGAGCTCCTTGGTGGTGTCGAGCACGCGCTGCAGGTCGTCCTTGCTCGCCTGCTCGACATGAAAACCTGTGCTCGCCGTAACGGGCACGCCAAAGCGCGTGGCCAGCGCCGCCGCAATATCGTGCGCCGGAATCTCGTCTCGATGGCACGGAACGGCCAGGATGCTCACCGTCGCCGTACGGCCGGGCTCGGGGCGCGGAATGGCCTGCGCCGTGGCGCCCAGGTGCGCGTACTCCGGCGAACAGGCGTACACCACCATGCCCCGCGGCGTCACCGTCAGCTGGGCCTCGAGCGCAAACTTGCCCTCGCCCACTGCAACCTTTGTCGTGTGCATACCCATGGGATCTCCTGTCGCCCGCAATGTACCTGAGACCATCTTCGCCTGTATTGCGACTATACAGGCAAGCTCACCATGTGACAAAGGGGCTGTCCCTTTGTCCCTTCTGTTAGAGTTGCAGGAAGTGAATCCCACTTATTCATGCGACATTGGAGTGACAACCTTGACCGCCGCAACCACGCCTAAAAGTAAGTCAACCGCTGCCGCGCTCTCCCCC
Source organism: uncultured Collinsella sp. (assembly GCA_958405565.1). Classification (GTDB taxonomy): domain Bacteria; phylum Actinomycetota; class Coriobacteriia; order Coriobacteriales; family Coriobacteriaceae; genus Collinsella. The sequence goes on along the minus strand of CATYEN010000053.1, from coordinate 6,357 downwards.
GCGCGCACCAAGCTCTGCCTGGCACTGCTCGTGCTGTTGGGATTCTCACTCGGCTGCTCCGAGTTCGTGGTCATCGGCATCGAAAGTGACTTGGCGACGGAACTCGGCATCTCGCTTGCCACCGCGGGCCAGCTCATCAGCGTGTTCGCGCTCGTCTACGCCATCGCTACGCCGGTGCTTGCGCTCAGCACAGGGCGATTCCGCCGCTACCAGCTGCTCGTGTGCTACAGTATCGTCTTTGTGCTCGGCAACCTGGTCATGGCGTTGGCGCCCAACTTCCAGGTGCTGTTTATCTCGCGCATCATCCTGGGCTCTGTCTCGGGTGCGCTGCTCGCCGTGGGCGTGACGTACATCCCTGAGCTTCTGTCCCCGCAGCAAACTTCGCTTGCCATCTCGGTGGTATATGGTGCGTTTTCCGTGGCAATGGTCTTTGTCACTTCGATCGGCAAGTTCGTGGCCGACACGCTCGATTGGCACGTGGCCATGTACGGCACGCTGACCTTTGCCGTTTTGATCTGCGGAGCGCTCGTGGCGTTTATGCCGCGCGCTGGGCAAACCGACGAGCCTGCCACCTTTCGCGAGCAGGCGGGGCTTCTACGCGAACCGAGCATCATCACCGGCATGCTCATCTTTTTGTTTGGCGTGGGATCGGTCTATGTGTTCTACGGCTACGTGACGCCTTATCTTGAGCAGGTGCTGGGCATGGGCACTGTTCAGGCGAGCACCACGCTTATGGCCTACGGCGTGTTCTGCCTAATCTCGAACATCTTGGGCGGATGGATCGACGCGCGTTTTGGCATGAAGGCACTGCTGGTTACGTTCGCGCTGCAGGCGGCGGCGTTACTCGGGCTGTTTGCCGTGGGCGGCACCATGCCGCTCGCACTTGTCTTTGTCTTTAGTTTGGCAATGCTCATGTACCTGTTCTCGGTCTCGTGCATCACGCACTTTATGGACGTGGCTCGCAGCCGCCATCCCAAGTCGATGGTACTCGCAAGTTCGGTTGAGCCCATGGCGTTTAACGTCGGCATTTCGTTTGGCACCGCAGTAGGCGGCGCCGTGGTGAGCAGCGTTGGCATTGCCTACGTTGGCGCAGTGGGCGCCGCGTTCTCGCTTGTCGCCTGGGCGCTTACGCTGGTGACGATTAAGTTGGCTCGCTGGGAGCGCCACCGTCAATCAGCACAGCCCCGGATACAGGCATAGAGGCGAACATAGCCCAAGGTGACGAGCAACCGGTGAAAACCGTCCCATACGAGTAGTGTTTATCCGCCTGCAAGCTCCAGCAGTGCAATTTCGTGTATTTCAGATACACGCTTTTCTACGATTTCGTGTATTTTAAGTACACGAAATCGTACTAAACTATGTATCTGAAGTACACGAAATCGGAAAGGCGGCCCCATGCGCAGATCAATCGAATCCGTTATCGAATCATGGGCGACAAAGGACGCCTCACGCCCCCTCCTCATCCGTGGTGCGCGACGCGTAGGCAAAACGTACGCTGCCGAGGAAATCGGCAGGCGAATCGCCGGCGATGCGTTTGTCAAACTCGACTTTCAGACCGATCTTAAGCTGATCGCCCCTCTGTTCGACTGTCCCACCGACGACGTTGACACCATCGTGGCGCGGATTTCAGACTATAAACGCACCCCCATTCGCAAGGAAACCGCCTTCATCCTGTTTGACGAGGTGCAGCTCTGCGAACGGGCGCTCAACTCGCTTCGCTTTTTCTCGGATTCGGGCTGGCGCATATGCGCGACCGGCAGCCAACTCGGTGTCGCCACGCGCAAGCGCAAGTTGCCTTTTCCCAGTGGCGTTCGTCAAGAGACCATGCATCCCATGTCGTTCGAGGAGTTTCTCTGGGCGCTCGATGAGGAGCAGATGGCCGATGCTGTTCGTACCCACGCCGGCACGCTCGATGCTTACGCCGCGCACCAAGCCGCGCTCAGCCTGTTTCATCGATACCAGATCGTGGGCGGCATGCCCGCCGCCGTCAACGCATATCGCAAGACGCTATCCATCGAAGACGCGCGCGTCGAGCAGCGCGAAATCGACGAGACCTACACCGCCGATATGACCGACCCCGAAAACGGGATCAGTGGCGTGGCGGCGCGCAAGGTCTGGCGCTCCATTCCGTCCCAGCTGCTGAGATCGTCCACAAAGAAATTCAAGTACTCCGAGGTCGAACGCGGAGGCCGTCGCGCCAAGCTCATCGAGCCACTCGACTGGCTCGAGGGCGCCGGCATCATATCGGTCAACAACCTGACCGAAGGCATCGAACCTCCCCTCGTCCCCTTCGACGACGAAGACGGAAGTTTCTTTAAGGTCTATCTTCTCGATACGGGCCTCATGTTCTACAAACTCGGTATCAACCCGCGGCTCTGGCTCGACCTCAAAGAGGATTCCGCCATAGCACTGTCTTCCGACTTTCGAGGTGCCCTGGCTGAAAACTCGGTCATGCAGGCATTTTCGAGTAATGGTTTGCGGACGTACTATTGGGTGCCGCCGTCGTCTTGGAAGACGAGCGGCGAGCTCGATTTTCTACTTCAGACCGACCGCATGGAAATTGTGCCCGTCGAGGTAAAGTCCGCACGCAACGTGCGCGCAAAAACCCTCGGGTCGTTTATGGACAAAGCCCGGTCGCCATATGCCTACATTTTGTCCGAGAACAATTTTGCCCGCAGCGAAACTGATGACGGGCGCGAGCTGCGTCACCTCCCCTTGTACGCAGCGGGTTTTATCGAAGCAAACTGTCTCAAGGGCAGCCTGTAAGCCCTGCGCGACCACCCAGAAAGGAAACCGCGTATGCAACGCGTACTGTTTATCTGTTATGGAAATATCTGCCGCTCGACGATGTAACCGCTGATTAACAGGCATATCAAGCATTCAAATCATCTGGTCTACTACCTTTTTACTACTCATAGAGGCTCAGGCACGACAGGCCAGATGGTTCCGCTTTTCACAACAGCCTACTTTTTCGACCGTTCAACAGGTCAGTAGATTAAATAACTTATCAGCATGCTAGAGTTGTACCTGCTACACAGCTCTAGCATTTTTATGCGAGCGCTTACAACCAAAGACACCCAGTCAGTGACAAGGAGGGGTATTTGCCCTTTCTCCTTGCTGACTCGTGTCACCGCGAAGCGCTCGGAGCTGTGTAGCAACTGTGGGTGGATACTCCTCCTTTTCGTGCTGCACTTCCGTTCTTTGGATGAGCTTCCTTCCACAACGTTTACCAAGTGTCGGAGGAAGGAATGCCCAATGTACCGAAAGAAATATCCGTTTGCCATTACAGTGGGGCTTGCCCTGCCCCTGTTTCTCGTTGGGTGCACCGACCCCGCCGTCACAGACACCATGAAAGCAATCGATTCAATCGGCACCGTCACCATCGAGTCAAAGGACGCCATCGATACAGCGAATGATAAATACAATTCGCTTGATAAAGACTTGAAAAAGGAGGTCGATAACTATAGTGATCTTAAAAGCGCAAGCAAGCGCTATGACCAGCTTCTCTATAGTGAAATCACCAAGGAAATCAGCCATTCTCAGGAAATCCTCAGCTCATATTTTGCCCAGCAGTTTGATACCAAGGAAATCGGGGCTGCGAAATCAGATGCTCAAGCCGCACTGGATGCCTCTGATACAGATGGGTATTACAAGGTCTACAAGGCGCTGAAGAAAGCCGATAAGGAACTCGACTCCTTTATAAAAGCTGAAGAGGAAAAGTCCTATAGCATGGAGACATACGGCGGGGACGCCCCCTTCAGGCTGGAAGAGTCCGACCTTCCTTCAGACTGGTCTTTCAAGCCGATAACACTGCAGTCTTCCGCTCACCCCAACTGGGTTATGAGCGAGAAGAAGGCGACCGACCTCCCCACATACGTCTATTTCTTCATTAACCAATCTTCCCGTGAGTACACTTACCAGCTGAACCAAATCCCCACTAAAGCAATCAAAGTGCAGGACGAGGATGGAAAGATGCAAACCGCCTTGGTAAACACCGAAGTTCAGTTCACGGGACAATTCGACCAAGTTGTCAACATCGACCCAAACAAAGAATTAAACGAACGTCCCGCCTATTTCTTTGCAAGGGCAAAGGACAACGCAATCGTCCTCGCTCTCCAAAACTATGACGGCGAAGACTATTACGTTCTTTATACGTCTGGAAGTTAGCGCTGGGTTGATTTCAGCATATTGGCTGCAACCAACGACTCCGTCCTTTCAATTTGCTGTTCTTGTCTCTACGACAAATCGATAACTCAGATGATTGTGCTACTGCCTAGAAATCCCAGCCAAAGACCCCACACCCCCATTGTGATATACGCATATGCTCCACAAGGACGAAGCACCTCTCACTTAAGCCTTAAGCTGATATTGAGAAAAGGAACCAAAAGATGAGCGATTCACGCACCTTCTCAGAAACGACGAACCATATAAAGGAACTTAAGTTATTGCTGGATCAAGGCATCCTGTCTCAGGATGAATATGAGCAGCAGAAAAACGCACTTCTCTTCCCAGACGGCCTACCGACTCCTGCGGCTGAGGCTCAGCCCCAGCAAGCTCTCAAAGCAAGCCAAAACTCCAATGAGAAGACCACTGCAACCGACAGCCCAGCTGAAAAGAAAAATACCAGCGATAAACAATTTGACGAAATCATCGCCTTTAAAAAGCTCCTTGAAAACGGCGTCATCACTCAAGACGAATTTAACCAGAAAAAGGAAGAGCTACTTGGAATCAGCCCTTCTACTCCCAGCCAAAAAAAGACTGCTGTCAAACCTACCATCAAGATTCTGGTTTCAATAATCATTGCATTCGCAATTGCCCTTCTTATGGTGCTCCTTCTGGGCCAAAGCTATAGGACTAGCGCCTTCATTGCACCAGGTTTTCTTGGATCATTTATCGTTGTGTTTCTACTTATCCATATGGCATGGAAATAAAGGGCACTCATTCTCAACCTAAAGATAGGAATTCACCGTGTACGAAGAGCTTAAAGAGCTTAAGGAGCTCCTTGATATGGGAGCCATCACACAAGAGGAGTTCGACGCGAAGAAGACCGAGCTGCTTAGCGTCGCCTTCAGTGAAAAAGATTTGACAAATCCCGCCGTCCCCTCTTCAACCTCCGATTCACTTACGCAGCAGAAATCTAAAATGGCAGCACCGCCGATAACAAGCAACACCGTTACTCAAAATAACAAGTTTGCGACGCGCTTTAAAAAGGCATTGCTGCCTATACTTGCCGTCTGCCTTCTTTGCGCCCTATGCATCACCAGCTGCGCTGGCATATTGGGGTCTTCCAATAATTCGTCAAGTTCCTCTTCTTCTGCCGCCTATGACGAAGACGATGAGGGCTACGATGACGATGATGATTATTCTTCTCACTCCAGCTCATCATCGAGCACATTATTAGATGAGGACGATTGGGTTGATACGGATGACGGCAAAACGTATCTAAAGTCTGACTCGGAAGACGGTGGCACAGACTATATCGACACCGATGGGGAGTACGCCATTCATAAAAATGCTGATGGAACTGGAGCAATTGCTGACGGCAATGGCAACAAAGCCGTGGATAACGATGGAGACGGAAAGCTCGATTCCTATTCAACCGATAATGGAAAAACTTGGAGCAGTCTCGAATAGAATTGATCCAAAGGCAGTTCGGGTAAAACACCCTTCTGCATTACCCACCGAGCATTTCATGTTGAGCGGCACGATTGCAGCCAAAACTACAACCCCAGGGGGCCACATCAAAATCGGCCCCCTTTTTATGCCGTCAATCTCTCGAAACACCCGCCCGACCTATGGCGTTATATAACGTCTGCCTCGAACAACCAACTGCCTCGCATATTTCGGTAATGGAGTAATCCTTGGACTGCCACATCTTAATTGCAGTATCCATATCCCTACGAGGCCTCCCCAACTTCTTGCCCCTGCGCCTCGCTGCCTCTAGGCCATCGTTCACTCTGCTACGGCACATTTCTACTTCAAGTTCGGAAAATGCAGCAACGATAGTAAGGAAAAATCTTCCCTGTGGTGTGTTTGCCTGAAATCCTTCTTTAAGACTCGTTAAGCCAACTCCCATTTCTTCCAGCTTATTAACGAGACTCAACACCTGCTGGGTTGAGCGACCCAAACGGTCAATAGAGACACACACCAATTCGTCCCCATCCTGAAGTTCGCTCAGCAACCTTTGCAACTCGGGTTTATTTTTTGAAGTACCGCTAACGCGCTCAAGAAAAATGAGTTCACATCCTGCATCTTTTAGCTGATCTTCTTGACGGTCAAACTTCTGGGCATCTTTGCCAGTGCTAACCCTGCCATAGCCATACTTCATTTGCCCCTCCTTTTTAGACTATATTATTA
>CATYEN010000052.1 GCA_958405565.1 uncultured Collinsella sp. | reverse complement strand
TCGACATCTCCTCTCCCACAATGATTTTTCTGGGACGGGGATTAAAAAATCATTTTGTACCTAATGATTTTTTAATCCCCGTCCCAGAAAAATCATCGAGTCTACTTCCCAAAAAAGCGGACGCCAAAGGATGTGTCCTCGCAGGCGACGATACGGCGATCGCGCAGGATGGCCCGCGCGTAGTACCAATCGCCCACACAACCCGACAAATGCAAGCCTGCCGCCAGATAGCACAGCAGCGGATAGCCCGAGAACGCAAACCCCAAGGCAAACGCCGCCGTCAAAACAACCGTCGGCGCCAGGCAAATCGCCATATACCGCGCACGCGAATACACCACGCCCTCGGCGCAAGCATAAATCATCGCCGTCTCGCGGTTCGCCCCAAAGGTCACACGCGCGTCCGCAGGCGCCAGCACTTTAAATAGCACCGCATGCACCAGCTCATGGACACCAAACGACGTAGCAGAGACGACCGCCAAGCCGACTATCCAGCCCAAGACGGCCATCCAGCCGCCCGCGTCGGCCGCATCCAGGTCCGCGGGCCCGCCCAGCAGCATAAACACCGGCACCAGGCACATGGCAAATGCGCCAAGCACTGCCATCCCCCACACAAAGCAGGCGTGCAGAAAATCCTCGTCCTCAAACGCATGTATGTTGGAAATCTCATTCATAGCATCTTAGGATAGCGCCCCTGCCACGTACCCGTCCGCATGTGCGATAATGTCGAACGATATGCACGAATTGACCACCGCGTCGCCGAGCCCCGCGCCCGGCCGCGCTCTCACCATATGCGAAGGAGTCCCATGGCATCCAAATACTCCATGAACGACCGTCCCAGCTGGCCTCGCCGCGCCATCGTTACCGCCGGCGAGCCCTACGGCAACAAGGGCCTGCACTTTGGCCACGTTGGTGGCGTCTTTGTCCCGGCCGACTTCTTCGCCCGCTTCCTGCGCGACCGCCTGGGCCGCGAGAACGTCATCTTCACCTCGGGCACTGACTGCTACGGCTCGCCCATCATGGAGAGCTACCGCAAGCTCAAGGAGAACGAGGGCTACGACAAGTCCATCGGCGAATATGTCGAGTCCAATCACTCCCGCCAGGCCGCGACCCTCAACAACTACAACATCAGCTGCGACATCTACGGCGGCTCGGGCCTTGAGCCGGCGGCTCAGATCCACAACGAGGTGACCGCCGAGATTATCGAGCGCCTGCACGAGCAGGGCACCATCTCCAAGCGCTCTACCCTGCAGTTCTACGACGCCAAGGCCGGCACGTTCCTCAACGGCCGCCAGGTGATCGGCCGCTGCCCTATCCAAGGTTGCAAGTCCGAGAAGGCTTATGCCGACGAGTGCGATCTGGGCCACCAGTTTGAGCCCGAGGAGCTTATCGCGCCCAAGAGCCAGCTCACCGGCGAGGTGCCCGAGCTGCGCCCGGTCGACAACCTCTACTTCGACCTGCCGGCCTACCTCGACTTTATGAAGACCTACACCGCCAAGCTCGCCCAGAACCCGCAGGTTCGCTCCGTGGTCTCCAAGACCATGGAGGAGTGGCTGCTGCCGGCACAACTCTACATCCAGAACAAGTTCCGCGAGGCCTTCGACGCTGTCGAGGACCAGCTCCCCGAGCACACCGTACTGGAGCCCGAGGGCAACAAGAGCAGCTTTACCGTCACCTTCCCCAGCTGGAAGGAACGCGACGACGCCCACGCGGTGCTCGCCAACGGCGGCGTGCGCTTCCGCAGCGGCAAGGCGCTCGTGCCCTTCCGCATCACCGGTAACATCGACTGGGGCGTTCCGGTGCCCGAGGTCGACGGCGTTTCCGACGTCACCTGCTGGTGCTGGCCCGAGAGCCTGTGGGCGCCCATCAGCTACACCCGCACCGTGCTCGCACGCGATGCCAAGGCCGCCGGCGTAACCGAGGGTGTCGCCGCCCAGGATGCCGCCCTCATGGGCGAGCCCGCCGCCGATTCCACGCAGGTCCCCGCGCCCACCTACCAGCACAGCTCGCTCGACTGGCGCGACTGGTGGTGCTCGGACGACGCTCAGATCTACCAGTTCATCGGTCAGGACAACATCTACTTCTACTGCATCGCGCAGACCGCCATGTGGGAGGCCCTGGGCTGGGACCTCACGCAGAGCACCGTCAGCGCCTGCTATCACCTGCTCTACATGGGCAAAAAGGCGAGCTCGTCCTCGCAGACGCCTCCCCCGCCGGCAGACGACCTGCTCAACCACTACACCTGCGAGCAGATGCGCGCGCACTGGCTGTCGCTCGGCCTGTCCGAGAAGCCGGTGAGCTTTAGCCCCAAGGCATATGACACACGCGTGACCGGCAAGGACAAGGACGGCAACGAGGTGCGCGCCTGCGACGACAAGCGCGTCATCGACCCGGCACTTAAGGAGAGCGCCCTTTTGACCGGCGTCTTCAACCGCCTGGCCCGCAGCTGCTTCTACGGCGTCGCCGTCAAGGAGGGCGACGAGAGCCCCTATCGCAACGGCTGCATTCCCGCCGGCGCCGCCTCTGCCGCCGTGGTCGAGGCTGCCGAGCAGGCCGCCCTTGCCTTTGAGCAGGCCATGTACAAGTTCGAGACGCACCGCGCGCTCGCCGTGTGCGACGACTACCTGCGTGCCGCCAATAAGCGCTGGAGCGACGCCTCCAAGGCCGCCAACAAGCTCGAGGGCGAGCCGGCCAATGCGGCGATGACGCAGGCCCTCATCGACGCCTTTACCGAGCTGCGTGTGGCGACCGTGCTCATGCACGGCATCGTGCCGGCCGGCTGCGAGCTCATCTGCGAGTACTTCGACGTCGATCCGGTCGCCTTCTTTAGCTGGGATAACATCTTCGCCTCCACAGACGAGTTTGTGGAGAGCCTGGGCGAGAAGCCCGGCGAGCACCGCGTGAAGCCGCTGCCCCCGCGCTTCGACTTCTTCAGCAAGCACGAGAGCCAGTACTAAAGCACGCCAGCAGCGGCGTGCCCGGAAAGTAGTCTATTTGGGACGGGAAGGAAAGACGGATGTCCAAGCCGCGTCGTCGTAAGCAGAAAAAGCAGGTCAAGGCCGAGCTCAAGCTCAGGCAGTTTGCTGCTACCGAGCTTTCCGACCAGCTTGCCGCCCAACACTCCGCCGCCGACCTGCCGCGCTTTATGGTCGACACGGTCGCCGGCGCCTATGCCCCCGCCGATGCCGAGCTCATGATCGAGGGCTTCGGCGCCGCTGCCGCACGCCCGGTCACGCTGCGCGCCAACACGTTCAAGGCGACCGCCGAGGACATCGCCGCCGCACTCGACGAGGCCGGCATCGCGCACCAAACCGTTACCTGGTATCCGGACGCCTTCATCCTGCCCGAGGCCCAGGTTTCCGACCTGTGGGACCTCGACATCTACCGCGACGGCAAGATCTACTTGCAAAGCCTGTCGTCCATGATGCCGCCGTTGGTCCTGGGCGCCCAGGCCGGCGAGGACATCCTGGACATGTGCGCAGCCCCTGGCGGCAAGACGACGCAGATCGCCGCCCTCACCCAGAGCCAGGCTCATCTCACGGCCTGCGAGATGAGCATTCCCCGCGCCGAGAAGCTCGAAGCCAACCTCCACCGCCAAGGCGCAAAAAACGTGCCCGTCATGCGCATCGACGCACGCGAGCTCGACGAGTTCTTCCGCTTTGACCGTATCCTGCTCGATGCTCCCTGCACCGGCACGGGCACCGTCATCAGCGGCAACGAGAAGAGTCTGCGCGGCCTCACCGAGCAGCTGCTTTGCAAGTGCGCCCGCTCGCAGCGCGCGCTTCTAGACCGCGCCATGGGAGCCCTCAAACCGGGCGGCACGCTCGTCTATTCCACTTGTTCGATTATGCCGCAGGAAAACGAGGACGCCTTGCAAGAGGCCCTCGACAAGCACATGGACTGCGAGCTTATCCCCCTCGATGGCACGCCGAGCGAAAGTGAAAAGCGCCGCGCCCAGGAAGCTGGCGAAGAGCCACGCGTCGAGAGCAACGCCCTCACCGAGGCCATCGCCGCCGGCCACGTCTCGCCCGTCGCCAACGGTATGCCCGGCACGCTGACCATTCCGCCCAGCCGCGACTTTGAGGGCTTCTACATCGCCCTGATCCGAAAACGCAGCTAGCGCACGGATTCAAAACTCAACAAGCTATCTCTGTGCACGCTTGTTCTGCTGGTCACGGTGCTGCTTAAGTGCCTCGCGTTCCTTGCGCTCGGCCCTTTTGCCTTTAATGGCCGTAACCACAAAGTAGATGACCGCGGCGGCTACGATTGCGCCCACACACAGGCCAATCGAGCCCAACATTGCTGTGAATTCCATTCCGCGTCACCTCTCTTTTAAACGGGACATTCAAGATAGCACCTCAATACCCGCCACCACAGCTCCTTCACGTTCGCCGGCCCATCGGTCTAACGAATGGCGCGCCGGGGAAAAATCAACTCGTCAAACGATTTATCAAGCACAACGCTGCCGGCACCCTGCCGGCCACCATCGCATAGAATCGAGCGTCCATGGATACCCTCAACGACCTAAACGAGCGCGTCGACGCCTTTGTCGGCACCAGCTCCTTTGATGCGCCTGCCGCGCCAAACGACCAAGCCCCCATCGATGTTCCCGCCGAGGTTCACGAGGACATCGTCGCCTCGGTCGATTTTTCTGAGGTCGAGCTCGCAGACGAGTTCACCGAGCCCCAGGTAGCCGTGACCCCCAACGGACTGCTCCCCATGGAGCCGCTGCCCATCGACGGGCGTTTGCGAAAGGCGGCCCTCCGCATGCCCGACGAGATCGAGGAGGCCAGCGGCTTTACGCTCTTCGGTCGTCGCATCAAGTCGCTTATCTACACCACCGACGTCGCGGTCATCCGCAACTCCAACGCCGATGCCGTCTTTGCCGTTTACCCCTTCACGCCGCAGCCTGCCATTACGCAAGCGCTGTTGACTGTCGCCGAGTGCCCGGTCTTTGTAGGCGTGGGCGGCGGAACTACGACCGGTAAGCGCTCCGTACAGATGGCAGCCGTCTCCGAGATGCAAGGCGCCGCAGGTTGCGTCGTCAACTCCCCCGCCACCGCCGAGATGGTCGAGCACATCACCAACATGGCGGACATCCCCGTCATCGCCACGGTCGTGCGCTGCGATGACGATGCACATGCCAAAGTGCGCGCCGGCGCCAAAATCCTCAACATCGCAGCCGGTAAAAACACGCCGCAGGTCCTGCGCGAGTTGCGCGAGCACTATCCCAACCTGCCGCTCATCGCACCGGGCGGCAAGACACCCGAGAGCATCCGCGAGACCATCGCCGCCGGCGCCAACGCCATTATCTGGACGCCGCCTTCGGCGCAGCAGCTGCAAACCGACATGATGCAGCGCTACCGCAAGATGAAAGAAGACGCCACGCCCGTTATTTCGCGCGAAGACGTGCCCATCATCGATCAGGTCGCCGCCGCCGAGGTCAGCCAAGTCGAGAATATGAATCCCGACGTGCCGATTCCCGACGAGGTCATCGAGCGCGTCGCCTCGATCCACGAGCGCGTTGAGGAGCATCGCGCCAACCGCGGCCTCAAGCCGTCGCTGCACGGCTTCTTCTTCCGCGGCAAGAAACGCTAAGCACAGCAGTAAGGCCCGCCCCACAAACGTGAGGCGGGCCTTGTTCGTTAATCCACGCGCTTGTCGCCCATAAAGAAGATCGTCACCGTGCCGGGGCCGGTATGCGAGCCAATCAGGGCACCAATGTTGTTAATCTCAATCTTACCCTTGAGCTGAGGAATCTGCTCCTCAATCAGCGCTGCGACCGCCTCGGCATCCTCGCGGCACGCCGAGTGCGACATGATGCACTTGCCCGAATAGTCCGCGCCGTCCTGCACGTGCGCCATCATGGTCTTGGCCATCTCGGAAATCGCGCGCTTCTTGGTACGGATCTTCTCGCGCGGCGACAGCTTGCCCTCGCAATCGACCGTCATAAGCGGGCAAATCTTGAGTGCTGTGCCGATGATCGCGCTCGCGGCCGAGATGCGCCCGCCGCGCAGATAGCTCGACAGGTCGGTCGAGAAGAACCAGTGATGCAGGTTGAGCTTATGCTCCTCGACCCAAGCGGCCGTTTCCTCCAGCGTGGCCCCGCTATCGCGCACGTCGGCGGCATATTCCACGAGCAGGCCAAAGCCCGAAGCCGCGGCCAGCGAATCGATCACGCGCACCTTGCCGCCCTCGGGATAACGATCGGCAAGCATCTGCGCCGCAACGCAGGCCGAACCATATGTGCCCGAAATGCCAGACGACAGCGTCAGATGCAGCACGTCCCTGCCCTCGGCAACGAACGGCTCCCAAAACTCCTCGTACTCGCCCACACCCAGCTGCGACGTCTTGGGCATAGCGCCCGCGGCGATCTTGGCAAAAAACTCGTCCGGCGAAATCGACTGATAGAGGTCATCGTCATAGACGACGCCATCGATCTCGTAATGGAAATACACGACAGGGATATTGCGCGACGCAAAGAACTCGCGAGTTCGATCGGCGCCAGATTCACAGGTCAGGACAAAATCACTCATATGAGGCTCCTTAATTATTGCTGCGCAAATTATCGCACAGCAAGCCTAAATACGGTACAAATGTCCACTATTTACCAATTCGAACTATTTGTATTGAACATCTTTATCACGAACATCTCCATCGCCGCCGTGGGCCATCAGAAACAAATAACGCCCCTTCGTCTCCACTCAACCGACACATCTACCTCCACTAAATCGATTTAGCAAACCGTTCAGCAGACAATTCAGCCGCCGGCGCAAAATCGAAACAAAGGCGGCGCATACTGGTAAACGCTTGACGCCGCTTTATCAGTTTTACCAACCATATCGGAAGGTGTTTCATGGTCGCATTCGATCGCAATCCGCAAGACTTCAAGTATCTGCGCCTGCTGTCGAGACAATTTCCCACCGAGCAATCCGCGTTTACCGAGATCATCAACCTCTCGGCCATTCTCAACCTACCCAAAGGCACCGAGCATTTTATGAGCGACGTGCATGGCGAGTACGAAGCCTTTATGCACATCCTCAACAACTGCTCGGGCGTCGTGCGCGAGCATGTCGACGAGATCTTTGGCGACACGCTCTCCTTTGACGAAAAGGGCGAGCTGTGCACGCTCATCTACTACCCGCGCGAGAAGATCGACCTGGTCCGCAGCCAGCACGAGGACTCACCCACCTGGTACAAGACGATGCTCGACCAGCTCATCATGGTCGCCCGCTCGCTTTCGAGCCGCTACACGCGCTCCAAGGTGCGTAAGGCCATCCCGCGCGACTACGCCTACATCATCGACGAGCTGCTGCACACGCACCCCGACGAGAATAACTATCGCGTGCGCTATCACGAGCGCATCGTAGAGTCCATCTTGGAGACCGCCAGCGCCGACGACTTTATCGAGTCGCTCGCCTCACTCATCAAGCGCCTAGCCGTCGACCACCTGCACCTGGTGGGCGACATCTTCGACCGCGGCGGCGGTGCGGCCAAGATTATGGACCGCCTGCTCACCTACCATTCTCTCGACATCCAGTGGGGCAACCACGACCTGCTGTGGATGGGCGCTGCGGCCGGCGAGCCCGCCTGCATCGCCACGGTGCTGCGCAACAACCTGCGCTACGACAATTACGAGATCCTCGAGAACGACTACGGCATCTCGCTGCGCGAGCTCGTCGCCTTTGCCGATGCCACCTACACCACCGGTGAGTCCATCACCCCGCTGATCAAGGCCATCAACGTGCTGCTCTTTAAGCTCGAGGGCCAGATCATCCAGCGTCACCCCGAGTTCGATATGACCGACCGCCTGCTGCTCGACAAGATCGATCTCGACTCCGGCACGGTCACGCTCGCCGACGGCAGCGTGTGGCCGCTCACGACCAACGACTTCCCCACCGTCGACCCGACAGACCCCTATACACTCACGCCCGAGGAGCAGCACATCATCGACAAGCTCGTGTCCGAGTTTGTCACCGCCGATCACCTGCATCGCCATATCGATTTCCTCTACTCCCACGGCTCGATGTACAAGGTCACCAACGGCAATCTGCTGTTCCATGGCTGCGTGCCACTCAACGAAGACGGCACCTTTAGCAGCATGAACTGCCTGGGCGCCTGGCACGCCGGCCGCGATTATTTCGATTTTTGCGACCACATCGCCCGCCGTGCCTGGCGCACCGGCGACCGTGACGCCCTCGACTGGATGTGGTACCTGTGGATCGGCTTTAACTCGCCCGCCAGCGGACGCCTGGTGCGTACCTTCGAGCGCGCCTACATCGCTGACAAGAGCACCTGGATCGAGCCGATGGATCCGTACTACACGCTCACCACGTCGCCCTCGGTCTGCGACGACATCATGCACGAGTTCGGCGTCGTCCCCATGGCTTGCTCGCCGACCGGTCACATCATCAACGGCCACACCCCCGTCAAGACCACCAAGGGCGAACAGCCCATTCGCGCTGACGGCAAACTGCTGGTCATCGACGGCGGCTTTTGCCGCGCCTACCACCCCAAGACGGGCATCGCCGGATACACGCTTATCTCCAGCTCGCGCGGTTGCCGCCTCAAGTCGCACCAAGCCTTTACCACCGTTGCCGAGGCACTCACGCGCAACGTGGACATTGCGAGTGAGACCAACCGCTTTGACCAGGCCGACCGACGCCGCATGGTGAGCGACACCGATACTGGCGCCAAGATTCGCAGCCAGATCCAGGATCTGCGCCAGCTGCTCGATGCATATAGAAACGGTGCTATCGAGGAGCGAATCTAGCGATGCCTGCGGGGATTGGCTAAACTTTCTGCGTTTGTCATCACCGCGGCGCCCCGGCGCCAGCTTAAGGCAGGTACCATGCAAAAGCTCCTTGCGCAGATCATGAAGTTTGGCGTCGTCGGCGTCATTGCCACCGTCATCGACTTTGGCATCATGAATCTGCTCCATTACGGTCTGGGCCTCAACATCCTGATTGCCAACACCAGCGGCTTTATCGTCTCGCTCATCTTTAACTACGTCGCGAGCATGAAGTACGTGTTTGCCCACAAGGAGGGCATGAGTCGCCGCCGCGAGTTTATCATCTTCGTCGTGCTGTCCGTTATCGGGCTGGTGCTCAACGACGGCATTGTGCTGGCACTCAACGCCGGTCTGGGACTCGAGGCCAATATTGCCAAGATCTGCGCCACCGCGCTCGTCATGATCTACAACTTTGTGACCCGCAAGATTTTTCTGGAGGGCGACGAGACCAAATAGGGGCACTCCCCGCGCATCACAGGGCCCGAGACAACGCGCATCGTTCGCAGCGTTGTCCCAGGCCCTTCTCGTTTACGGGCAAATCTTCAACGTTTGCGGATTACCTCTTGCATATTTGGCGAGTTCGTATAGTTCTTGGCAAAGCCCTTACGTTTCCCTTGCAAAAGCTCTAAAGTATCCTCTGCTCGATTCATCAAACGCATTGGATGTGATTACGTGCGCAAGGCACTGGCACAACCTCATACCAAGCAGTTCCTCAAGTTCGCTGTCGTGGGTCTTATCTCCTTTGGCATCGACTGGGGCATGCTCATTGCGCTGGTCGAGCTATTCCACCTGGACTTTTTGATGAGCACCACGGTTTCGTTCATCACGTCCGTCGTGGTCAACTACTGGCTCAGCATGAAGTACGTGTTCGACCACCGCGAGGGCATGAGCCGCAAGCGCGAGTTCACGATCTTCACCATCCTGTCGGTGATTGGCCTGGGTCTCAACGACCTGTACATGTTTGTGGGCGTCACGTTTTTGAGCATCGGCTACCAAGCCATGAAGGCCATCGCCACGTTCCTCGTCACCTGGTACAACTACTTCAGCCGCCGCTTCTTCCTCGAGGGCGCACGGTCGTAGTCAGTCAAACATAACCTCGCATTTGCAACCGGTTGGAATTCACGTTCCAACCGGTTTTTTGTTTACCGAGAAACCCGGCGACCCAGTCCCATTCGCATGAAAAACGGGCGGCCCGGATGTTTGTCCGAACCGCCCGTCTGGCGCGCTATGTCGAGGCCTCTAGCCTGTAACGTAATACCAGACCACGTTGTCGCCGTTGGAGAGAACGTAGTTGCTGCAGGCCGTCATGGGCGTTGCGCCGTTGACGGAGTACATCCAACCGCTCGTGCCGCCGTACTGTTTCTCGGCCAAGCCGCCAATCGCAGCGACGTAGGTGCCGTACGACGAGCCGTTCGCGTTGACGGAAAGGCCCAGCGCGCACAGGGCATCGTAGACGGTGGCACCTTCGTTAAAGGTATAGGTGCCGCCAGCGGATACGGGATTGCCCACGGCGCTCGACGTAACCGAAACCGTCACCGTAACGTAGCTGGACTCCTGCGAGCCACCCTGATCACCCGAAGAAGCGCCTCCGCCGTTTGAGGCCGAGGTTCCGCCAGACGACTGGCCACCGCCCGAAGAGGCGCCGCCAGACGTATAGGAAGTATCAGCAGCTCCGGTATTCTGAGCAGCCGATGCAGCGCCAGACTTCTTGCCGCCATGCTCTTCGGACTTTTTGCCTTCCGAGTTTTTATCCGAGCTCTTGTTCGAAGACTCGGAATCGCCCTTGGCGTCACCCGAGTCCTTGGACTTATCTTTCGCATCGCCCGAAACCTTGGAATTCTTGGAGTCGGCCTTGCTAGAAGCAGCAGCCGAACCAGGCACCTTGGCATCATTGGCGACGACGCTCTCCCCCGTCACGGTCCGAACGATCCAGTCAATGGACCAGGCGCCGCTCCCGGAGGGATGGACAAAGCCCAGCGAGACGACGATCAGCGCGATACAGACAGCTGTAAGGACACTTACAAGCGCCTTGCGACGAGGGGCGGACGCCGCCGAAGCGGCGCCCTTTTGCTTTGCATCGTTGAGTTGGATAAACGAGGAGTCGGGCTGTTGCCCGTTGGTCTCCTTGGGCCTATCGGGCATTACCGTCACCCTTGCCGCGCTTGGTCAGCACGAAGACGGCGATGAGCGCGAGGCCGATCACGCCCGCCGCGATGCCAACGATGGCAAGCGGATTGGTGCCGGTCTCCTGCTCGGAAGCACCAGAGGACTTCTTGGCAGTGGTCGTAGAAGCAGAGCCCGTGTCGGACTTAGAATCGGACTTCTTATCGGACTTGCCGTCCTTCTTGTCCGATTTCTTCTCGTCCTTCTTGTCGGACTTGCTTTCTTTGGTCTCCGTCTTGGTGGACACCGTCGTCTTGGTCGTCGGCTTCTGGCCCGGGGCGATAGCGCCACCAGCCTGCTGACCCTTCGTGCCGGAGCCAGTACCAGTGCCAGCGCCGGTACCAGCACCAGCGCCGGAACCGTTGCCGGTGCCGCCGTTGGAACCGTTGGAGCCAGAACCGCCATTACCACCAGGGTTAACGGCGTTCTTGGTCCACTTGGCATACAGCGTCATATCGGCCGTCACCGGCGTACTGAAGTCATACGCCTCCGTGCAAGCCTCATCGGTATACCAGCCGCCGAAGGTGTAGCCCTCACGCGTCGGATCGGCAGGCTTAACCAGCTTGCCGTCGGCCGTAGCGACAAACTTAGTGTCGCAGGCAGATCCGCCGTTGGAATTGAAGGAGACCGTCCAGGACTCGACGGCGCCAAGCTTGAACAGCGTGCCCGAATCATTGATGTAGTACAGGTTGCCGGATGCATCGGCAATGACCGGAGAGTCGCAGTACTGATAGTGATCCGCCGCATCGTAAATCTGCGTCGCCTCTGCATCGCCAAGCGTATAGCGGTACACGCCGCCGCCGGCAGAGTAGTTGACATAGTCCTTGGTATCCGCGCTGTTGACGGTAAAGTACACATAGGTCTTGCCACCCTGAACGCTCACCAGCGGTGTAGCAGCAATGCCGTTCAGCCCAGCCGGCAAAGCCTTGCCGTCTGCATCAGCAACCATCGTGGTCTTACCGGTCTTCAGGTTATGGATAGCCAAAGCAGCACCAGATGCCGTCTGTCCGCCGACAATCAGGTTGTCACCAGACACCGCAGGGGCACTCAGATTATTCGTAAGGCCCAGGTCGACCGTCTTCTGCTCGCTCAGCACGCCCTTCGCCGAAAGCGAAATCACATGGAGCTTTCCGTCGTGCGTCATCTGATAGAAGGTCGAACCATTGGACGGGTCGGCAATGCAATCGGCGTTTGCGACCGCGCCGAGCTTCACACTCGAAACGACATCGCCCGTCGCCTTGTCAATGCACTTAAGCGTACCCGCGCTCGTGGGAACAATGGTGTACTTATCCGTCAGGGCAGCACCGGTCCAGTAATATCCCTCGGAGGCGTCAATGTTCTGCCAAGAAACCTCACCCGTGGCAATCTTGATGCGCTTAAGGGAGCCGTTGCCGTAAGTCGCGTTGTAGTTCTCGTCATAAGAAATATCGACCGTGCCGACATAGACGTACTCGCCGTCCGAAACGACCGTGCAGGAGCTCTGCGTAAAGTCCGTCAAACCGGGCGTCAGCCACTTGCAGATCAGCCTGTCTGCAGTAATCGCCTGGACCGCACCGCCGTTGAGCGGAACGATGATAAGGCCATTGGTATAGATCGGACGAGAGGTATAGCTCACCTTGGAGGCAAGCGGCGCAGAGGCGACCTTTTTGCCCGTGGACGAATCGATCTTAATGAGCTCGTTCTCGGTCGCGATGTACACAAAACCGTTAGCAATGACAGGCTCGCTGCAGTTGGCATACTGCTGACCAGACTCGGCCTTCCAATCGAAGGCCCACTTAAGACCGGCGGCCTGCGCAGGCGTCTTGGCATCCGTTACGGTCGAACCGTTGCCACCGTTGCCGTAACCGGCCCACTCGGCATCCCAATCAGGAGTCGTTGCACTCGGGTCCACGACAATCTTGTCGGGATCGGGCATGGGCGATTTATCGGTGGTGTAGGCAAACGTAGCCTTGTCGCCGCTCTTGAGCGTGACCTGGTTGGCGCAGAGAGATGAGGGCTCTCCGTTGATAAACAGACGCCAATATTTCTTGGTCGCACCATCCCAGCCATACGGCTTGTGATCGAACGGCGAAGTAATGGAATTCAGGAACCAGTAAGCGCCGCCCTGAGAGGCGTTGTAATCAACGCTCTTCGCCTTCAGAACCGTCTCAATAAGGTCCTGGGCCGTAGAGCCTTCGGGCAGGGAAACATTGCTTGCCGAGCCCCAGCGAGTATTGTTGCCGTTGACATCGGGACCGATAACATCGACGGACCCAAGAACCTGACCGGGGAGGACATCGGCGTCAGCACCATACATAAAGGTGACGGCGTCACCCTCTTGGAGTTCGTAGTTGCCGGCCCCGACCTGGGCGAACTTGCCATTTACATAGAACTGCCAATAACTTTTGGTCGCAGGATCATACTCATAGATCTTACCGTCAAGCGGCGAGGTAATGCCGCTGAGGTACCAACCCCAAGACTCTTCTTTAGCATCGAGGGTAAGACCAGTCTGCTCCAGCAAATCCTTAGCAGTGGAACCAGCCTTGAGACTCGTCTGGCCCGTCGAGGCCCAAACCTGCTGCCTGCCGTCCTTGTCCTTACCGAGGACCTGAACGGAAGCATGGACGGAATCAGAGGGCAGCCGGTCGCCCCAGCCACCGTAGAACCACGTAACGGTATCGCCAGCATGAATGGTGACATTGTCTGCCGTGTAGTCGCTCGACTTGCCGTTGATGAACAGCTGCCAATAGGTCGAATAATCGAGCGGCGTACCCAGCTCAACGCCGTTGTACTTAAGGCTCAAAATGATGGAGCCCGCAGCAAAGGCATCGATGCCATTCGCCTCGAGCGCGACCTTTGTAAGGTCAAGTGCGCTCGAGCCGGACGTCACCACATACTGCGCGTTATCGACCCAAGTCTGAGTCTTGCCCTGGGCATCGCGACCAATGACGGTCACATTTGCGGCAACCTGGTCCTTAACGACAGGGGACGCGCTACCAGCCGTATAGGCAAACTCAATCTTCTGCCCCTGGGTGAGCTTGACGCTGCTCGCGCCTACCGAGGAAGACGCGCCGTCGACGAACAGCTGCCAGTAGGCATAAGTCGCCGGATCGAAGGCAAGCGTGCGGCCATCGCTCGGGGATGTGATGCTTTTGAGGTAGAACCCGTATGCCGTGTTCGGATCGTAGTCCGCCTTGAAGCCCGTCTTCTCCTGCAGCTTAATGAAGGCATCCGCAGCCGTCGCGCCCTCGTCGAGCTTGAGCTGCGTAGGTGCCACCCAGGTCTGAGCCTTGCCGTCGGCATCGGTGCCGATAATCGAGAACGAGACCTCGACTTGCTTCTTGGCGACATCGCCGGTTTCCGTCGGGTTCTCTGCCTGGACGGCAGCCGCGGCGGCAGATCCTGCTTGGCCAGCGGATGCCGTCGAAGACTGCTCGCTAGCGGCAGGGTTCTCCCCCGTCGCCGAGCCTTCGTCGCCAGTTACCGCCCCTGTTGTGGCGGCACTAGCTGCGGGCGCGCTCCCAGAATCTGAAACCTCGGCGCCGCTCTGCTCGGCGGCACCGCCCGCAAGCGCTGCGTCCTCACTCGGCGTCGCAGTCTGAGCCACAGCCTCGGCAATGCCCTCGGCGCCCTCGGCCCACAGCTGAGCCGGCGTGGTGCCAAAGGCCATCGCGAAGGCCAGGAATGCCACCAGGCCGCGCTTAGCTACACCGCGTGCAATCGCGCCACGGCGATGCGAGACGCGCTGTCGCTCGTCCACAAACATATCCATTTGTCTCCTACTGTCTGTACTTGGAGCGTTGCCTTGAGGCTGCCCCACGTCATCGCGCATGTTGCGCTCGAGTTTCCCCATCGGGGTCCCCCTTCCCTCCAGAGCCCTATGCACACCGGCGGCATACGCCGCAGCCGCATGCAAGATGGGAGGCGATCCGACTTAACCTTAACGACTCGGGCACGTCGTCCGATCTGCGACGCGAACATCCCGAGCCAAGAGGAATTACGGTTACTGGTACAGCCGGGGACTTGCACCCCGATTCTCCCAAACGCGCAGGAAAACCGCGCATTCGTGCGTCTCCGCACCACCATCTAGGCCATCGATTATTACCGTCAAAATGGTATCACGCAAAAGGGCCTCGCACGCAGGCGAAGCCCAAGGTAAAAGCTATTGTTTGCGATAGGAAATGCGGTGACGGTCGCAGCCTCTAGTGCTTGCCGCCGTGGCTGTTGCGCCAGATATTGCGGCCCAGCATGAGCGCCAAAACCAGCGCACTCACATAGCCAAAAAAGCCGATGACCGGAATACCGAGCACAACAGGCTCGATGCGCGCATAGTAGACCACCGATGAGCCGATAAACAGACCGGCGATAACAATGGCCATCGACATGCGGTCGACGATGCCGCCTATCTGGCGCAGCGCCTTGTCGCTGCTCATGAGCTGCAGATTCACCTTAAGCTGACCGCGCGTGAGCATACGCGACGCCAGCCCCAGGTACTCGGCCGCCTCGAGCGAGCCCTTGGCCGCACGGTAGCTACTCGCCGCAAAGTCGCGACCCATCTCGCGAACGCGGGCATAGGTGCTCTTCTCGATTTTGATATGCGTCTGGATGATCTGGATCATGTTGACGTTGGGCATGTACTCGGTCAGCAGGCCCTCGAGCGTCACCATGCCGCGCGCGAACATTGTCACCACGCTCGGAAGCTCAACATCGTTCTTGCGCGCCAAGTTCAGCAACGAGGTCAAGAACTCGCCGATGTCCAGGTCCTTAAGATCGAGGCCCGCAAAGTCGGCAACGATAAAGTCCAGATCGGACAAAAATGCCGAGTGATCGAGCTCCGCCGAATCGCCGCGCGTCACGGCAAAGCGCATGAGCGAGTCTTTGAGCTTGGGCACGTCACCCTCGGCCACGGCAAAAATCATGTCCTTGACGATGCCACGATCGTGGCTCGACATGCGCCCGACCATGCCCAGGTCGATAAAGTAGACGATACCGTCCTTGAGAATGATGTTTCCCGCATGCGGATCGGCATGGAAAAAGCCGTCGTCGAGCACCTGCGTCGAATAGTCCTCGACAATCGTCGAGCCGATCTTCTCCAGGTCGTAGCCTTCGGCCACCAGGCGCTCGGGGTCGGCAATCGAGATGCCATCGATGTAATCCATGACCACGACGTGCTCGGTGCACAGATCCAAGTAGGACTTGGGACACGACACGCCGCGCACGCTCTTATGGAACTCGTAAAAGTCGTTGAGGTTTTTAGCCTCGGCC
>CATYEN010000051.1 GCA_958405565.1 uncultured Collinsella sp. | reverse complement strand
AGTCGGATAGCGAGGCCGGTAAGTTTACGTCAAATTTGTTCTCGTTCCCGACAACGTATGTCATCGATCAGAATGGCAACATCGTAGGGGATCCAATCGTGGGAGCCATCAGCTCCGCCGAGCAGCGCGCAGCACTCGACAAGCTTATCGACCAGGCGATTGCGAATAGCGAGCAGTAAACAACGCGTAAAGCATAGCGAGGATTGTGCGCCGCTGTGCGAAGTAGTCCGCTACCTTTTAAGATAAGCTCCACCATATAGAGGTCCCGCTTGGGACCTCTTTTTTGGGCACCGTCCTGCTCGTTTTTTGGCGCGCTTCGTTACATTCCTCATTGGCGCTGGTAAAAAATGGGGATAGAGTAGGACAAACGCGTCGAATACGAACGACGGAGGAGAGCGGGCAGGGTGCCTGCGCGGGAGAGGTTGCCGTCCATGCTGGAGCTCAAAGGCATTTGCAAAAGGTACGTTACCCAGTCGTTTACGCAGGTGGCGCTCGACAACGTAAGCCTGTCTTTTCGCGATAACGAGTTCGTGGCCATTCTGGGTCCCTCGGGCTCGGGTAAAACTACGATGCTCAACGTTATCGGCGGGCTCGATCATTTCGATTCCGGCGACCTGCTGATCGACGGTATTTCGACCAAGGACTTTCACGATCGCGATTGGGATGCCTATCGCAACAACCGCATCGGCTTTGTGTTCCAGAGCTATAACCTCATTCCGCATCAGACCATTTTGGAAAACGTTGAGCTGGCGCTGACGCTCACGGGTGTGGGCCATGCCGAGCGCCGCCAGCGTGCGCGCGAGGCGTTGGAGAAAGTCGGCCTGGGCGAGCACATGAACAAGCGCCCGAGCCAGCTATCGGGTGGACAGATGCAGCGCGTGGCCATCGCCCGCGCCCTGATCAACGACCCCGAGATCGTGTTGGCAGACGAGCCGACCGGCGCCTTGGATTCAACGACATCCGTACAGGTCATGGATTTGCTCAAGGACGTGGCGCGCGACCGCTTGGTTATCATGGTCACGCACAATCCTGAGCTGGCGTACCAGTACGCCACGCGCATCGTCAACCTGGCGGACGGCAAGATCACCGATGATTCCGACCCCTTTGATGTCGCCGACGCCACGCGCCGCGAGGCCAAGCCTACGCGCAAAACCTCGATGAGCTTTGTGACGGCGCTGGGGCTTTCTGCCCGAAACCTCATGACCAAGAAGGGCCGTACGGCCATGACTGCCTTTGCGGGGTCGATTGGCATTATCGGCATCGCGGCGATCCTGGCGCTTTCCAATGGCGTGAACAATTACATCAAAAAGGTCGAGGAGGATACGCTCTCGAGCTACCCGCTCACCATTTCCAAGCAGGACTACGACCTGTCGTCCATGATGGGCGGGCAGGGGGCTGCGGATGACGATACGTCCAAGAACGAGGGCTCGTCCGACGGCAGCACCGACGGTAAGGCTCGGGGAACCGATAAGATTCCCGTGGTCACGGCCGTAAAGGATATGTTTGCGAGCGTTAAGTCCAACGACATGACGAGCTTTAAGGCATGGCTCGATGCCGGTGGTGACGGCATCGATAAAGAGGTCAACGCCATTCAGTACGGTTATGGCGTGACGCCGGTTGTCTATCGTGCCGGCAAGGGCGATGAGAAGCCTGTCCGACTGGTGCCCAACGCTATGACCGAGGCTATGAGCGGAGGTGCGAGTTCGGCGGCAACGGTGAGCATGGATTCCATGGGGACCTCGGTCTTTAACGAGATGATTGACGACCAGAGCTTGCTCGACAGCCAGTACGATGTCGTGGCGGGGCATTGGCCTACGTCTGCTAACGAAGCCGTAATGGTGCTTTCGAGCCGCGGCACGGTGGGCGACTACACGCTCTACAGCATCGGTGCGCTGGATATCGATGAGCTCAACGATTTGGTAAACAGTGCTATGACGGCTGACGGTGGGGTCGAAACGCCCGAGACCGGCGCCGACTTTACCTACGATGATGCGCTGTCCACGACGTTTAAGGTGCTGTCGCCGGCCGATGCGTATCGCAAAAACGAAGAGACCGGAATGTGGACCGATATGTCTGGCGACACCGACTTTATGGCCGCCAAGGTTGCCGATGGTATCGACGTGCACATTGTGGGCGTGGTGCGACCCAACGAGACAGCCAACGCAAGTGCGTTGTCCCCAGGCATTGCCTATACGCATGCGCTGACTCGCCAGCTTATGGAGCGCGCCGCCGATTCGCAGATTGTGCAGGAGCAGCTCGCCCACCCCGAGACGGATGTCTTTACGGGCAAGTCTTTCGATGAGCTGCAAGGCGAGGCCAAACAAGGAGTGGATCTGGGCAGCATGTTCAGTGTGGATGAGGCGGCGCTCAAGAGCGCGTTCTCGTTCGATACCTCCGCGCTCTCGGGTGTTGTCGACGGTATGGACCTGTCGGGTCTTGACTTGTCCGGGCTGGACATTGACCTTTCGGGCGTTGGGAAGAACATCGACTTCAGCGATATCATGGCCAAAGCGCCAACCCCAGATTTTTCGGGTATCTTTGACGGTCTGGAACTCACGCCCGAGCAAATGAAGCAGGTGGGAACACTAGCCAACCAGCTGTTTGAGGGCTTTTTGCGGTCTGATCAGTTTAAGGCGCTGTCGCCCGAAGATCTTAAGGACGCGTCAAAGCTCGCTACCGCATTCTCGGCGTATCTTGAGAATGATGCTGCGGCCCAGCAAATCCTGGCCCAGCTCAAGGCCCTCGGCGGCGATGCCCTGGTAGAGCGCCTGCGGCAGGCGATGACCGACTATGTGCAAAAGCAACTGGCTCCGTATCTGCAGCAGGCTATGGATCAGATGATGAAGTCGATCAGCGACCAGATTGCGACAACGGTATCGTCACAGCTCAAGGCGGGTGCAGCAGGACTTATGGGCCAGATGGCCACGCAGATGTCGTCGAGTATTGCCAACTTGGCGGGCGCTATGCGTGTGGATGCGAGCGCCTTTGCCAATGCCATTCACTTCAACATGGACGCCGAGGACCTGAGCTCGCTCATGATGAGCTATGCGAAGGCGTCGAAGCTCACCTACGACAACAATCTGACCACGTTGGGCTATGCGGACGAGGCCGACCCCATCTCGGTCAAGATCTTCCCGCGCGACTTTGAGGCCAAGGAGCGCGTGCTCGATCACATCGATGCGTACAACAAGCAGGTCAAAACCGCTGGCCACGATGAACAGGCAATCTCGTACACCGACTACATGGGCATCATCATGGGCTCGGTAACCGACATCGTGAACACCATCAGCTTGGTGCTCATCGCATTCGTGAGTATCAGCTTGGTGGTGAGCTCCATCATGATCGGCATCATCACCTACATCAGCGTACTGGAGCGCAAAAAGGAGATTGGCATCCTGCGCGCGATCGGTGCGTCGAAGCGCAACGTGGCGAACGTGTTCAACGCCGAGACCTTTATCGAGGGCCTCATTGCCGGCGTCTTTGCCATTGTCGTCGTGGTGCTCGTGAGCTTCCCGGTCAATGCCTGGGCGCTTGCGGCCAAACAGGTCCCCAACCTGATGAGCCTGCCCGTGCAGGATGCGCTGGTGCTCATCGCGATTTCGGTGCTGCTGACGGTCGTTGCCGGCCTGCTGCCAGCCCGCAGCGCATCCAAGAAGGACCCTGTCGAAGCCCTGCGCTCCGAATAATGTGACAAAGGGACAGTTCCTTTGTCATGTTCGTTGATATGAGAGAAGAGTAGATGATCCTTTCGCTGGCCCCCATGGAGGGGATTACCGGACATGTGTTCCGTCGCGTGCATGCGGAGTGCTTCGGCGCGCTCGACTGCTATTACACGCCGTTTTTGCCGCCGCCGCGGGTGGGAAACCGCTTTGGCGGCAAGGCGTTCAAGGAGATCGATCCTGTCAATAACCAGGGGCTCAACGTGGTGCCTCAGCTGATGTCCAAGAACGCGGACGAGTTTGTGTGGGCGGCACAGGTGCTCGCCGACATGGGCTATCGCGAGGTCAACCTCAACTTGGGTTGCCCTTCGGGAACGGTTGTCGCCAAGGGCAAGGGCTCGGGTTTCTTGCGCAATCTCGACGAGCTCGAGGTGTTCTTGAGCGATGTGTGCGAGCGGTCGCCGTTGCCGGTATCGGTAAAGACCAGGCTGGGGCTGGAGAGCGACGACGAATACGAGCGCGTGCTCGATCTGTATTGCCGCATGCCGCTGGCAGAGCTGATTGTGCACCCGCGCGTGCAAAAGGACCGCTATACGGGCTCACCGCGCAAGGAGTTTTATGGCGAGACGCTGGAACGTGCGCCGTTTCCGGTGGCATACAACGGCGACATTTTTGATCTTGAGGATATGGATGCGCTGGTGGAGGCCTATCCCGACACGCGCCATGTGATGTTGGGGCGTGGCCTGCTCGCGAACCCCGCTCTGGCTCGTATAGTCAACGGCGGTCCTGCTGCCACGGCAGCCGAACTGCAGCGTTTTCACGACACGCTGTTTGCGGCCTATGCAGACGAGATAGGCGGCAATGCGGTCTTTCGCATGAAGGAATGGTGGTTCTACGCCAAGTGCGCTTTTGCCGACCCCGCTACCGTTCACAAGCTCGTACGCAAGACTAAAAAGGTCGACGAATACCGCGCCGCCGTCGAGCGCGTCTTTCGCGAGCAGCCACTTGCACCCATAGCCCGCTTCCACGGCTAGCTAGTCATTGGGGACGTTCTTTAACGACTAGTCATTTAAGAACGTCCCCAATGACTATGTTGCAAAAAGCAGTACGCCAGCATCCAAAGATGTCAAAAAATGTCGACTTTGGATGCTGGCGTATATGTTTGGGTCGGCGGGGGAGTTGAGTCTAGGCAATCATTGCATCGAGCGTGATGAGCTCTCTGAGTCGCTCCGTGCGTGTTTGCCCATGGCGTTTTGCCTTCTCGTCAAACGCATCAAGAACCGACTCACCCACACGTGCCGATAAAACAACGCTTGGCTCATCGGAAATCGACGGCCTTCCCAGCTTGATGGTGCGGCCCTTTGGCCACTCATCTTTTTCGTATGCCTCCGCGGCTTTCTCCAACTCTCCGGGGGCAAACCCCATCATCTTCTCGAGCTGCTTAGCGTCCATAGTGCCTCCAATCGATCGACATAATGGCGAGTGTTGGTTCTCGGAATCTCTTTTTGTATACAGTTTTGTAGACAAAAATACAAGCAGTTAATAGGGCTAAGCAGACTGTTTTGGTTAGCTAGCCAATGGGGATTTCAGATTGGGGTCAGGTGGGTTGATGAATTCTTCTGGAAGCTGAATGGGGTGTTCGCCTCGCATGACACGGGTATAGCTTTGGTTCAGGCTTCTTCTCATGAATATTTCTGCCTTTTTTGCTTCGTCTGGATGGATGATTGCCTCTTGCCGTGGGACATCAAGCGGAAAGTCTTCCATGAGCTTCTCGTATCCTGGATCGGAGATTCCTGCGATGCAGTCGATCCAGAGAAAAGGTTGATACAGTCTTGCACCCGCGACGACGGCAAATAGGTCCCCAGCCCTTATAATCGGTTCCTCGTTGGGTTTGATGTCGCTAAGAGGTCGAGACGCCGTGAAGGTGTTGTCGCGGTAAAGGTCGACTTTGGCTTTGGCTCCACAAACACATACGAGATACTCTAGGGTTTGGACTTCTTCGGATTCGGCAATGGCCTTCTCTATACCGGCGATTTCTGCCAAGCTGCTTACTCGAATCAGTGATTCTTGGTATCCCATGTCTAATTCCTCTCGTCTTGCTCTAAATAAAGGGGTCGACTGTCTTTTCCACTGCTGCCTCGCGCGTGGCTCTAGGGGTCGGTGGACTCGTCTTCATCAGTCTTCGATGGCGAGACCAACTCAATTCATGACATAGTGTGTTTCGAATTAGGGACACCTAATAGAAAAGGGCCGTATTGTCCTTATATGCCTCGACCATCGTCGAGTTGATGACACGTTCAACGTGGGAACGAGCGTGCTCGAGGGTTTTTCTGACAGACGTGTAGACATATTCTTCATCTGGCAGTGCAGGCTCGATGATATTTTGGGTTGATAATTGTTTTGCCATAACGATGCACTCCTGTGTGACTCACGGATAACGGAAACGTTTGGTTGTGAGTGCCGTTCTTTGATGGCGACGGCGAACAGGAGCGCAGCCTGTCTGAGATGGACGAGTGCAGTAACCACCGATCTTACTTACTGAGCTCGCTCCAGCGTGTCATTGGGGACCTCCACAGGAGCTCTCGACCAGTCTCATGCCTTGGGATGAGTATAACACAGAGAGCAAACATATGTTCTATAAATTTGAGAAACTGAATCCCTACCTACTCATTTAAGTGCGTCCCCAATGAGTGGCTGTGAGGGGCCCACGCAAAAAGCTGTACGGCAGCATCCAAAGATGTCGGAAAATGTTGACTTTGGATGCTGACGTACATGTTTGTGCCGTATGGGTTTGTGCGTTGGGGCGGGCCGACCGCAATAACACGCTAGAGCAGGTTCTCCTGTACCCACGCGATGATGTCGCTCGACTCGTAGAGCGGCTTGCCATCGATGAACAAGCAGGGAACCTGGCGTTTTCCTCCGACGGCGATGAGCGTCTGCTCGGCATCGGGGTCGGTCGAGATATTGCGCTCGGGGATGGCCACGCCGTTATCGGCCAGGAAGCGCTTGACCTTTATGCAATACGGGCAGCCGGTCATAACGTAGAGCGCGAGTTCATGATCAGTAGCCATGGTGTCTCCAATCGGTTGAGGTTTCGGTTGAGATACCCAAAGCCGCCGTGGTCTATGCGCGCGTCAACGACGACTCGATCGCCTGAACCAGAAACGCCGTGGCTCCGGTGCCGCAGGGCTTGTCGTAGTAGTCGATAAAGCGCTGATCGGCAAGATAGCCGTGGGCGAGGCTCAGGTACGCTTCGTTCTGGGGCTCGTGTCCCCAATTAAGGCCAATCCAGCGACGATGCATCGCGACAAGCTTGCGAGCCTCGCTTCCATCCGGTTCGCCGTCGCCCATGGCAATCGAGAGCTGACCCAGAATGGCACGCTCGAGCTCTTTCATGTCGTTCCATGTCTCGGGGTCCATGTCCAGCAGTGCCTCGTTTGCTGCGTCGACGGCCTCGTCGCCATAGCGCGCCCGTGCCTCGGCACCGTAGCGCTCCTCGTTTTCCTGCACGGAGCGCCAACGCTCCAGTTGCGGCAGCACGGCGCCCATGAGCGAGACAGCTTCGTCGAGCGACATGCCGGTGTTTTGTGCCAGACGCGGAGCGCAGTCCTCGATCATCG
The DNA here is from genome assembly GCA_958405565.1 of uncultured Collinsella sp. GTDB lineage: Bacteria > Actinomycetota > Coriobacteriia > Coriobacteriales > Coriobacteriaceae > Collinsella. Next base: position 9,302 of record CATYEN010000051.1, on the reverse strand, counting down.
CCTCCATCGTGGTCTCGTAGGTGTACTTGCCGTGGTCGTAGCACCACTTGCAGTAATGATCGGTCGTGGCGCCGTGAGCATCGGTGCCGCAGTCGTCGGGTGTGAGTATCATGCCGCAGCTCTGGCAATAGTGCTCGGGCATTTCGAGCAGATGGGACAGAGGCTCGCCGGTCACGGCGGCGATGAGCTTCATCATGTCGATGCCAGGGGTGACTTCGCCGCGTTCCCAACGGCTGACGGCTTGGCGTGTGACGAAGAGCTTGGCGGCGAGCTGCTCTTGGGTAAGGTGATGGGCGCGACGGACAGCAATGAGCTTTTCTGCGAAGGCCATAACGGCTCCTTTCTGCTGGTTGTTGGCTTTAAGCATACGCGGCGGCAGGTGCCCTTCCAAGCAACCGTTGGTTGCGCGACGGGGGCCGCGGCGAAGAATTGCGCACAACGTCCCACGCCTCCATGCCGTACAATGACCGGCATGGAACCTATTGCACACATACATACCGATCTGCCGCAGAAGTTCGGCATTCCGCGCAACAGCTTTTTGGCGCCCCATTTGCAGGGACGCATCGTCTTTGAACCGGAATTTGCCTCCAACGCAGCAGTTGAGGGTCTGGATTCCTTCTCTCACCTATGGCTGCTCTGGCGCTTCGAAAACGGCACGCCCGGCGGCACGGCTCAGGACATAGCCGCCGATGCCAAAAAGCAGGACAGGTCCGGCACCAACGCAAAATGGTCGAAAACCGTGCGCCCGCCGCGTCTGGGCGGGGCCGAGCGTGTGGGCGTGTTTGCCACGCGCAGTCCGTTTCGCCCTAATCCCATCGGGCTCACCTGCGTCAAGCTCGATCGTGTTGAGTTCACCGACGATGGTCCCATCATTCATGTGCTGGGGGCCGATCTGCGCGACGGCACACCCATCTATGACATCAAGCCCTACATTCCGTTTGCGGACTGTCATCCGGATGCGACCGGCGGCTGGATCGAGGATGCGCCGTGGCAGGAGCTCGACGTCAAGTTCCCGCAAGCGCTGCAGGATATGGTTCCGCCTACAAAGCTTCCTGGTTTGGTCGAGGTCCTTCGCCAAGATCCACGCCGCGCGGGTAGCAAACACGAGCCAAACCGTGTTTATCACTTGGCATACGCCGGACTCGACATATCGTTTACGGTCGACGAAACCCAGCTAACCGTAGTCGCCGTCAACGACGCGCGAGACTAACCAGCCATTCGTCCGCACCCGTCAAATTAAGCGCTAAACCCCGCTCTAAAACCGCCCACGCTGGTGGACAATAACGCCTACCAAAACAATCCGCTTTGCACGGGAGCTCAGCATGAAATACGACTTTACCTCGCTTATCGACCGCCACGGCATGGACGCCATCGCCGTTGACTCCTGGGGAGAAATTCCCGACATGGCTCCGAACGCACCCGACGAGGGCTTCGACCGCATCCCCATGTGGGTGGCGGACATGAACTTTGCCACGGTGCCCACGGTCCAGGAGTACATCATTCGGCGCGCCCAGCACCCCATGTTTGGCTATTTCAATCCGCGTCCCGAGTACTTCGACCGCATCATCGAATGGCAGAGCCGTCGCAATGGCGTTGAGGGCTTGGCGCCGGAGCATATCGGCTACGAAAACGGAGTGCTGGGCGGTGTCGTGTCGACGTTGCGCGCATATGTCCAGCCGGGCGATGCGGTGCTGGTCCACAGTCCCACCTACATCGGCTTTACCAAGTCCATCGAGGCTGCGGGCTATCGCATTGTCCACAACCCGCTTAGGCTCGACGACCAAGGCGTGTGGCGTATGGACTTTGAGGACATGGAGCAAAAGCTCGCCCAAAACCATATCCATGCCGCGGTGTTCTGCTCGCCGCACAATCCCTGCGGCCGCGTATGGGAGCGCGACGAGATCGAGCACGTCATGGATATCTATCGCCAGCACGATTGCGTGGTGATCTCGGATGAGATTTGGTCCGATATCATCCTGCCGGGTCACAAGCATATCCCGACGCAGTCGGTGAGCGAGGATGCCCGCATGCGCACGGTTGCCCTCTATGCGCCCAGCAAGACGTTCAACCTGGCGGGCCTGGTCGGCAGCTACCACATCATCTATAATGAGACGCTGCGCGACCGCGTGTGCGCCGTGTCCAACAAGACCCACTACAACGAGATGAACGTCCTCTCTATGCATGCGCTTATCGGTGCCTACCAGCCGCAGGGCTACGAGTGGGTGGACGAGCTCAACCAGGTGCTTGACGGCAATATCGAGTACTTCTGCGATTACGTGGACGAGCATTTTGAGGGCGTGTCCTATTCACGTCCGCAGGGCACGTACATGGTGTTTCTGGACTGCACCAAGTGGTGTCGCGAACATGGCCGCGATATTCAGTGGCTGCTCGACGAGGGGGCGCGCGTGGGCGTGGGGTATCAGGACGGCCGTCCGTTCCACGGGCCCTGCCACATTCGCGTGAATCTGGCGCTGCCGCTTTCGCGCGTGAGGGAAGCGTGCGACCGCCTGGACCGCTACGTTTTTAATGCACGGTAAGTGCGCGCTGCATGCGGGGCCTTCTGCCAAGTCGGCTAGAAGGCCCCGCAGGGTAAAGCGTCTGTAACCATTGGGCGCTCGAGTGGTTTCATTTGCTATTATTTTTAACCATTTCAGTCTGTAAGCAGGATCGTCTGGAGCTCGATGAGAAGACCTCGCCGCTCGGTTGCCATATCGTTGTTTGTTGCGCTTGCAGTGGCGAGTGCATTTGTCGTAGCGATAGCTGGCTGTTCTGGGTCGAATGACGAGGCCTCGGCGTCTGCATCAAAAGGCCTGGATGCCTCTCAGGTCAAAGACGACGACCTTAAGACGCTCAACGTCGGCAGCGACCTCTACCCACCGTTTGTGTATACCGACGAGTACGGCGATATCGTTGGCCTGGATGTTGAGATATTGACCGAGGCGTTGGCCCGCATTGGTTACAAGCCAAAATACCAGCTGATTGACTGGGAAAAGAAGAAAGAGCTACTGGCGAGCGGCGAGCTCGATTGTGTCATGGGCAGCTTTAGCATGACGGGTCGCGAAAACGAGTATCGTTGGGCCGGCCCGTACCTTGCGAGCCGCCAGGTGGTCGCGGTCGATCCCCAGAGCGATATCTATACGCTTGCCGATCTTGAGGACAAGGTCGTGGCCGTTCAGTCCACCACCAAGCCCGAGGACATTTTGCTCAATCATACAAATGAAAACGTTCCGCAGATCAAGGAGCTCTACAGCTTCTCGGATCGCTCGTGCCTGAACCCGGCGCTCGTCGAGGGCCTGGTCGACGCTATCGCCGCACATGAGTCCTCGCTGCTCACCTATGAAAAAGACTATGGCGTGACGTATCGCATTCTGAACGAGCCGCTGCTGGAGGTTGGTTTGGGCACCGCTTTCGATATCAACGACACGCGCGGTATCGACGTTAAACTCACCCATGCCTACCAAGAAATGCTTGCCGATGGCACCATGGAACGCCTGGTGTCAAAGTACTTTGATGGCCCCTCACCATTTTTGAATATGGAGGGCCTGTCGTGATCGATGCGCCCGACTACACCGCTCAGGAGCGGGGCAATCATTCGACCTGGGTATGGCTCCTTGCCGCCCTGGTGGGTATAGCGCTCTCGGTTGTCGCCGGCATGATGAGCTACGGGTACACGACAGCCCAGGCCGAGCAGCGCTTTGCCGACGTTGTCGACTACGTGGCGACGCAGAGCCTTTCCTACGATGCGTTCAACAGCGCTTATACGACCAAAAACCTGATTCGCGTTATGGAGATCGCCGGAGAGGTGGCGCGCGATATGGAGCGCGACGGTTCGGCGGATAATGCCGCGCTGGAGCAATATGCTGACCAGTTCAACGTGAGCGCACTGATCGTGACGGACGCATCGGGCAATTTGGTGTCCGAGTCCTCGACGGATGGCGTGGGCTACGAGTCGCTTGCTACGTATCTCAAAGAAGCGCCCGTGTTGGAGGTGGCAACCCATCCGCTTAAGTCCTATACCGATCGTATTACGCTTGCGGATGATTCGGTTGCAGACATTGGTTGCGTGACCCGGCAGGATGGCGAGGGCATCGTTATCGCGGTAAGGCATCAGAGCGCGAAGGCGGTTGCAAGCAATACGCTCAAACTGCAGAGTCTGCTCGATGGTTATGAAACCATCGATAGCGGCAATATCGTGATCGAAAACGATGGCAAGGTCGTTGCGACCAACGCCGTTGAACCCACCATCTTGGGCGTGTTCGACCTGCCTGCGACGGACGCCATCATTGTCGACGAAATTAAGGATCGATGCCTGCCCGGCAAAGTCCGGCTGGTCAACGTCAACGGCGAGTGGTATTTGGGCACATACGGCAAAGCGCAAAAATTCTACGTGTACACCTATGCCTCGGCGCAGCGCTACTTTGAGGTCGTCGCGGTTGTTGCTGCCGGCGTGCTGGTGCTCTACAGCGGTGTTATAGCCGTTGTTGTGATGGCGCGCCGCCGCGCTGATCGTCGACGTTTGACGGACTTGCTGCAGCAGGAGCGCGACTATGGCGACAAGCTGGCAAAGGCGGCGCGTGAGGCCTCGTCTGCCAACTCGGCAAAGACGGAGTTCCTGCGTCGCATGAGCCACGATCTGCGCACGCCCATCAACGGCATTCGCGGTATGGTTGAGGTCGGCGATGCCAATGCGGACGATCTGCAAAAGCAGACCGAGTGCCGCTCAGAGATCTGGACGGCATCGGGACTGCTGCTCGACCTTGCGAATGAGGCCCTGGATATGAGTCGCCTGGAGAGCGGGCAGGTCGACCTGGAGCTTGTTCCCACAAATTTGGTGACCCTCAACCACGAGGTGCGCGATATTCTGGAGCGCCAGGCCGAGGAGCGCCTGGTGACAATTATCTGCGATCAGCAGACGCTTAATCATCCCTATGCGCGGGTGAGCGTGACGCACCTCAAGCGCTTGTTGCTCAATATTGCCGGCAATGCCGTCAAGTACAACCGCCGGGGCGGCTATGTTCGCCTGGTGTGCCGCGAGGTGGAGCCAGCGGATGGCGTTCCTGTCTATGAATACACGATCGCCGATAACGGTATTGGCATGAGCGAGGAGTTCCAACAGCACCTCTACGAGCCGTTTTGTCGCGAGGAGCAGCAGGTGGAAGGCGCTTCATCGGGAACTGGCCTGGGTGCGCCTATTGCTAAACAGTTGGTCGAGCTTATGGGCGGAACCATGAGTTTTACGAGCGTCTTGGGGCAGGGGACGACGTTTACCATCCGTCTGCCGTTTGAGAAGTGCAAGCGCTCCGAGATTCCTCAGGCTGTGCGCGTGGACGCGGGCGACGGCGATGCGCTCCAGGGCTTGCGTGTTTTGCTCGTAGAGGATAACGACCTGAATGCCGAGATTGCACAGTTTACGCTCGCCCGTGCCGGTGCCGTCGTGACGCATGCTAAGGATGGTGAGTCTGCCGTCGAGATGTTTGCCGCGAGCGCGCCTCACGAGTACGACGTGGTGTTGATGGACATCATGATGCCCGGTATCGATGGCCTTGAGGCCACGCGTCGGATTCGAGCACTCGATCGCGATGATGCCGCGACCACGCCGATCATCGCCGTGAGCGCCAACGCCTTTGCCGACGATCGCAGGCTTTCGCGTGAGGCGGGCATGAACGCGCACCTGAGTAAACCAGTGAGTTCGCAGGAGCTCGTTGAGGCGCTTGCGCACATAGCCGCCGACGCTTCATAAGCATATGGCCCGGTTCCAAGGTGGGTTGGAACCGGGCCATATTGCTATTGATGAGGCTTGCTGAGGGGCTTACTTTTCCTGGATCTGCTTACCGCAGAGATGCTCAATCGTAATCTCGTAGAGTTGGACGCCCTTGATGTCTTTGGCGATTTCCTCCTCGACTTCTTCGGCGGAAGGGTAGTACTTAAGCGCGAGCTGGCGGACTTTGTCTTCGATAAATGCAGGGGTGTCATCTACCAGGCGACAACGGCCAAAGACCACGGTACTCATAACGTAGGGAGCCCAGTCATCGTCCTTGTACCACTCGTTGCCGTAAACGGTAAAGCAGATCTTGTCATCGCGCTTGAGTGCGTCGACCTTGTGGCCGGCTTTGGCGCCATGGAAATAAATCTTGTCGTGCTCGGCGTCGAAGAAGTAGTTGACGGGAATGGCGTACGGGTAGCCATCGTCGCCGTTGACGGCAAAGACGCCGCGCTTGCAGGTGGCGAGCAACTCGCGCGCTTCCTCGTCGGTGATGGCGCGTTTCTTTCGACGTAAGGGCCTAAACATCGTTGGTTTCCTTTCTGGCCGTGCATGGTGGTTGAGCACAAACTATAGCGAAACGGATCCGTTTTTCTTGATGCGGGCGAGTATGTTTTTGAGCTTGTTAAAGTCGAGCGGTTTGGACAGATGGGCGTTCATGCCGGCGTCGTGTGCCGCCTTGGCGTCCTCGGCAAAGGCATTGGCGGTGAGCGCGATGATGGGGATATCGGCTGCATCGACCTTCTCGCTCAGGCGAATCGCGCGGGTTGCCTCGTAACCGTCCATGTCCGGCATCATAATGTCCATCAGGATCGCATCGAAGCTGCCGGCGGGATGAGACAGGTACAGATCGACGACTTCGTTGCCGTTGACGGCGCGGGTGACCACGACGCCCTCGGATTCTAGCAGCGTCTGGGCAATCTCGGCATTCAATTCGTTGTCTTCGGCGAGCAGCACGTTCATGTCGGCGAGCGAGCAGTCGAGCGCCCTCTCGACCGTATTCGCCCGCGCCCGGGGGTTCTTGTCGATATCGAGCGGAATTTCCACGTAGAACGTGGTGCCCACGTGGAGTTCGCTGCTGACTTCGATGGTGCCGCTCATCAGTTCAATAAGCGACTTGACGATTGGCATGCCCATGCCGGTTCCTTGGAACTTGCTGCGCGCATCGTCACCTTCTTGGGCAAACGGCTCATAGATATGCTTTAAAAACTCGGGAGCCATGCCAATGCCGGTATCCGAAACGCTAAAGCAAAAGAGCGCGCGCCCGTTATCGAGTGGCTTGGTCTTTGAACTAAAGGTGACGGAGCCGCCGTGCTTGTTGTACTTAATGCTGTTGTCTAACAGGTTGATCATGATCTGTCGGATATGGGTGGGACTGCCGATCATGTATGGCTCCGTGGCGTACGGCAGACTATTGTCCTGCATTGTGATGCCGTTACTGGACGCGCGGAGCTTGCACAGCACCAGCGTATCGTCACAGAGCTCTTTGAGGTTAAAAGGCGCATGTTCCAGTGTTAGCTTGCGGTCTTCGATTTTTCCCATCTCGAGGATGTCGTTGATCAGCGAGAGCAGGTGATTGGCGGCAACGCGCGCCTTGGCACGGCTCTCGCGGGCGACTTGCATATCGCCTTCCTTCAATTCCTCGATCTCGATAAGGCCCAGGATGCCGTTGAGCGGCGTGCGGATGTCGTGGCTCATGCGCGTGAGGAATGCCGTCTTAGCGGCGTTGGCAGCATCGGCTTTTTTGCGCTCGGTTCGAGCGCGCACGAGCGCCCAGATGAGCAGGACGACGCCGACCGACAACATACCGATGAGGGTAGCTGCAATGGCGGTGCGGTTGCGATAAAGGAATTGAAGCGTGTTGGATTCCTGGGCCGTGTACGACGTGGAGGAGAAATTGCTTGCGGAGAGCGATTCTCCGGCATTGATGATGCCCTTGTTGATGATTCCCAACAGCTCGGGTTTTCCGCGCGAAATCCAGCACGAGAGCTCACAGGTGTCAGGGAGCTCGGTCGTCTCGCAGTCCTCGAGATCGTAACGGTCACCGATGGTTTTTACGCGTGAACTGGGAGCGACGATGCAGTGCGCCGTTCCCTTCCTGAGGGCATCGAACGCTTCATCGTCGGATTGGTATTCGGTTACGGTCGCTGTGGGGAACAGACTTTCAAGTGCATTTTTGTTGACAAACGATGATTTGGTACAGGTGATGTTCTGAAGGTCTTTGTTCAGGTTGCTGCCGGTGTGGATGGCGGTGAGGGATATGGTCCCCAACGATATCGACTGCACAACGCCTGTTTGCTCGGCAAACCAGTAATCTCGGTATACCGGCAGCGCAACGTCTATACTTCCCTTTGACAGAGCCTTTGACATCATCTTGTAGCTATCAAAGGCGACGGTTTTGACCGTAATGCCAAATTTATCGTGTAGCGTCGTCGCAAGCGATGCGAGCGATCCTTCCATTTCGCCGTCTTCGTCCTCGTTGCAGTAGGGGAGTTTGCCCGTAATGTAGCCGAGCGTGATGGTGTTGTTGTTTGCTTTGAGCCAAGAACATTCGGGGCCGTTGAGCGATGATGAACCGCTGTTTTGGGTCGAGTAGCTAGATTTGACTTCGTCGTTATAGCGTGGGTTGACGCGAGCGATTGCCGTCATGGCAGCATTGATGTCGTTCATCAGGTCGGGGCGGCTTTTGGGAACGGCAAAGTAGTAGTCGCTCGAACCAATGTAGAACATGGGGGAGGCGTTGGGCGACGAGGTCGTGTCGTTCATGATGATGGCGTCGACCTCGCCGTTTGCCAGCGCATCGAAAAGGGCGCCGTTACTGCTGATTTCCTTATAGGTACAGGTAATGCCCTCGTTGGCGAGCCATTGCTGGCCAACGATGGTTTGCATGACGCCGGGGTTGAAACCGATAGTGAGACCCTGGAGTGCTTGAGGGTCACCCTTTGCGAGGTCGTCACGGTCGGGCCTAGCGTAGATGTAGTAGCGTTCGGTGCCCTCGGGGTTCGACGAGAAGAGCAGTTTTTGGGCGCGTTCTTCGGAGTAGGAGATGTTTGGCATGAGGTCAATCTCGCCGGCTTCGAGCTTCTCCATAAGCTCGGTGAAGGTGCCGGAGACGTATTCGTACTGCCAGCCGGGTGTGTAGTACGAGAGGGTCTGGAGGTACTCGTAACCCCATCCCGAGAGACGCTCGCCGGGGGTGCCGTCCTGGAAGCCCTCATTGTTGACGAGCCAACCAACGCGGACCGTTTTGACTGGCTGACTAGAGTCATCGGCAAAAGCCTGGGCAGGCGCGATAGAACTCAGCACGGCAAGCGCGGCAAGCACAATGGCCAGGGCGCGATATATAACTGAACGAAGGACAGCGGAAGCTCTCACATGCAATCCTAACGAATCGAGACATTACCGCATAAGGATACCAGCTCAGCCTGCCCAGTCGGCAGCTGCACCGCTAAACGGTCCCGCCCGGCACTTGGGGACAGTCCCTTTCTGCCGGCACAGACGATATGAGCAGGACATAAAAACATTGAGAGCCCCTGCTGCA
>CATYEN010000050.1 GCA_958405565.1 uncultured Collinsella sp. | reverse complement strand
AATCCAAGGGTTATACCCTAAGAGCAAACCACCCCTTTTAGGGGTGGTTTTGATTTATTTGGGAACCGTGTTTTCGGTCCAATTCTCAACTTCCCAAACAAAATCTCAATCTGTAACACCTGGACTCGATTTGGGCGGCTAACTGTTACAGATTGAGATATTTCGGCGGGACGACCTCCGTTTGTCTAAATCTGTAACACGAGGGGTGGATTTGGCTGAGTTACTGTTACAGATCAAGATTATCCAGCGGGATGGTTTGGTTTGTCTCAATCTGTAACACGAGGGACGGATTTTGCCGAGTTACTGTTACAGATTGAGATTTTCCGGCAGACCGATTTTGAATGTCTCGTTCTGTAACAGTTGGAGCCCAAAAGTAGGTCTAGATGTTACAGATTGAGACATTTCGGCAGGCCGGCCCCGTTGTGCGAAGAGGGCGACTCGCGAATTCAAACTGGCGCCTGTCACTGAGGTGGATACTGGGGAACATTACTGCGGAACTAGGGAACTTTACTGCGGAACTGAGGAACTTTTACTAGGGAACCAGGGGGCCATCGCTGACCGAGCCTCGTTCCGGACACGATGGCCCCTTTCCGGACATTCGCGGACAATGTCCGGAAAGGGGCCAAAAATGTCCGGAAAGAGACTTGAATGTCCGGAATTGAGGGGCTGTCCGGCACTCGGGACACTGTGATGCGGCCCCGGTGAGGGATCGGGGCCGGGTTACCGGTTCGTCCGCGACTCCGTCCGGTGTCCCCCGGCCCAGCCCTCAACCCCTCAGATCAAAATCTCAATCTGTAACACCTAGACCCGATTTGGACGATTAATTGTTACAGATTGAGACGTTTCGGTGGGATGGTTCTGTTTGTCTCGATCTGTAACACGAGGGACGGATTTTGCCGAGTTACTGTTACAGATCGAGATTTTCCGGCAGTCCGGGTTTGGTTTGTCTCGATCTGTAACAGGTGGAGGTCAAAAGTCGGTCTAGGTGTTACAGATTGAGATGTTTGGTCGGACCGAATTAGTTTGTCTCAATCTGTAACAGGTAGGACTGGTTTTGGTCTGTAGATGTTACAGATCGAGACAAACCGACGGGCCGCCCCGCCCCATCCACCTACCGCTACCTGCTATCCGCCGATTTCCGTTGTGCTGTTGTATTCCCATGCCATATCCTCTAGACAACTACGCGGCATCATCGCCGCCGCGCCTACAAGAGAGGAATGTCCATGACCGCACCTGCATCCAAGCTGCTCCAGCCCATTACGGTTGGCCCCCTTGAGCTCAAGAACCGCATTATGTTCCCGCCGCTGACCACCGGCTATGAGGAGCGCGACGGCTCCATCGGCGAGCGCAGCCTGGCTTTTTACGAGCGCCTGGCCCGTGGCGGCGTGAGCTACATCGTCATCGGCGACGTCGCTCCCGTCATGACCGCGAGCCCCACGCCCAAGCTGGCGACCGACGCCCAGATCCCCACGTTTAAGGCGCTGGCCGACACCGTCCACAAGCACGGCGCCAAGGTCGCGCTGCAGCTGTTCCACCCCGAGTACGACGTGCCCGGCGTCGGCCGCATGGTCCTGGGTTCCATGGCCGCCGCCAAGGCCGCGCAGGAGGCCAAGGCCGCCGGCGACGAGGAAACCTTCGCCGCCAAGATGGCCGAGTCCAACGAGATCCGCAAGCAGGCCTACGCCAAGTTGCACCACGATATGCAGCACTTTGTGAACGAGGCTAGCGTGGAGCAGCTCACCCAGATCAAGGAGGCCATCGCTGCCTCGGCCGCTCGCGCGCAGCAGGCCGGTATCGACGCCATCGAGGTCCACGGCGACCGCCTGGTGGGTTCGCTGTGCTCGGCCATCCTCAACAAGCGCACCGACGAGTACGGCGGCTCGTTCCAGAACCGCGTCCGCTATGCGCTGGAGGTCGTCGCCGCCATTAAGGAGGCCGCGCCGCAGCTGATGGTGGAGTACAAGCTCCCCGTGATCATGGAGAACCCCGACGGCACGCCGCGCGGCAAGGGCGGCCTGCAGCCCGACGAGGCCTGCGAGTTTGCCAAGCTGCTCGAGGACGCCGGCATCGACATGATCCAAGTGGCGCAGGCAAACCACACCGGCAACATGGGCGACACCATTCCGCCCATGGGCGCCATGCCCTACAACTGGACGCTGCCCGTGGCCGAGCGCGTCAAGGCCCTGGTCTCCGTGCCGGTGGCAACCGTCGGCCGCGTGGTTTCGGTCGAGGCCGGCGAGAAGATCCTGGAGGACGGCTCGGCAGACATCGTCGCCTACGGCCGCTCGCTCATGTGCGACCCCGACATTGCGCTGAAGGCCGCGACCGGCGAGCCCATCCGCGAGTGCCTCAACTGCAATAAAGGCTGCGTCGACGCGATTCAAAACCGCAATTACATCTCGTGCGTACTTAATGCCGAGAACGGTGACGAGGCGACCATCGCCATTAAGCCGGGCGAGGGCGACAAGAAGATTGCCGTGGTGGGCGGCGGTATCGCCGGCCTGGAGGCCGCGCGCGTGGCGGCCAAGCGCGGCTACGACGTGACCGTCTACGAGGCGAGCGATCACCTGGGCGGCCAGATTGTGCTTGCGGCAGCGCCTCCGCGCAAGGACGAGATTATGCGCTCGGTCGAGTACTACGAGAAGATTCTGCCTGGCCTGGGCGTTAAGGTTGAACTCAACCACGCCGCCACGGCAGAGGACCTCAACGCCGCCGACGCCGCGATTGTGGCTGTGGGCGCGCACGACGTGGTCATCCCCGTTCCGGGCGCCGACTCGGACAAGGTCGTCTCGAGCTGGGACGTGCTGGCCGGCAAGGTGGAGCTTGCGGGCCGCGTCGCCGTTATTGGCGGCGGCCTGGTGGGCACCGAGACTGCCGAGTACCTGCTGCAGCACGGCTGCGAGGTGGCGATTGTGGAGATGCTCGACAAGATTGCCGCGGGCGAGTCCGAGACCATTCTGCCGCTGATTATGAGCGACTTTGCCGCCCACAACGTGGAGCAGCACGTTAAGACCCGCCTGACCGCCATTACCGACGAGGGTGTGGAAGCTGTTCGCACCACCGAGGACGGTGCCGAGGAGCCGGTGAAGATCGCCTGCGATTACGTGGTGATGGCCGTGGGCTCCAAGGCCAACGCGTTTGACCTGGATGGCGTGACGGTGCCCGTGACCTGCGTGGGCGACTGCTCGGGCGAGCGCACCGCCGACATTGCGAGCGCCATTCGCACGGCATATCACGCGGCCAACGAGCTGTAGTTGAACATCGCGGCCGGGCGGGGCGGTAGCACGGATCTGTCTCGCCCGGCTGTGTCCCGTCGGGTGTCAACCGGTGCGGGGCCTGCAAGCGCAGCAGGTCCCGCCCTTTTTGTTTTGCTCCGGTGGATGGCAATGCGAGGTAATCATGAGGAGTGAGGACGTCTACTGCCTTGCGGATCACTCAAAATTATTGGGGGAGGGGTTAATAACCATACCCTCTATACCAAAGGACATAAAGAGATGCCAATTTTGTTGACAAGCGAATGACGATTAGCTGCGAGCCAGCTACCAGCGTAAATAATCGATAAAGAAATGTCGTAATTTGGTGCCAAATGCCCAGATAATGCCGCGTCTATTTTAATTAACTGCTTTGAGCAAACAGTAAAATGCTACTATCTAACTTGCACGTAAGAAAGCAGATTAACGGTTAAGGCTAAGAAGTGGCAGGTATGTCGGAAGCAACTAGGACTCGCACGCATGCGCCCGAGGTTAGGCAGCGCGCCGTCGAGATCCTCCAAGAGGGGGTCGGTCATCGCGCCCTCGCCGCGGAGCTTGGCATTCCCCAGGCCACGGCTCGTCAGTGGGCCCGCGCATATGCCGTGGGCGGTGCCGACGCCGTTCTCAACGCCGGTTCGCATCATCACACCTATTCGTACGAAGTTAAGCTCGCCGTGGTCAAGGACCGCCTGGAAAACGGCTTAACGGTTCGCGAGGCCATGATCAAGCACAAGATTCCCAGCGAGTCTTCGGTCAAGGCTTGGTGCCGTCAGTACCGCGAGAGCGGTGAGTCCGCACTGGTCGATAAGCCGCGCGGTCGCAAGCCGCGCGTTAAAAAGGCGGAATAGCAAACGGGATGGTGCGCCCACAGGGGCGCATTTTTCTTGCCGCGCCTCTGCTCCAAAGCGGACAGACTCCTTACCCCGTACGCCTAAAACTCCCCAGTTGACCGAAAACCCGCCGCCGCTACTCCTCAACTGAGCTATAACGTTAAACAATTGCAGCGTTTTTGCATGGGGGAGTGATGGTATGACGCTACTGTATTTCCTTACCCTGTTTCCGCTGGTACCGGCGCTGGGCATGCTGCTCGCGCGCGGTGACCGCGCCCGCGATGCGGTAGGGCTTGTAGGCTCCGGCATTATTATGGCGGTGACAGTTGTAGTCGCCGTCATGTTTTTTGGCACGGGTCCTCAGAGCTTTGAGGTCGCCCCCGGCACCTCGCATGTGCTCTCGATCATCAGCTCCGTCATCGACGTAATTCTGTGCGCCGTCATCCTGTACAACGCGTTCAAATATAGGAACGCGCTTACCGGTGTGCTCGGCGTGGTGCAGCTGGTGGGCTCGCTCGCCTTTGCAGCTATGACGCTGCCCGCGACCGAAGCCGTCACGGCAACGCCGCTCTACCTGGATTACATGAGTGTGATCATGGTGCTTGCCGTCGGCATTGTCGGCAGCCTTATCTGCGTGTACGCCCTGGGCTATATGAAGGACTTCCAGGCCCACGACGAGCACGAGGCCGCGCTGCGCGGACAGACCGCGCCCGACCGTCGCCCGCAGTTCCTGGCGCTTATGTTCCTGTTCCTCTCGGCCATGTTCGTCATCGTGACGAGCGATAACCTGGAGTGGCTGTTCTGCGGTTGGGAAATCACCACCGTGTGTTCGTTCCTCATGATTGGCTACACGCGCACGCCCGAGGCCATCAAAAACGCCTTTAACCAGATCATCCTTAACATGCTGGGCGGTATCGCGTTTTTGGCGGGGCTTATGTTCCTGCACCTTAACGGCATGCCGCTGACCATCTCGGGCATGATCGAGCTTTCCGGCGCCGGAACCGCGCAGTCCGCGCTGCTGGTGATGCCGGTCGTTCTGCTGTCGCTCGCCGCCCTTACCAAGGCCGCGCAGATGCCGTTCCATACCTGGCTGCTCGGTGCCATGGTTGCCCCCACGCCCACGAGCGCCCTGCTGCACTCGTCCACCATGGTCAAGGCCGGCGTGTTCCTGATGGTCAAGCTGAGCCCGCTCTATGCCATCTATCCCGTGACCGGCTTTATGGTCACGAGTGTGGGTGCCATCACGTTTTTGCTCGCTGCCCTCATGGCCATCTCGCAGAGCAACGCCAAACGCGTGCTCGCGTACTCCACCATTTCCAACTTGGGCCTCATCAGTGCTTGCCTGGGCGTCGGCGCGCCCGAGGCCGTATGGGCCGCTATCTTTCTGATCCTGTTCCACACGGTGGCCAAGTCGCTGCTGTTCCTGTGCGTGGGCACGGCCGAGCATCATATCGGCAGCCGCAATATCGAGGACATGGACGGTATGTTCAGCCGCATGCCGCACCTGACGCGTCTGATGATGCTGGGCATCATGGGCATGTTTGTGGCGCCGTTTGGCATGCTCGTGTCCAAGTGGGGCGCCCTGGTGGCGTTTGCGCAGACTGGCAACGTGCTTATGATCATGGTGCTTGCCTTTGGCTCGGCCGCGACGTTCTTCTTCTGGGGCAAGTGGCTTGCCAAGCTTTCGGGCGTCGACCCCACGGCTCAAAACGTTGAGGTCAATGTCCATAAGACCGAATGGATGGCGCTCAACACCATCGCCGCGCTGCTGATTCTGTGCTGCGTGGCGTTCCCGGTTATCTCGAGCGGTCTGGTGTCGCCTTACTTGGCCATGGTATTTGGCCGCGTGCCGTACGTTATTGGCAAGGATGCCATGTATCTGATGGTGGTTATCGTGGCGTTTATCGCCGTGGTGCTGCTGACGTCGTTCCGCGTGAGCAACAAACCGCACGTAAACGTATATCTTTCGGGTGTGGGAACCGACAATTACCGCCATTTTCGCGGCTCGATGGGACGCGAGGTGAAGGCCGAAAAGCGCAATTGGTACTCGGAGGACGCCCTTGGCGAGAAGCGCATTGGCCCCGCGGGTAGCGTCGTGTGCTGCAGCATTATCCTGTTCGCGCTGCTGTGTTGCGCGTGGATTGGGCCCGAGCGGCTTGCCATGAGCGCGCCCTCGGTGCTGCGCGGCAAGTATTTCGAAGGCTCGGGTGTCGTGGGTATTTTTATTGGCACCGTGGTGTTTGCCCTGCTGGCGCCGCTTGTGGGCGGCCTGATCGACGGTCTTGACCGTAAGCTTTCGGCTCGCATGCAGGGCCGCGTGGGCCCGCGCTTGCTGCAGCCCTTCTACGACGTTGCCAAGCTGCTGCGCAAGGCCCCTGCCAGCGTAAACACCATGGATGATACCTACATGGCGTGCGCGCTCATCTTTACCGTCGTGGGCGGCGGCATCTTTGTGTCGGGCTCCAACACGCTGCTGTGCGCTTTTATGGTGACGCTCGCCGCGATCTTTGTGGTGTTGGCGTCCGCCTCGACGCAAAGCCCGTTTGCCCAGGTTGGTGCCGATCGCGAGCTGCTGCAGGTTATGAGCTACGAGCCCGCCGTTCTGCTGATGAGCGTGGGCCTCTACCTTGCCACCGACAGCTTTGATTCCATCGCCGTGACCGGGCAGTCGGCGCCCATCATCGTGTACAGCGCGCCCATTTTCCTCGCGCTGCTCGCGGTGCTTACCATCAAGCTGCGCAAGTCGCCGTTCGATCTTTCGTACTCGCATCACGCGCATCAGGAGATTGTCCAGGGCGTCGCCACCGAGATGAGCGGCAGCACGCTGGCCAAGATGACCCTTATGCACTGGTGCGAGACCGTGCTGTTTTTGATGTGGGTGGGCATGTTCTTTGTTTGGGACAACCCCGTGAGCTGGGTCGTCGCCCTGGTCGTGATGGCTGCGACGTATTTTGTCGAGGTGCTGATTGATAACACCTTCGCGCGCAGCACCTGGCGCAGCTGCTTTAAGCTCGGATGGGGCGTGGCGCTGGTGTTTGGCCTGCTCAACCTTATGCCCATCCTCGTCGACGTATTTATTTAGGAGGCGGCATCCATGGATCATAAAATGTCGCGCTCGCCGTGGGTTATTCATTACGACGGCTCGAGCTGCAACGGATGCGATATCGAGGTGCTGGCCTCGCTCACGCCGCTGTTTGATGCGGAGCGTTTTGGTGTGGTCAACACCGGCAACCCCAAGCATGCGGATATCTTTTTGGTGACGGGCTCGGTCAATGCCCAGAACCTGCCCGTCGTGCGCCAGATTTACAACCAGATGCTCGAGCCCAAGTGCGTGGTGGCCTGCGGTATCTGCGCGTGCTCGGGCGGCGTGTTCCGCGATGCCTATAACGTGATCGGCGGCGTGGACCGCGCGATTCCCGTGGACGTGTACGCGCCCGGGTGCGCCATTCGACCCGAGACCGTGATCGATGCCATCGTTGAGGCATGCGGCATCCTGGACCAGAAGGAGGCCGTGATGCGCGCCGGCGGCGATCCGCTTACCGTGGGCGGTGCCGCTACCTGGGACGGTGGCGTTGAGCTGGGCGAGGACGGGTTTGTGGCTGCGGCTGAGGCCGGGGCTGACGGTGCCGGCGACGCGCCTGCCGGGAAGCCCGCCGCTGCAAAGGAGGCCGAGTAATGCAAAAGGTTATCTATACCACCGTCGGGATCGAGGAGCTCCTGTCGCATGTCCAGGCGCTTAAGGGCGTCGGCGCGCGCTTTGTGCAAATGCACGCTGAACGCAACGTCGACGACGGCTCGTATCGCTTGGTCTATACGTTTATCAACGTTCGTGCTGCTCAGGAGCATATTGCGCAGGACGGCAGCTATGCGATTGAGAACCTGGTGGTTGAGGGCATCGACCAGTACCAGGAGATTCCGTCCATCAGCTCGTACTATCCCGCGGTGTTCCCGTTTGAGAATGAGGTCCACGACCTGTTTGGTCTTGCCATTACCGACATGCAGATTGACTTTAAGGGCTTTTTCTACCAGGTCTCGACTGCCGAGCCCATGAGCGTTATCACGCCCGAGGTGAAGGCTGCGCGTGAGAAGGCCATGAAGGTCCGCGCGGCTGCCGAGGCTAAGGCGCGCAAGGTCGCTGCCGAGAAGGCCGCCGCGGCTGCGGCTGCTGCAGGGGAGGGCGTTGCGGGCGCCGGCGATGCCGCTCAGCCCGCTGCGGCTGCCGGCTCCGATGCTCAGCATGACGAGGCCGCGGCCAAGGCCGCACTTAAAGCCGCCGAGATGGAGGCAAAGCTCGCCGCCATGGATCCCGAGAAAGCGGCCAAGGTCCGCACGGCGCTTGCCGCCAAGGCCGCCCGCGACAAGCAGAAAAAGGAGGCGTAAGGTCCATGGCACATCGCTCCGTTATTCCGTTTGGCCCGCAGCACCCGGTGCTGCCCGAGCCGCTTCATCTGGACCTGGTGATCGAGGACGACCGCGTCATCGAGGCAATTCCGCAGATCGGCTTTGTGCACCGCGGACTCGAGAAGCTCACCGAAAAGCGCGACATGCATCAGTTTGGCTACATCGCCGAGCGCATCTGCGGCATCTGCGCCGTGGGTCACAGCTGCGGCTATGCCAGTGCCTGCGAGCGCATGCTCGACATCGAGGTGCCCGGCCGCGTACAGTATATCCGCACCATTTTGCACGAGCTTTCGCGCATCCACTCGCATCTGCTGTGGCTGGGCTTGCTTGCCGACGCCTTTGGCTTCGAGGCGCTGTTCTATCGGTCGTGGACCCTGCGCGAGCAGATTCTCAAGATCTTTGAGAGCACGTGCGGCGGGCGCGTGATTCTGTCGATCAACGAGATCGGCGGCCTGAAGCACGACATCGAGGACTCCGAGCTGGCGGGCATTGTCCAGACGCTCGATGCCATGCGTCCCGACTACGAGGCCCTGGTGCATACGTTTTTGGACGATGACAGCTGCGGCGAGCGCCTGCATGGCGTGGGCGTGATTAGCAAGAAAGACGCGCTGGAGCTTTCGATGGTCGGCCCGTTTGGGCGCGCCTCGGGCGTGGACTATGACGTGCGCATGTTTGGCGACGGCGCCTATGCGGATCTGGCTGTGTTTGAGCCAATTGTCGCTACCGATGGCGACTGCTATGCCCGCTGTCAGGTGCGTTGCGCCGAGGTCACGCAGGCTATGGACATCATCAAGGAGCTAGTGGGCAAGATTCCGCACGACGGGATCGGCGGGCGCACCAAGCTTACGCCGGCCGACGGCGCCCGCGGCGAGGTTGTGATTGAGCAACCGCGCGGCGAGGCGTACTACTATGTGCGCGGCAACGGCACCAAGAACTTGGATCGCTTCCGCGTGCGCACGCCGACGTCGCAGAACCTGGCTGGTCTGACGCATGCACTGCAGGGCGTGCTCATCGCCAACGTGCCCATGATTATCCTGACCATCGACCCCTGCATTAGCTGCACGGAAAGGTAGGCACGGCATGAGTTTGCTGACATTTGCCAAGACGGCCTTGGGCTCTATGGTCAAACAACCGGTCACGGTGTGCTATCCGCAGGAGAAGCTGACGGCGCCCGAGCGCTTGCGCGGGCACATCGTCAACGACATGAACGTGTGCATTTGCTGCGGCATGTGCGCGCGCCGCTGCCCGGCGGGCGCGCTCGCGGTCGATCGCAAGGGAGGAACGTGGTCGATTGACCCGTATACCTGCGTGGTGTGCGGCGAGTGTATCGAGAGCTGCCCCAAGCGCTGCCTGACTATGGACACCGCCCGTATCCCAGTTGCGGCGGACAAGACTCCCACGGTAGAAGCCAAGCCGGAGTAGTGCTGGAATAGAGCTGGAATAGGGGCCGGTGGGGCAAAATTGCCCCACCGGCCCCGCGCGTGAACGCGCGGTTGGGCCGCTGCGAACAAAACTATGCCGGTTTACTACGATAAATCGCCAACCTCCAACCACACCGCATTCAGCAAAAACAAAACCGCAGGTAGACGGCTTGCGACTTTGCGAAAAAAGCGGGTGTGGTCGGGGATTTCGTTTTTATCGTAGTAAACCGGCATAGTTTTGAAATGGTGCCGTATTGGTAGCAGCCCCTGATCCCCCCCCCCGGGGGGACGGAGGAAAACGGATCATTTTGGCTCGTCGATCTCGAGTCGCACCCGTTTTCCTGCGAAAACGCTGTGTCTCAACTTTGGTGAGACATTTGTCTCACACCCAAAACTGAATCTGGAACGTGTGTCACCTGCCCTAACTGTGTCTCATTTCGTAACTTTAGGCTGATGCAAGGTCTGATCCTGCGAGAAGGGAGACATGATGGGTAAGTACACGAGGGGTCTCTTGGCGGTGATACTGGCCGTAGTGCTGGTGTTGCCGGCTGCAGCATTCGCCATGCTGCCCGAGGCCAACGCCAGGTCCAGCACAGGAATGGACGGGCCGACAGTGAGCGGACCGACGGTCGTCGACCCCGACACCAGCGGACGCTGGGAAAAATGGGCGGCCGGCCACAGCGGCAATAAGGTGACGACTCAAAACGTCGGCCGAATCTGGACCGACAAGACGGTTGAGGCAACTGGAAAAGACGAAGCGTCAGACTTTTTGACTACGCTTTCGGCGATGTCCTCGACGTCTAATTCAACCGTGACAGTCACCACGCCACTCGACATCGTGATGGTGCTGGATGCTTCTGGCTCGATGGATGATCCTATGGGTGGCGGAGATCGCACCAAGCGCATCGTTGCACTGAAGAACGCTGCGAATAGCTTTATCGATACCATTGCCAAGCAAAACGAGGGTGTCGAGGGCGTGGATAGGCAGCATAAGGTTGCCGTCGTTAAGTTCGCGGGCGATAAGTCCAACAATATCGGCAACGATACGTACTACCAAGGCCAATTCAAGTACAACTACTCGCAGGTAATGAAGGACCTGATTGATTGTTCCGGCAGCAACGTGAAAGCTCTTAAGGATACAATTGCCGGTATTAAACCCGCCGGTGCCACACGTGCCGATTATGGTCTGGAGCTGGCTAAGGACAGGACTTCTGGTCGCAAAGACGCCAAGAAGATTATTGTCTTCTTTACTGATGGTACGCCAACGAGTCAAAGTGAATTCAATCCTACAGTCGCTAACGCTGCCGTGACGGCTGCCAAGAGCATGAAGGACGGCAAGGCCACCGTTTATACCATCGGTATCTTTAGCGGAGCGAATCCCAGTGCAGGCATTCAAGATTTAGGAACAGACGAAGCGAATAAAGCGAACAAGTTCATGCAGGCCGTGTCGAGCAACTACCCCAATGCCACGGCATGGAACACTCACGGTACGCGTGCGGATAATTCCGACTACTACAAGTCGGCGACCAATGCCGATGAGCTCAAGAAGGTCTTCGACGACATCTCGCAAGCCATTACGTCGGAGAAGCCTTATCCGACCGAAATTCAGAAGGGCTACGAGACCAAGTCCGGTTACATCACGTTTACCGATGAGCTGGGCGACTTTATGCAGGTCGACAGCTTCACCGAGGTCGTCATCAACGGCACATCGTTTACCAAGCCGAACAAGATGTTCAACAAAGAAACCAATACCGACACGTACGAGTTCGATGACAAGGCAAAAGACCTGCTCATCACCGTGCAGCGCGCCGACGATAAAAATCCCCGAAAGGGCGATATTGTAACGGTCAGCATCCCCGCATCGTTGATTCCGCTGAGCCACTTTAAGACCGTAGACGGCAAGCTTTCGGTCGACACCGTTAAGCCCATCCAGGTGAAGTATGCCTCGAGCGTGAAGAAGGTCGCACTCGACAACCTGTTTACGCCCGAGAAGGTAACGGGGCTCAAGGACTACATCGAGCGCAATGCCGATGACGACGCCAAGACCGTGAGCTTCTACGCGAACAAGTGGAGCGGCGGCGCGCTGGGTGATACGGTTGCGACCTTTGAGCCGGCCGACACCAACCGCTACTACTACTTCCAGAAGCAGACTCCTATTTACACGGATGAGGGCTGCACGAAGCCGGCAACGGGCTCGCTGGATGATAACACCACCTATTACTATAAGGATGAGTTTGAGGAGCAGGGTGAGAACGGCGAGGCCAAGTCTGCGACCGATGTCATTGCATTCAAGGGCGGCGATGCTGCGAAGTTCGACGGCGCTATTGTTGCTGACAAGAAGAGCGGCAGCCTGTCGTTTAGTATCGGAACCGCGCGCCTGGCATTTATTGACGAGCTCCACACCACCAAGGAGAGCGTGGGCGGCAACAACACCAGTACCGCGACCGACGTTCTCAACCCCAAGTGGAATAACACGTCCGCCAAGGCGACCGCGACGCATGTTAATTCCTACCTGGGCAACAACGGCAAGATCAGCTATAAGTACGACATGACGCCGACGACGGTGGACACCAAGGCCGACTTCGGCCTGACCAAGGTGCTCGAGGGCCGCGCCTGGACGAAAGAGGACGCGTTTGAGTTTGAGCTGACGTCCGAGAACAACGCCCCGATGCCCGAGTCCGCGACTGAGCCCGTGACTGTGTCCGTGACCAATAACGATCCGAATGAGGTCAAGGCGGCCATTAACTTCGGCACGATCGAATACAAGGCACCTGGCACGTATGTCTACAAGGTCAGCGAGAAGAACGCTGGGGCCACGGTTGACGGCGTTGCCTACAGCAAGAACGTCGCGAAGATCACCGTGACGGTGACGCCCAACAAGAAGGGCGAGCTGAGCGCTGACGTGCAGGTGGCCTGGAGTGAAGCAGGCGAGACCGAGTTCAAGAACGTTTACACTGCGAAGCCTGTTGAGTCCAGCGTTACCGACAAGATTGACGTGACCAAGTCCCTGACCGGGCGCGACTTGGCGGCCGGCGAGTTCAGCTTCGAGCTGCGCGAGCTCAAGGGCGAGGATTCTAAGCTTATCGAGACCGTTACAAACGACGCCAGTGGCAAGGTGAAGTTCAAGGCCATCAAGTACACTGAGATCGGTCAGCACACCTACAAGCTGCACGAGGTCAAGGGTAACGCCGGTGGTATTGCCTACGACGAAACGGTCTACACCATCGTGACGACCATCAGCGATAACGGCAAGGGTCAGCTGGTGGCAACGCACGAGCTGAAGGATGCCAAGGACGCCAAGGACGCCAAGAGCATCGAGTTCAAGAACGCCTACACCACGAATGCTGCCGAGGCATCGCTTGTGGGCATCAAGAATCTGCAGGTCGCCGATGGTCTGACCCCGGCCGGCATCACCGGCAAGTTCACCTTTATCGTGACCGGCGAAGATGGCGCGCCCATGCCTACGAGCACGAGCGTGACCAACGACGCGGCCGGCAAGGTCGACTTTGGCAAGATCACCTTTACGCTCGACGACCTTAACAAGGCTCTGGGCGATAAGCCCGAGAAGCGCGAGCACACCTTTACCTACACCGTGACCGAGTCCGGCGAGGTGGCTGGCGTGACTAACGACGCCAAGCCTTCGCGCACGGTTTCCTTCACCGTGACCGATGACGGCAAGGGTAAGCTGAGCGTATCCCATAAGCCGGACGGCGATGTGGCATTTACGTTCACCAATACCTATAGCGTGACGCCTGTCGACTCCAGCGTCACAGACAAGATCACCGCGAAGAAGGTCCTGGACGGGCGCGGCCTCAAGGAAGGCGAGTTCTCCTTCGAGCTCGTCGAGGGCGAGGGCAAGGATGCCAAGGTCGTCGCCACCGGCACCAACGACGCCAAGGGCAACATCTCGATGGGTGCCGTGAAGTACGACAAGCCCGGCAAGCACACCTACACGCTGCGCGAGATCAAGGGTAAGACTGGCGGCATCACTTACAGCGACGCCAAGTTCACCGTCGTGACCACCATCACCGACAAGGGCGACGGCACGCTCGAGGCCAAGCATGTCCTGAAGGACGCCAAGACCGCCGAGTTCAAGAACTCCTACAACCTGACCCCCAAGGACTCCAGCGTCACCGACCAGATCAACGCGACTAAGGTCCTGACCGGGCGCGAGCTTGGCCTTGTAGCCGGCGAGTTCCGCTTTGAGCTCGTCGAAGGTAACGTTGTTGCCGCTACCGGCACCAACAATGCCGACGGCAAGATCGTGATGGACCCCGTCACGTACACCGAGGCCGGCGAACACACCTACACGCTGCGCGAGACCAAGACCGGCGCCACCGAGAACGGCATTACCTACAGCACCGCCCAATACACCATCGTGACTACGGTTACGGACAACGGCGACGGCACCCTCAGCGTCGAGCATAAGCTGCAGAACGCCGAGAAGGCGATCTTCGAGAACACCTACAAGCCGAATCCTGGCAAGTCGAGTGTCACCGACAAGATTGCGGCGACCAAGGTCCTGACCGGTCGCGATCTCAAGGAAGGCGAGTTTGGCTTCGAGCTCGTCGAGGGCGAGGACGCCAAGGTCGTTGCCACCGGTAAGAACGATGCCGACGGCAAGATCACGATGGGCGCCATCGAGTATACCGAGGCCGGCAAGCATACCTACACGCTGCGCGAGGTCCCGGGCGACGCCAACAACGGCATCACCTACGACGGCAAGACCTACACCATCGAGACGACCATCACCGACAACGGTGACGGCACGCTCAGCGCTGCGCACAAGCTGAAGGACGCCGACGAGGCGAAGTTCAACAACAGCTACAAGCCGAACCCCGACGAGTTTAGCGTCACCGACAAGATCACTGCGACCAAGGTCCTGACCGGGCGCGACCTCAAGGACGGCGAGTTCTCCTTCGAGCTCGTCGAGGGCGAGGGCAAGGACGCCAAGGTCGTCGCCACCGGCAAGAACGCTGCCGACGGCAAGATCACGATGAACGCCGTGAAGTACGACAAGGCCGGTAAGCACACCTACACGCTGCGCGAGGCCAAGGGCAGCGCCGGCGGCATCACGTACAGCGACGCCAAGTACACCATCGTGACCACCATCACGGACAACGGCGACGGCACGCTCAAGGCCGAGCATGTCTTGCAGGACGCCGAGGAGGCGATCTTCGAGAACGCCTACAGCGTGACCCCGATCGATGCAGAGCTCGACTTTGGCCTGAGCAAGGCCATCGACGGTCGCGAGTGGACGGATGGGGACGAGTTCAGCTTTACCATCACCGCTCCCGACGGCACCCCGCTGCCCAATCCTGCAACCGTAACCGTGAGCAATCACGACGCGAAGGACGGCATCGCCGCCATCAAGTTCGGGAAGATTCGCTACACGGCTGCCGGAACCTACAAGTACGAGATCCGCGAGAACGCGGGCAGCACGGTCGGCATGACGTATGACGCCCATGTCGCGACCGCCGAAGTAACCGTGACCGAGGACAGCGAGGGCAAGCTGACCGCCAACGTCACCAAGAAGGAAAACGGACGCTTTACCAACACGTATCGCTCTGAGCTTAACTACACCGCGGCCGGCGGCCTCAAGCTCAGCAAGACCCTCTCCGGACGTCCCATGACCGAGGGTCAGTTCACCTTTACCGTGAAGCCCGCCGACGAGGCTTCGGCCAAGGCGCTTGGCCTGCTGCCCGGGGCCAACGAATTCAAGTCCCCTGCAGCGGCAGAGGGAACGGTCGGTCTGATCGACGTTCTGGCTGGCCATGAGGTCAAGTTTACGCAGGATGACGCCGGTAAGACCTTCAAGTACACCGTGGCCGAGAAGAACGACGGCCAGCCCGGCTACACCTACGACGACGCTGTCCGCACCGTGACGATCGCCATCGCCGACGACACCGCCGGTACGCTCACCGCCACGACGACTGTTTCTGGCGGTTCCGAGGGTACGCCGCTGGTGACCGAGTACAAGACTGGTGCCGCTGCGGTCGAGAGCGCTGTGGTCCCGTTCGTCAACCGCTATAGCGCTACGACCAACACGACTGGTGGCGCCCCTGCTAAGGTCGTTGCTACCAAGACCCTGACCGGTCGCCCGATGGCCGACGGCGAGTTCTACTTTGGCATTGCCTACGCAGGCGAGAAGGAAGCCATTGAGGGCACGTGCACTACCAACGTTAATGGGCAGGTAAGTTTCGGTTTCCTGCATTACACTACCGAGATGCTCGCCGACTTGGTAAACGCCAAGCGCGCTGTCCGCACCGATAAGGATGCCAAGCTTGCATGGACCATCGGTTACACCGCCTTTGAGTTCACGCCGCAGCTCGCGGCCAAGGGCATCACGGCCGCAACGCCGAGCTTCAGCTTTAAGGTCATCGTCGTCGACAATGGCGACGGCACCCTGACGGCAAAGCCGCCTGTCTACGACGGCATTGAGCCCTTGTTCGAGAACGTCTACGGCACCGATGCCGTTGATGCCGCACTCGCCGGCACCAAGAAGCTTCAGGCTGCCGAGGGCCTGGCCCCGGCCGACATCACGGGTAAGTTCACCTTTACCGTGACCCCCGACGAGGCGGGCGCCCCGATGCCCGAGCACGCGACCGCAACCAACGACGCGGCCGGCAACGTGGACTTTGGCAAGATCCACTTTACGCTCGACGATCTCAACCGCGCCCTGGGCGTGACGGACGATGCGACCGATAAGGCCGAGGCAGACGAAGCTGACGAGGCAGAGGCCGAGGCTGACGCCGATGAGAGCGGCGATGCGGTCGATGGCGACGATGCCAACGACGAGTCCAAGCCCGCAGCCCCCATCGCTCCGCGCTCGCACACCTTTACCTACACGGTGACCGAGTCCGGTAGTGCCCCTGGCGTGACCAACGACGCTAACGCCACGCGCAAGGTTTCCTACACCGTGACTGACGACGGTGCCGGACATCTGAAGGTCGTGCGCGAAGGCGGCGACGGTGCGGCCTTTACGTTCACCAACACCTACAGCGTGACGCCCACCGATTCTGTGGTGACCGATCAGGTCAAGACCGTCAAGCGCCTGACCGGACGCGACCTTGCAGCTGGAGAGTTCACGTTTGAGCTGCTCGAGGACGGCGTGACTGTCGCGAGCGGCACCAACGACGCCAACGGTACCGTCACGCTGAGCCCGATCCACTACGAGGCACCCGGCACGCACACGTACACGCTGCGCGAGGCTTGCCCCAACGCGCTCGGCCTGTACAAGGGCGTCACCTATGATGGCGCGACCTACACCGTCGTGACCACCGTCTCCGACAACGGCGACGGCACGCTGACCGCGACGCACAAGCTCGATGGAACCACCGAGTCGGCTGGCTTTACCAACAAGTATCACGCCATGCCCACGCAGGTTTCCATCGGCGCCATCAAGGTGCTCGAGGGCCGCGAGCTCAAGAAGGACGAGTTTAGCTTTAAGCTCGTTGGCGAGGACGTCGAGTCCACCGTCACCAACGATGCCGACGGCAAGATCAACTTCGACAAGTTCGAGTACGACGAGCCTGGTACGTACGTCTACACCATCAGCGAGGTCAAGGGCGACGAGGCCGGTATGACCTACGACAAGTCCGTCTTTACCGCGACCGTCAACGTGGTCGACGACGGCGAGGGCAACCTCAAGGCGAACGTCACCTTTACCAAGGGCGACAAGAGTGTCGAGGGTATCGTGTTCAACAACACGTACAAGAAGCCCGAAACGCCCGTGCCGACGCCCGATCCCGGCACGCCCAAGACCGTGACGAACATCGTCAAGACGGTCAAGGGTTTCCTGCCCACCACGGGTGACCAGCAGGGCGCTGCACTGCTCATGGCATTCGTCATTGCCATGGCCGGCGTCGGAGCCCTGGTCTGGGGCATCCGTAAGCGCTAGGCACGCTGGCAGCGCCCGGGGCCAAAAGGCCCCGGGCGGCCGGCGGGGAGCCAGAACATAGCCCCCACCCCCACCCCCAGCCGCCACGGAGACGTCTCCCTTCTCCGTGGCGGCACTTTTGTGCGACTGCTCTATAAGTTGCGGTGAAATACGGACTGTTTGGCAGCCCTAGGGGGCACCGCAGTCCGTATTTAACCGCAACAGAGTCGTCGATTGTTTGAGTTACCCACGCAGGTAGGCGATGG
>CATYEN010000049.1 GCA_958405565.1 uncultured Collinsella sp. | reverse complement strand
GCCGCGCGGCAAGGAGATATATTGCCAGACCGGAGGGGCGCCGGGGGCGGGAATCTGGGCGTACACATTTCCTACACATCTTGGGATCCGACTAACGTTTGCCAGCCGTTACCTACCGCTCGCCGAGCATCTCTTTATATAAGGCAATCTCATGGTTAGAGCGGATACGTCCCCCTAGCTAAAGCACAGCCAGCATCGAGCAACTCATCACGTTCTTCCACCGAGAACCCCTCGGCGTAGACGCGCACCACTGGTTCGGTCCCGCTAGGACGGACCAGCAGCCACGTGTCATCCTCGAATGCTAAACGCAAGCCATCCATATGACTAACGTTTTGCGGTACCTTGCCACAAATCGACTTGGGGTTTACGCCCGGCAGCAGGGTTCGTAACGTTTCGGCATCTTCGGCCTCAAGGCGCAAATCGCGTCGACCGTAACTCGTCTTACCAAATCTGTCCTCGAGTTGGTCGACCAGAACGCCCAAAGGCGCGTCCGTCTTTGCCATAAGCTCACACAGAATCAGACAGGCGAGGATTCCATCGCGCTCGGGCATATGCGCGGCGATGCCGATACCACCGGCTTCTTCGCCGCCTATGAGGACGCCACCCTTCTTCATCTCTGCCGCTATATATTTGAAACCGACTGGTTTGACGGTCACGCGGCAGCCAAGCGCCTCGGCAATGCGACGCACGAGCGTCGAGCACGAAAGATTGACGACGACGCGCCCCTCCAAATTACGAAATTGAACCAAGTCGCCCAAAACGAGCGCCATGATCTGATGCGGATGTATATATCTGCCGCGCTCGTCAACCGCGCCGATACGGTCGGCGTCGCCGTCGGTCACCAGGCCAGCGCAAGCTCCGTCCTCGATAACCGTATGCTCGCAAGCGTCCACCCACGGCTCAACGGGGTCGGGGCAGATATCTTCTTGGTCAGGCGCCTGCCCGGCGTGAATCTCGTGCACCTCAACGCCAAGCTCGCGCAGCAAGTCGGCTAGATAGCCCTGGGCTGCGCCGCCCATGGGGTCAACAACCACGCGCAGGTGCGCGGCGCGGATGGCTTCGGCATCGACAAACGATGCCACCGCTTGCATATAGTCAGGAATGATATCCGCGGTGCGATATTGCCCCTCGATCCCCATTGGCTCGGGAGCCATGGTCTCTTCGAGCTCTTCGATGACATCCTGGTTGGCGGTCGAGCCGTCACCCATGCGAATCTTGAGACACAGATAACCCTGCGGATGATGGGACCCCGTCACCATGAGCGCGCCGCACGCCTCACCGTCATAAGCCGCCGCCCACGTAAGGGCAGGGGTCGGAACAGGTCGCGAAGCGAGCACGGCGTCTAGCCCGTGCGCTGCTAGCACACCCGCCGCAAGCTCAGCGAACTCGCGCGCCAGGGGCCGAGTGTCGAACCCTATATATACCGTTTTGCCCGGATTGGTCTTTTGCCACAACTCGCCGACGGCATCGGCGATACGGGCAACGTTATCGGCAGTGAAGTCCTCATCGACGCGAGCGCGCCAACCGTCAGTTCCAAAATGAATTATCGCGCACACGCGCAGACACCTCACAGTGTTTGGATCATGGTACGCATGAGGTATACCCGCGATACACACTCGGCAACCTGCCGGCACCAGCATTCACCATTTGGGCAAATGCTGCCGAGGACATGCAGGCAATAAAAAAACCGCCCCGTATGGAGCGGTTTTGCCCTTTATATATCGAGCGCCTCGGCCATCGCTGCCGTAGTGATTGCCGTGGTTCCACAGCAACTGCCCACCATTGCGGCACCGGCATGTCTCCATTCGATGCATGCGCGCGCGAAAGCTTCGGGGTTCTCGTGCCATACGGGGCCATCCTGAGTCTGGACCGGATCGCCCACGTTGGGACGCACCGTGACGGGAGTAGTCGCCGATGCAACCATCCTGGGCACCGCCGCGTTCGCGGCCGCAAGCGAACAGCAATTAACACCAACCGAGTTTGCGCCGTGTTTTTCGGCGTACAAAACGGCTGCCTCGATGTTGAGGCCATCGCCCAACAGGTCGCCTTTGTCATCAACGACAAAACTCACCAGGACAGGCATGCCGTCAGCGGCATCTCGAGCGCCGGCAAGCATGGGCTGCAAATTACGGATAGACGTCACCGTCTCGATCAGCAGACCATCAACACCAGCATTGAGCAAGGCGTGCGCCTGTTCGCGCGCAATGCCTCGGATCTCACGAAACTCGGCAGAGTCCTCGGCAAACCACTCAATACCGATCGGACCCATCGAGCCCAGCAGCAGCTGAGGGTGCGCCTGGCGGGCATCGTCGACGGCCCCGCGATTGACCTCCGCCACGGACGGCGCAATCTGGTCGTGCTTGAGGGCATAGCTTGATGCCTGAAAGGTATTGGTAATGAGTACCTGCGCGCCGGCGGCGACATACAAGCGATGGATACGAGAAACGGTCTGCGGCTCTGCCAGATTCCAAAACGCCGGTGGAATATCGGCGGCATCGTACTCACTCAACAGAACACTGCCCATGGGGCCCTGCGCCAACAAGGTCTCGCTCGACAAGCGGCGCGTAAGTTCCTCGGCACCAAAGCGGTTGTAATAACTCGTATCCATATATATCCCGCTATTCCTCGACGCTGATTCCCTGCTTTTCGAGATAGGCGAGCCAGCGGCTCATCGTGTCCTCGGATAGCGCATGCTCCATCATGCAGGCCTCGGAATCGGCTCGCTCAAATTCGACACCGAGCTCCTGAACCAAAAACGTGCGGATGAGGCGATGACGGTACCAGATAGCCGTGCCAACCTCGCGGCCGCGACCGGTCAGGATTACCTTGCCGTAGTGCGATTGCTCGACAAGCTCGGATGCCTTGAGCGCCGAAACCGCTTTATTGACCGATGCCTTGGAGACGCCAAGGCGCTGCGCGATGTCGACCGATCGCACGCCGTTGGTTTCCCCCTCTTCGCTTTCAATGCGAACCATGCACTCCAAGTAGTCTTCGTTCGCCACCGTCAGATGTAGTTCGCGCGAGCTATTTGTCGTATCCATGATCTTCCGTCCCTTCTGCATTCAATGGCTGATTCTACCCCATCCAAGCGTCGTGGTATGCCGTGGCATACCGTGCTAGAGTTCTTGTTGCACACGACGACCAAGATTGGAGCGGTCTTTATGGAAAACACCACCACGAGCCCCGATGTCCTCGAACGCTTTTTGCGCTACGTCCAGATCAACACGCAGTCCGAGGATGCAAACTGCGACCAGGTACCCTCGAGCGCCGTTCAGTTTGACCTTGCCAACGTGCTGGCTGAAGAGCTGCGCGAGCTTGGTGCGGAAGATGCCCACGTGACCGAGCACGCCTATGTCTGCGCGCATATCCCCGCAAGTGCGGGCGCTGAGGACAAGCCCGCCCTGGGCCTGATCGCCCATCTCGACACCACCGAAGTTGCACCGGGCGCCGGCGTGAAGCCGCACATCGTACACTACGAAGGCGGCGACCTGGTCTGCGGCACGGTTGACGGTAAGCCCGTTGCCATGAGCACCGCCAAGCTTCCCGCCCTGAATGACCTCGCGGGTGAGGACCTGGTCTGCAGCGATGGCACCACGCTGCTGGGCGCGGACGACAAGGCAGGCGTCGCCGAGATCATGTCGCTTGTCGCGCGTATCGCTCAGGACCCTTCTCTGCCCCATCCCGCACTCGGCATTTGCTTCTGCCCTGACGAGGAGATCGGCCACGGAGCCGAGCTGTTGGATATCGATACCTTTGGCTGCAAGTACGCCTACACGGTCGACGGCGGCCCCATCGGCGAACTGGAGTGGGAGTGCTTTAACGCCGCCGAGGCGACCGTCTGCTTTGAGGGCCAGTCCATCCACCCGGGCGACGCTAAGGGCCGTATGGTCAACGCAGGCAATCTGTTCTGCGACTTCAACGCGTTGCTCCCCTACGTGCAGCGCCCGGAGTATACGGAAGGCTACGAGGGCTTTTATCACCTTGAGGGTGTATCTGCGACCGTCGATCACGCCACAGCGCGCTACATCGTCCGCGACCATGACGCCGCCAAGTTCCAGCAGAAACTCGACCTTATTGATGCCGCCGCCTCGATGCTCAACCAGCGTCTGGGTGAGGAGCGCGTGACAGTCGAGATTAAGCAGCAGTATCGAAATATGGCCGAGATCGTTCGTGACTATCCCGAGCTTATTGATGTTGCCAAGGAAGCCTACCTTGCCTGCGGCGTTGAGCCCCAAGTGCTGCCGATTCGTGGCGGCACTGACGGCGCTCAGCTGTCGTTCCGCGGTCTGCCCTGCCCCAACCTTTCCACCGGCGGCTATTGCTACCACGGCGTCAACGAGTTCGTCCCGGTCAGTTCGCTCGTCAAGATGACCGACGTCCTGCAGGAGCTCGTCGCCCGCTTTGCATAAGCCTGGCCGCTCAAGCCTAAAAGACAAACCGCCCCGTCCTCAACCGAGAACGGGGCGATTTTTTGCTGCAATGAGAACAGGTTGACGCGCGCCAGCCTCTTAACGCAAGGAGTGTCCCAAACTGCCGGCACATAAGGAACGTCCCCAAGTGCCAAGTGCATCAAGAGTGTCCCCTTTGACCAGTCGTTTAAGAACGTCCCCAATGACTAACGTCGCAGGTTGAGGACGGCCCGCGCAGCGTCAAGCGGTTACGCGGTTTGGTAAAACCGCGTAACTCTAGTAGTTGGCTTCGTAGCCGTTGCCGTCGCCGGTGGGCTCTTCGTAGTAGTCCGAATCGCTCGAATCGCTTGAGTCATCGGAATCGTCAGAGCTGACCGATGAGGTTGCGGTACCGTTTGCGTAATCGTCAGACGTGTTGTTGTTCAGGTCGCCGATCGTAGAGCTGGAACCGTCGGAAAGACCCATGGTGTTGGGACCCTTGGGATCCTTGCCAGCATCGACGCGCTCCATCATTTCCTTGAGCTCGTCCTCGTAGACAAAGACGTAGCTCACGCCGTCGATCATGGTGCTGTCGTCGGCGTACGAGGGCAGGTTGGCCGAGTAGATACCGTCGACATCCATACCGCGCATGGCATTGACCGTAGCCACGATATCCTGAACGCTCATATCGGTTACGAGCATATCGGACAGCGAATTAACCAGGCCAAAGATCTTCGTGGCATCGAAGTTATTGAGAATCTGGTTGGCAAGGGCGCCAAGCACCTGACGCTGGTGGCGCATGCGCGTGTAATCGCCGTCGGCATAGGTGTAGCGGCAGCGGGCATAGGTAAGGGCGGTGGCACCGTCCATATGCTGCTGGCCAGCGGTAATCTTAATATCCAGGTGCTCGGGGTCGTCAACATCATCGGTTGCGTTAATGTCGATACCGCCAACCGAATCAATCAGCGCCTGCATACCGTCGAAGCTGACCTCGGCATAGTGGGAGATCTGAACACCGCACAGCTCGTTGACCGCCTCGACCATGGCCTCGGCGCCGCCAACAGTATGGCAGGCGTTGATCTTCATGGTCTCGCCCTTGTACTCGACCTTGGTGTCGCGCGGAACGGAAATGAGCGTCGCCTGCTTTTGCGTGGGGTCGATGCGTGCCAGGATAATCGAGTCGGCACGATACGTATCCTCGCCCGGACGGCCGTCGGTGCCAAGAAGCAGCACGTAGAACGGATCCTTTGTCTCATCGGTGTCAACCAGAACCCGACGCAGATTGTCGGTAATGACATTAGAATCGCCGAGCTTGCCCATAATGGTGGCAAACCACAGGCCGGCAGCGGTAGTGGCACTCAACAGCACGCCAAGCACGACAATGAGCGCGACGTGACGAATCGTGTGGCTACGGCGACGTTGACGAGCGCGCTCGGAATAGCGAGCCACGTTATCGCGACTGTAGATCTTGGCCTGCGCACCAGTTGAGGGTCTTCGGGTGGTGGTATCCGCGAGGGGCTTTTTATTAAACATAGGCAACCTGTATTAGTAGATGACGGGATCGGGGACGGTAGCATGCTCGACATGCGCGCCAAGCGCCTGCAGCTTTTCGACAAACTGCTCGTAGCCGCGCTTGATGTGATGGATAGCCGAAACCTCGGTCGTCCCGTCGGCGATCAAGCCCGCTACGACGAGGGCCGCTCCGCCGCGCAGATCGGGCGAGGTAACCTGTGCACCCGAGAAGCCCTTGACGCCATGAATCATGGCATGATGGCTCTCGATACGAATGTCGGCACCCATGCGCACCAGCTCTGATGCGAACATAAAACGATTCTCGAAGATGTTCTCGGTGATAACGGAGCTGCCATCGGCAAGGGCGGAGAGTACCATAATCTGCGCCTGCATGTCCGTCGGGAAGCCGGGGAACGGAAGCGTCTGGATGTCGACCGGCTTGATACGCTCGGCACGGTTCACATGGACGCCATCCTCAACGCGCTCGCAGTCGATACCCATGAGCTCCATCTTCTTGAGCACCATGCCCAAGTGAATGGGGCAAAAGCCCGTGACATCGACACCGCGATCGTCGGCCATCAACGCACCGGCAACGATAAAGGTACCGGCCTCGATGCGGTCGCCCACCACGCGATGGGTAACGGGATGGAGCTCTTCCACGCCTTCGATAGTCACGACGGGCGTACCGGCGCCTACAATCTTGGCGCCCATCTCGTTGAGCATGTTGGCGAGATCGACAATCTCGGGCTCGCGGGCGGCATTGTCGATAACCGTGGTGCCCTGTGCGCACACAGAGGCCATGATGAGGTTCTCGGTCGCACCGACGCTGGCGAACTCGAGCGTGACGGTGGTACCGCGCAGACCTTGGGGAGCATTAGCGTTGATGTAACCGTGGGCGGTATCAAACTCAACGCCCAGGGCCTCGAGACCCAGAATGTGCATATCGATCTTGCGAGCACCCAGGTTGCAGCCGCCCGGCATGGCAATCTTGGCGCGATGGAAGCGGCCCAGCAAGGGTCCCATGACGGCGGTGGAAGCACGCATCTTGGCAACGAGCTCGTAGGGAGCCTCCCAAGAATCGACCTGAGAGGTATCGATCTCGAGCGTATGCTCGTCGAGAACATCGATCGTAGCGCCCATGCCCTTGAGCACCTTGCCCATTACGTGGACATCGGAGATATCGGGCACGTTCTGCAGCGTCGTCTTGCCCGGCGCCAGAAGCGTTGCCGCCATAAGTTTGAGCGCGGAGTTCTTGGCGCCCGAGACAGGCACGGAACCTCCGATGGCGTGGCCACCCTCAACGCGGATAATATCCAAGGTCTACCCTTTCAAAAAGCATGCCCGGGGTGGCTGGGCCATCCCGGGCATGATGTGTTCGCAAATGGTCGAACGCTAAAACGTTTGACTATTGGGCAAGCTTGAGCTTACACCATGCGATTTCATTATAGAGGTAGGCGCGGCGTGCATCATCCTCCGACAAATTACCCAGCTTCTCTTCAAAACCTTGAATATCAGCTTTAACCTTGTCGGCGTCGACAGTCGCCAAATCGCAAGCGCGCTCGGCGAGGACGGTCACGACATCGTCCGCAACCTGGGCATAGCCGCCGGCCACGGCAAACGTGTGGTCGACAGTGCCCATGGCCTTATCGGAAACGCGAACGTAACCGCGGTCGATCGTGCAGATTTCGCTGGAGTGAGCAGGCAGAACGCCAAACTCGCCATCGGTGGACGGAATCGACACAAACGCAGCGTCGCCCTCATAGGCGCAGCTCACGGGGCACACGATGCGGATACGCATAACCTACTTCTCCCCCATCTTGCGGGCGCGCTCGCGCACGTCCTCAATCGTGGAAGCATAGCGGAAAGCCTGCTCGGGCAGATCATCGGCCTTGCCATCGACAATCTCGGCGAAGGAGCGGACGGTATCCTCGACGCGAACGTAGACACCGGGGTTGCCGGTGAACTTCTCGGCGACGTGGAAGGACTGCGAGAGGAACTGCTGGATCTTACGGGCGCGGTTGACCGTAAGGCGCTGCTCCTCGGACAGCTCGTCCATACCCAGAATGGCGATGATGTCCTGAAGGTCGGAGTACTCCTGCAGAAGCTCCTGGACCTTGACGGCGACACGGTAGTGCTCCTCGCCGACGATCGAAGGATCGAGAGCGTCGGAGGAAGACGCGAGCGGGTCGATAGCCGGGAACAGGCCGAGCGACGAAATGCTACGCGAAAGAACCGTGGTGGCGTCGAGGTGCGTAAACGTCGTGGCGGGTGCCGGGTCGGTCAGGTCGTCTGCAGGGACGTAGACAGCCTGGACGGAGGTAATGGAGCCCGTCTTGGTCGAGGTAATGCGCTCCTGGAGGTCACCCATCTCGGTTGCCAGCGTAGGCTGGTAACCGACGGCGGACGGCATACGGCCCAGCAGCGCGGAAACCTCGGAACCGGCCTGAGAGAAGCGGAAAATGTTGTCGATGAACAGCAGAACGTCCTGGCCACGATCGCGGAAGTACTCAGCGGTGGTAAGGCCGGCCAGACCGATGCGCAGACGCGCTCCGGGCGGCTCGTTCATCTGACCATAGACCAAGCAGGTCTTGTCGATAACGCCCGACTCGCTCATCTCGAGGTACAGGTCGGTGCCCTCACGGGTGCGCTCGCCGACGCCGGTGAACACCGAGGTGCCGCCGTGCTCCTGGGCGAGGTTGTTGATGAGCTCCTGAATCAGAACGGTCTTGCCGACGCCGGCGCCGCCGAACAGACCCGTCTTGCCGCCACGGATGTAGGGCTCAAGCAGGTCGACGGCCTTGATGCCGGTCTCGAAGATCTCGGTCTTGGTGGTGAGCTCGTCGAAACGGGGCGCTGCATGGTGGATGGGGTAGAACTCCTCCACCTCGGGCATGGGCTTGCCGTCGACGGGCTTGCCCATAACGTTCCAAATTCGGCCAAGCGTCTTGGGGCCAACGGGCATCTTCATGGGCTCACCGGTATCGGTGGCGATGAGGCCGCGCTGCAGGCCGTCGGTCGAGGACATGGCGACCGTGCGGACGACGCCGCCCGGAAGCTGGCTCTCGACCTCGAGGATCGTGCTCAGGTGACCGATCGGGGTCTCGGCCTCGACCGTGAGCGCGTTGTAGATCGGGGGCACCGCGCCGTCAAACTTGACGTCGACGACAGGGCCGATGATTCGTACGATGCGACCATCACCGGCAGTCGTCTTCTTGGTGGCTTCCTCGACCGCAAGCTTTACGGTGTTATTAGCCATTACTGTTCCTCCAATGCTGAGGCTCCGCCGACGATCTCGTTAATCTCGGTCGTGATCGAAGCCTGGCGCACGCGACTATACGTGCGGGTAAGGGTCGAGATGATCGCGGTGGCGTTTTCCGTCGCGGAGTGCATGGCCTTGCGGCGTGCACCCTGCTCGGCAGCCGCCGAATCGATCAGGGCCTGGTAGATGACCGTCAGGATATAAGACGGCACAAGCTTGCCGAGAACATGCTCGGGAGAGGGCACGAACTCGAACGTGGACGAGATGCGCTTAGGGGCGTCGGTCTCGTTCTTACGCGGACCGTGGGCCATAGCGATCATCTCGGGGTCGAGCGGCAACAGATGCTCGACGCGAAGCTCCTGATCCACGCGGTTCTTGGCGTGGTGGTAGACAAGCTCGACACGGTCAAGCTCACCGGCACGATACGCATCGCAGATATGAGAGGAGATCATGCGGGCCTGATTGAAATCGGGCTCAGAGGAGTTGCCCTCAAAGTGCATGACAACGTTTGCGCGGTCACGGAAATACGTGGCCGGCTTACGCCCGCACGCGATGATCTCGCACTCGATGCCGTCGTTCGCCCAAGAAGCGGCGAGCTTTTCGGCCGTGCGCTCCACCGTCGTATTGAAACCGCCGGCAAGGCCGCGGTCCGAGGCAATAACGACAATCAGGCCATGCTTGACGCTCTCATGCTTCTGCAGCATGGGATCGGTGCCCGAACAGGAGGCGTCGCCGGCGACCGTCAACATGACGTCGGTCAGCGCCTCCTTATAGGGCTCGGCCTGCTTGGAGCGATCGAGGGCACGACGGATCTTGGCCGTAGAGACCATCTCCATCGTGCGCGTGATCTGCTTGGTCGTGGTAACCGAGGAGATTCGCTTCTTAATGTCGCGAAGGTTGGCCATGGGGCTTAGTTCTCCTCTGATCCAGAAACATCCGAATGGTGCTTGGCCATGAACTGCTGCTTGAAGTCGCCGATGACGCGCAAGAGCTCAGCCTTGGTGTCATCATCGATCTTCTTGGCGCGAACCTTGTCGAGCAGCGAGCCAAAGCCATTGTCCATGTACTCGATGAGCTCGGCACGGAAAGGCAGCACGTCGGCGATCTCCAGGTCATCCAAGAAGCCCTCGTTGCCAGCGAACAGCGTAACGATCTGCTCGCCAACCTCAAACGGCTTGTAACGCGGCTGCTTAAGGAGCTCAGTCATGCGAGCGCCGTGGGTAAGCTGCTTTTGCGTGGCCTCGTCGAGGTCAGAGCCGAACTGCGTGAAGCCGGCGAGCTCCTGGTACGAAGCAAGGTCCAGACGGAGGTTGCCGGCGACCTGCTTCATGGCCTTGGTCTGTGCGTCGCCACCGACGCGGGACACGGAAATGCCCACGTCGACTGCCGGGCGCTGGCCCTGGAAGAAGAGCTCGGACTGCAGGTAGATCTGACCATCGGTAATGGAAATGACGTTGGTCGGAATGTAGGCCGAGACGTCGCCGTCCTGGGTCTCGATGATCGGAAGAGCCGTCATGGAGCCATAACCGTTCTTCTTGGACATCTTGACTGCACGCTCGAGCAGACGAGAGTGCAGGTAGAAGATGTCGCCAGGATAGGCCTCGCGTCCGGGCGGACGATGCAGCGTCAGCGACATCTGACGGTAAGCCACAGCCTGCTTGGACAGGTCGTCGTAGATGACGAGCACGTGGCCACCGGGGTTGGTCTCGCTGGCGGGCTTGCCGTCCTCACCGTTGTACATGAAGAACTCGCCGATAGCGGCACCGGCCATAGGCGCGATGTACTGCATAGGGGCGGAATCGGCAGCGGTGGCCGAAACGATGATGGTGTAGTCGAGCGCACCGTGCTGGGCGAGGGTCTCGCGGATGTTGGCAACCGTGGAGGCCTTCTGGCCGATGGCGACATAGATGCAGACCATGCCCTTGCCGCGCTGGTTGAGGATAGCGTCGATGGCGATGGCGGTCTTACCGGTCTTACGGTCGCCGATGATGAGCTCACGCTGACCGCGGCCAATAGGCACCATGGAGTCGATAGCGAGCAGACCGGTCTGAACCGGCTCACACACCGGGGTACGGTCGATGACGCCGGGGGCCTTGAACTCGATGGGGCGACGGTGCGTGGCGACGATATCGCCCAGGCCGTCGATGGGCTGGCCGAGCGGATTGACGACGCGGCCGAGCATGGCGCGGCTCACAGGGATATCCATAATGCGGCCAGTGGTGCGGCACTCGTCGCCTTCCTTGATGGAGTCGACGGCACCGAACAGAACGGCGCCGACCTCGTCACGGTCAAGGTTCTGGGCAAGGCCGAAGACGGTCTCACCGGTATCGGAGCTCTTGAACTCCAGAAGCTCGCCTGCCATGGCGCTCTTAAGGCCGGAGACGCGCGCGATGCCGTCGCCTACCTCGTCGACCGTTGAAACCTCATGCGTATCGACCGTCGCGGAGAGGCTCGTGAGCTGCTCCTGCAGTTTCTTGGCGATATCCTGGGCATTGAGGGTTTCGGACATTAGGCTTCACCTCCGTACGAATTAGCAGAGTTTGCGAGGGTCTCCTGCGCGATGCGCAGCTGCGTCTTGACGGAAATGTCACGACGCTCGCCGCGGGCCTCGAGCACCAGGCCGCCCACGATAGACGGGTCGACCTGCTCGATAAGGAATACCTTGCGGCCGAAGTCCTGCTCGCATTTCTTAGTGATGGTTTGACGCAGCTCGTCGTCGAGCGGGATCGCCGTGGTGACGGTCACGCCCACTACATCCTCGTCTTCCTCGGCAACATACTTAAAGGCAGCTGCCACCTTGGGAAGAAGGTCGAGCTGGTCGCGCTTGGACATGGTGTCGAGCACGGCGATGATCTCGGGGCTGGCAGAAGCCAGGCGCTCGATCATCTCGAGGTCCTCGAACACATGGTTCTCGGCCTTAGCGGCTTCCAGAAGGGAGCGCGCGTAGGTCTCGAGCACCTTGTCCTGATAGCGGCTAGTCGGCATTCAGGCTACCTGCTTCCTGGATGTAGCGCTCGATGAGCTTCTTCTGCTCGGCCTCGTCCTCGAGTGCCTCGCCCACGATCTTGGTGGCGACGGCAACGGACAGGTCGGCGATGGAGCTCGCGGCACCGGCGTAGATGGACTTGCGCTCGTCCTCGACGGTCGTATGGGCCTTGGCGATGATCTCCTCAGCCTCCTTGTGAGCAGCCTCGATGATACGGGCGCGCTCGGACTCGGCGTCCTTACGGGCCTCGAGAACGATGTCGGCAGCCTGACGACGGGCGTCGGTGACGATCGAGTCGGACTCAGCGCGCTTGGCGATAGCCTCCTGCTTGGTCTTCTCGGCCTCGT
This sequence comes from uncultured Collinsella sp., assembly GCA_958405565.1. GTDB lineage: Bacteria > Actinomycetota > Coriobacteriia > Coriobacteriales > Coriobacteriaceae > Collinsella. Next base: position 5,768 of record CATYEN010000049.1, on the reverse strand, counting down.
CGAGGCTCTCCTCGATCTTCTTGCCGCGCTCCTCCATGGTTTTCATGATGCCCGGCAGGGCGACCTTGGCCAGCACGATCCAGATAATCAGGAAGGCGATAAGCGCCGGGATGAACTCCGCCATCTTAGGGATGAGGATGTCCGCACCGGCAGCGCCGTCCTCGGCGAACGCGGAAACCGGCATGAGCAGCGCGGCCGCGGACGCGGAGAGTGCGATCGCGCTCTTCTGGGATGAAAGATTCATACTTGACGCTCCGTGCTATTTAACGATCAGCGCGACAACGAAGCCGATCAGAGCCAGAGCCTCGCCGAAGGCGGAGCCCATGATGAAGACGGTGAACACGCGGCCCTGGACCTCAGGCTGACGGGCCATAGCACCCGTAGCACCCAGAGCAGACAGGCCGATAGCAAGACCAGCGCCGATAACACCGAGACCGTAACCGATAACTCCCACGATTCCTCCTTTGTCGTGCGTGTCTTATTTCACGCAGGATAACCTTTTTATAACTGCCGGGCTCCATGGGTACGGGCACCGGCGGTTTAACGAATTGCTTACCTTTAAGGCGCGAGCGGAAGACTACTCCTCCTCCGCGACCTCCTCTGCCTCGGAGACATACACGGCGGTAAGGACCGTGAAGACGTAAGCCTGGATGGCGCCGACCACAAGCTCGATCGCATAGATCAGGATGAGGATGGCAAGCCAGGCCAGCGAAGGCAGGGCGCCGACGGCGTGGGCCGCGGAAACCTGCTGAAGCAGCGGCTGCATGAACATGCTCGCCATGATGGCGAACGAGCCCATGACCACGTGTCCTGCGAACATGTTGCAGAACAGACGGACGGCGAGCGTGATGAGGCGCAGGAAGGTCGAGAAAAGCTCGACGACCCACACAAGCACGTTCATCGGGAAGCTCACGCCCTGCGGGGCGAGGCTCTTGATGTAGCCGATCACGCCATGAGCCTTGCATCCGTAGTAGATGAAGTACACGAAGGCGAAGATGGCGAGCGCGGCGGTGGAGCCGATTGCGCCGGTGCCGGGCTTCATTCCCGGGATCAGGCCGATCATGTTATTGATCAGGATGAACAGGAAAAGCGAGCACAGGAACGGGAAGTGCTTCTTCCAGTTCTCACCCACGACGCCCTTGCCGATATCGTTCTCGACGTACTCGATGATGTACTCGAAACCGTTGACGAAGAAGCCCTTGGGAACCAGGGTCTGCTTCTTCTTGAACACGGCCAGGACGATCAGGAGCACGATCGTGGAGACGATCAGCCAAAACGAGTACTGCGTGATGCCGCAGCTCAGATCGCCCACGACAGGGGTGGAGCTGAACTCGCTGACCAGATGATTAATCTCATCAGGCAGCTTTTCAAAAATTTCCACGACTTACCTTTCGACCTCATGAGGATCTCGCAGCGCCTTGGCGACTCGAACCGCGCAGGCGGCCATAAAGGCCACGAAGCCGATCGCCTCGCCCAGGAGGAACATGCGAAACGCCTCTCCGAACAACACAAACACAACCAAGGTAAAGACGAGCAGGGCGATTGCCGAGACCGCCAGACTCACCATACCCTTGAGCATGTCCGCATTCTGCTTATCGTCAAGAACCGGCTTGAGCGTAAAGACAAAGGGAAGGAAGGCAATTGCGCCCGCGATGGCGCCTGCAACGATAGCGAGCAGATCGGCTATCTGAAACACTGGCGTCCTCACTTTCCTTCTTTAACGCTTCCCAGAACAGTTCCCGCCAAACATTGGTGACTATTGTACGAGCCAATCGCTAAAGTACAACCGAAAAAGCATCGGTTAATACGCACCTGTTCGTTTTCTTAAGACCTTCTTTATGCCGCAGGTAGGTAATACGTTTTTCTCGAACCCTGCAGGGCAAAACGTCCGTTAACGGGAGTGCGCGCGGTCGCCTTTTGTTCGTCCGCGCGCACCGTTTCTTCGTATTTGCAGCCGCGGCCGTCTTAGCCCAGCGACTAGAGCGTGCCGTAGATGCGGTCGCCGGCGTCGCCCAAGCCGGGAACGATGTAGGCAGCATCGTTGAGATGGTCGTCGATGGCGCAGGTATAGATATGCACATCTGGGTCCTTCTCGGTCAGCGACTTGAGGCCCTCGGGGGCCGCGACGATGCACAGCATGCGGATGTCCTTGACACCACGCTCGCGCAGGTAGCTGATGGCCATCTCGGCCGAACCGCCCGTGGCAAGCATGGGGTCGACGACCAGGCAGATGCGCTGGTCGATATCCTTGGGCATCTTGCAGTAATACTCGTGCGGCTCGTGGGTGACCTCGTCGCGCTCCATGCCGATGTGGCCCACGCGAGCGGAGGGCACCAGGTCGAGGATGCCGTCGACCATGCCAAGGCCCGCACGCAGGATGGGCACGATGGCGAGTTTCTTGCCGGCAAGCTGTTTGAACGTGGCGGCAGTGATGGGGGTCTCGACCTCGACGTCTTCCATAGGCAGGTCGCGCATGGCCTCGTAGCCGTCAAAAAGCGCGAGTTCGCGCACGAGCTGGCGGAACTGGTTGGTGCCGGTGTTTTTATCGCGCAGGATCGACAGCTTGTGCTGAACGAGCGGGTGATCGACAAGCGTCACACGGGACGCATCGTAAGTGACGGTCATGGGTTGATTGCCCCTTTCGTTGCGGCCGCAAAACGGCCTTGCTGACAAGGCACACGGCGATGTTGTTGCCGCGCGCCGTGCATAAGTTTAGCGGTTTGTTGTATCGAGCGGCTCGTCGCAGCCCTACTGCGCAGTGCTGAGCGAGCGCTTGACGGCATCATGCCAGCCCGCCAGGTTTTGCTCGCGGCGCTCGGCGGACATATGGGGAAGGAAGGTCTTAACAATCTGGGCGTTTTGCTCCAGCTCCTCCAAATCCTCCCAATAGCCGACGGCAAGGCCGGCCAGGTACGCGGCACCGATCGCCGTGGTCTCCACCGTCTCGCACTGCAGCACGGGGATATCCAGCAGGTCGGCTTGGAACTGCATGATGAACTCGTTGCGCGAGGCACCGCCATCGACGGACAGGCGCTCAATCGAAAGCCCCACGTCTTGCTCCATGGCACGCAATACGTCGTAGCTCTGGTAGGCCATGGACTCGCAGGCCGCGCGCACGATGGTCGCGCGGCTCGAGGCGCCGGTCAGGCCGCACACGATGCCGCGGGCGCGCGGGTCCCACCAAGGAGCACCCAAGCCCGCAAAGGCGGGAACGAAGTAGCAGCCCTCGTTGTCGTTGATCGAAGCGGCGAGCTGCGCCGACTCGCTCACGCTCGAGATGATGCCCATGTTGTTGCGCAGCCAGTTCATGGTTGAACCGGCGGCAAAGATGGAGCCCTCGAGCGCATAGCTGACCTTGCCGTCCGCGGCGATACCGATCGTGGAAACCAGGCCGTTCTTGGATTCGACAATCTCGTCGCCGGTGTTCATGAGCATAAAGCAACCCGTGCCATAGGTGTTTTTGGTCTGGCCGGAACGGAAACAGCAGTGGCCGAACAGCGACGCCTGCTGGTCGCCCGCCACGCCCATGATGGGCGGCATGTTGGTCATGATGTCGCTCGCGACGCGGCCGTAGTCGCCCGAGCTCCAGCGAACCTCGGGCATCATGGAGCGCGGGATGTCGAAGAGCGCCAGCAGGTCGTCGTCCCATTCGAGCGTATGGATGTTGAAGAGTGCGGTACGGCTGGCATTGGTATAGTCGGTAGCAAAGACCTGGCCACCGGTGAGGTTGTAGATGAGCCAGGTGTCGATGGTGCCAAACATGAGGTCGCCCGCCGCCGCGCTTTCGCGTGCGCCGTCGACGTTGTCGAGAATCCACTGCACCTTGGAGGCCGAGAAATACGGGTCGAGCGTGAGTCCCGTGCGGGAGCGCACCAGCTCCTCGCAACCCTGTTCAACCAACGCCTCGATTGCCGACGCGGTACGGCGGCACTGCCATACGATGGCGTTATAGATCGGCTGACCGCTCACGCGGTCCCAGACCACCGTGGTCTCGCGCTGGTTGGAGATGCCGATGGCGGCAATGCGGTCGGAGTGGATACCGCTCTTAAACTGGACTTCCATCATGACGGCGATCTGGCTGGCAAGCACCGCCATGGGGTCTTGCTCTACCCAACCGGGACGCGGAAAACTGGTTTTGACGCTGCGACGTGCCTGCGCGACGATGCATCCGTACTCGTCGACGATGGTCGCAAGTACCGAGGTGGTGCCGCAGTCGAGCGCCATGATGTAGGAACCGCCAAAGTCAAACGAGGCATCTTCCATGCCCAGGCTGCCCAGATTCAACGACATCGCTTAAACCTTTCTATTGCATCGGGTCGGACAGGACCCGTTCGATCTCTGATGCGGGAAGTGCGCCTTGGCGCAGGATCTGGAGCTCGCCGTGCTGAAACGACACGATGGTCGAGGCGTCGCGACACGGGGTCTCACCGGCGTCGACGGCAACATCGACCCCCTCCAGGATGCGACCCTCCACCGTGATAAAACTTGCCGGCGCGGGCGCGCCATGCGTGTTGGCGCTGGTGCAGGCAAGGGGGCTGCCACAGGCGCGAATGAGCGCCTGCACCACGGGCGAGGCCGAAGCGCGAAGTGCCACCGTGTCGTCGGCAGCGCGCATAAAGGTCGGCACGCAGGGGGCTGCCTTGACCACGATAGTCAGGGCTCCCGGCCAGCATCGTCGCGCGAGTATGCGGGCATCTTCCGGGATATCCACGCCATAGCGGTCGAGTGCTTCGACGCCATCGACCAGCCAAGCGACGGTTTGCGTGAGTTCACGTTGCTTGAGAGTGAAGATACGGCGATAGCCGGTGCCGAGCGCAGGAACTGCGGCGCCATTGACGGCAGCCTGCGGATCGCGCGGCCACGATGGGAATTCGCTTGTATCTTGAGGCACGGCGTCCGAAAAGGCGTTAACTGCCACAGCGACACCATAGACGGTCTCGGTCGGGATCAGAGCCAGACCGCCACAGCCGAGCACCTCGGCCGTACGCTCGACGGCAAGCCGATGCGGCTCGCGCGCTCCCTCGTATACCCGATAGACCGTCTGCATGTGTATGCCAGCCCCTTACGCCCTGGTGCAAGTTTGTTTACTGTGGGGCATTCTCGCACGAAACGTTCAATCTATTTGCCCAGAGCGCATGTTGGTTTGGTGAGCGGCTCTAGTAGTCGGTGAAAGTGAGGGGGTTATTGGACGGCTACGAACTTCTTTGGTCTTCCGGCGTGACGTTCTTGGGCGGCGTAACGCTCGATACTGTCTATCGTTATCATCCGACGGCCGTCGACGAGTTCAACATCGAGTTTGCCGGCTTTGACCAGCGCGGTAATCCGCGGAGCGGAGACTTTGAGGTCCAGCGCTGCGTCTTTAAATGTTCGGCACGCCGCTTCCCGAGCGTCCTCGTGGTCGATTTCGACTGAAAGGGCCACGACCTCGGCCGAGCGTTCGTACCCTGCCGGAGTCAAACCGTTGTTGAGGTCGTCAGCCAAAAACGCCATCAGTGCCTCGGTGGCATGGGCAATCGCTTCTTCGCGCGTATCGCCATCGGCAAAGGCGCCGGGAATCTGCGGGAAGCTGGCGCAGTAACCGTCGTCTTCTTTTATGAGAACGCAGTCATAGGTAAATCGTTGCTTCATCATGGCCCCCAGCTGTCAACTGGAATAATTATAAACTAGTTTATAGTTTTTGATAAATCAGTTAATAAATATTACTGACGCTGTTTGGGCTCTGTGACGATGGCTCGGACGATGCGGGGGCGATCGGTGAGGTCGTGGAC
>CATYEN010000048.1 GCA_958405565.1 uncultured Collinsella sp. | reverse complement strand
GTTTCTGATGCGCCGCGCTGCGCGCGACGCACAGGCTAAAGCCTTTAAACAAAAAGGGACCCGCCCTTTCAGGCGGATCCCTTAAAACAAATGATCGTCAAACCGATTTACTCGGCGTCGGTCTCCTCGTCCTTCTTCTCGGAAGGCAGCGGGGTAACCTCGATCTCGACGCCCAGAGTCTCAGCAGCGGACTTCATGGACAGGGAGATACGACGACGGTCGAGGTCGATCTCCATGACCTTGACCTGAACCTTGTCGCCCACGTGGGTGACCTGAGAAGGCTGATCGACGTGCTTGTTGGCCATCTCGGAGATGTGCACCAGGCCCTCGATGCCCTCGCCCAGGTCGACGAAAGCGCCAAACGGGACAAGCTTGGTCACAGTGCCCTCGACGATAGCGCCGACGGGGTACTTCTTGACCAGTGCGCGCCACGGATCCTCGGTGGTCTGCTTGAGACCCAGGGAGATGCGCTCGCGGTTGAGATCGACGTCGAGAACCTCGACCTCGACCTCCTGGCCGACCTTGACAACCTCGGAAGGATGGTTGACGTGGTTCCAGGAGAGCTCGGAGATGTGGATGAGGCCGTCGATACCGCCGAGGTCGACGAAGGCGCCGAAGTCGACGATGGAGGAAACGGTGCCCTGGAGACGCATGCCAGACTTGAGCTTGGACAGGATCTCAGAGCGCTCGGCCTTACGGGACTCCTCGAGCACGACGCGACGGGAGAGGACAACGTTGTTGCGGTTGCGGTCCATCTCGATGACGCGAGCCTCGATGCGGGTGCCCATGTAGGAGGTGAGGTCCTTGACACGACGGAGGTCGACGAGGGAAGCGGGCAGGAAGCCACGCAGGCCGATGTCGAGGATCAGGCCGCCCTTGACAACCTCGATAACCTCGCCCTCAACGTTCTCGCCGGAGTTGAACTTCTCCTCGATGCGGTTCCAAGCACGCTCGTACTCAGCACGCTTCTTGGAGAGGACCAGACGACCGTCCTTGTCCTCCTTCTGGAGAACCAGGGCCTCGATGGGATCACCGAGTGCAACGATGTCTGCAGGGTTAGCGTCCTTGCGGATGGACAGCTCGCGGACCGGGATAACGCCCTCGGACTTGAATCCGATGTCAACGAGCACCTCGTCATGCTCGATCTTAACGACAGTGCCGTTAACGAGATCGCCCTCATCAAAGTCGGTAATCGTACCGTCGATGAGGTTGTTCATCTCCTCCTCGTTGACATCGTCAAGAGAGAAAATGGACGAGTTCTGAATCTCACTCAAAGGTGGACCCCTTTCGAACTACGGGGCCCCGATTGCTAGGACCTACAGAAGGGTGCGACAAGCACACAACGTTTAGGAACACTCGGGAGCCGACAGATACTAATGTGATGCTTATGCAATCACGTTCGTATAGGTTACGGGGAAACGACTTCGATTTCAAGCGTGAACTGCGATTTTTTACTCGTGTGGAGACTTTTTCGTAATCTTATGAACTGCTGTCTCCACAACTTGACGATAAGCAGTGCGCAGGATGGCTTTGGGGTAAAGTATCCGGAACCAACGATTCTAGATCGAATTTACGAGAAAGGTGCTCGCGTGCTCAAAGCTGTCGTTTTCGATATGGACGAAACGCTTCTTAGCATCAACCTCAATGCGTTTATCCTTCGCTATTTTAAGGATGTCTCGTCGATGCTCGCAGATATCGGCCGTCGTAGCCGTGGCGGCACGATGGCGCGCCTCGGCACCATTCTGGTCGACCTCAACGCCAACCGCCGAAGCGGCACGGACAATCGCACCAACCTTACGTTTTATCAGGAAGAGGTCGAGCGCCGGTGTGGCATCTGCCTCTCGGACCCCACCATCTACGAGGCATTTACCTACTACGAGCGCGAGGTGCTGCCGCACAAGAACGACGACGCGATCAACGCGAAAGCCATGCCCGGCGCGCATGCCGCACTTCAGGCCGTGCAGGACGCGGGCTTGCGCTGCGCACTCTTTACCAATCCCAGTTTTCCCCAGGGCGCCATTGAGTGCCGCATGGGATGGGGCGAGCTAACCGACGCGCCCTTCGAGCTCGTGACACACATGGGCAATGCAACGCGCTGCAAGCCCGACGCTACGTATTATCTTGAGCAGCTGCAGGTCATGGGGCTCGAGCCGCACGAGGTCCTTATGGTGGGCAACGACCCCAAGCGCGACTTCCCCAGCCCCGATTGCGGCATCCAGACCGCCTACGTCGGCCAGGGAAAGCCCGGACGCGCCACCTGGCGCGGCACCATGGAAGACTTCGCCCACAACTTCAACGCCGTAGTAGAAGCCTTCTACGAACATCAAGTGGCCGACGAGCTGTCGTAGGGCCACCTTCTCGCCCGAGCAAAACAACGTCATAAGTTGAGCATAAGTCAGCGAAAACGCCCCTAAGTGAGCAAGGTGCCTTGAAAGAGGAGGGCATTGACCTTTTGGTCATGCCCGACGATTGAAAGGCAGATTGCCGCTTAGGGGCGTTTGCAGCGTCGACCCGTTACGCGGGTTGGTAAACCCGCGTAACTAACACACCTGGGTTTTGCCGATCATGATGTTGAGGATCTCGACGTCAGTGTCCTTCATGCCCACGCGGCCTACGTAGCCCATGCTGGCGATCGTCTGTTCAACGGTATCTTGGATCAGGCCCTCGCCGGCACGGAAGCCGCGACCCTGCATGGCCATATCATGTCCCAGAATCGCCGCATCGACGGCAGCCGAAATCTTGGCGGCACAGCTCGCCTTGGCGCCATCGCACACGATGCCGCCAACGTTACCGAGCGTGTTCGAAACCGTCGCGCCAATCTGCTCGCGCGTGCCACCGCACAGCCAGGTAATCGCAGCGCCGGCGCCGCACGCGGCGCAGATAGCACCGCAAAACGCCGAGAGCGCACCAATATAGCTCTTGATATGCACGGCGATAAGATCGGACAGCATCACGGCGCGCACCAGGCGCTCGTGGTCGCAGCGCAGGTATTCGGCATACTCCATGACGGGCAAGGCGCAGGTAATGCCCTGATTGCCCGAGCCGCACACAATGGCGACCGGCAGCGCGCAGCCGTTCATGCGAGCGTCGGACCCGGCGGCCGCACGGGCACGGGCCCGGCAGGCGACGTCATCGGCACGAGCGCCCAGCAGCGTACGGCCCACCTCGGCGCCCCAAGCGTGCGCGAGGCCCTCGGCACTGATCGCGCCGTTCAGCTCAATCTGACGCTCAACGGCAGCGCGGGCGCCCTCAATGTCGCCGCCCTCGATAAAGTCGATGATGGACTCAATCGACATGGGCGTGTCGGCCTTATCCGCCGCCCGCTCAGCCACGACGCGCTCGGCGCAGGCGGCGCACTCCCCCGCCGACTTGCCGCACACCGGAATACCGTCGAGCGTATGGCACGTGACATTGGTGTGGTGGTCGGTAATCTCGACGACCGCGGTATGGCCCCCGGCCGTGGCGGTCACCTTGATGTAGAGGTTGGGCACGCCCTCGACAAGCGACACATCGCAGTAGCCGGCGTCAGCGAGGAGCTCGGTCACGCGAGCACGATCTTCGTCGTTAACGCTCTCGAGCACCTCAAGCGCGCTCTTGGCGTCGCCGCCCACGGCACCCAGCACGGCCGCAGCTTCAATACCGTGCATACCGCCCGAGTTGGGCACGGTCACGCTCTTAACGTTCTTGATGATGTTGCCCGAGCAGGCAACGTCCATACGATCGGGTTCGCAACCGAGCGTCTGGCTCGCCAACGCCGCTGCATAGGCAACGGCAATGGGCTCGGTGCAGCCGAGCGCGCAGACAAGCTCGCGGTTCAAAACATCGCAAAACGCGGCATCACGAAGGGAATCGGTAGGCATAGGTATCTCCTGCTTGCATAACGGGCTGGGCTCTCGAAAATAATTAGCTCTTTTATTTGATAACAATGCATCAAAAACCGCAACCATGGTTCCGGCGGACGGCGCTCAAGCACAAACTGGCGGCATTCATTCATGAAAAGCAGGTCTTGTTGTCTGCTAAAGCGTTTGACCAAAAAACGCCCGAGTGTTTAAGCCAAAGACGCGCTATCATGCAGTCGAACGCGGTAAAACCTTTAGCAAATCCACCGCACGGACCAGAGAGGAACCATCCATGAAGATCGGTATCGGTAACGACCACGCCGCCGTCGAGCTCAAGAACATCATTTCCGAGCACCTGAAGGAGCGCGGCTGCGAGGTCGTCAACTTTGGCACCGACACCTCCGAGAGCTTCGATTACCCCATCGCCGGCTACAAGGTGGGCAAGGCCGTAGCCAACGGCGACATCGATCTGGGCATCCTGATCTGCGGTACCGGCGTCGGCATTAGCCTTGCCGCCAACAAGGTCGAGGGCGTTCGCGCCGTCGTGTGCTCCGAGCCCTTCAGCGCCAAGCTCTCGCGCATGCACAACAACACCAACGTGCTCGCCTTTGGCGCTCGCGTCGTGGGCTCCGAGCTCGCCAAGATGATCGTCGACGAGTGGCTCGACGCCGAGTTTGAGGGTGGCCGCCACGAGCGTCGCGTCAACCTCCTCAACGAGATCGACCAGACCCGCGGTCTCAAGGTCGTCGACGAGGCCTAAAGACTTACAACGCCATACGCTAACGACAGCCCCCGCCTGGAATGCACGCACATTCCAGGCGGGGGCTCTTTAGTAGATTTCTAGGCATGTCCCAAAAATCTACTGGAATATAAAAGGGCGCCGCGGATGGAGTTCCGCGACGCCCAAGCCACACGCTAACAGCTTTAAGGAGTCAAAGCTGATTTAGCCAAAGAAGCGCTTGATCTCGATCTCGGCGTTCTCCAGGCAGTCGGAGCCGTGAATCACGTTGGCGTTGACATCGACAGCGAAGTCGCCGCGGATGGTGCCAGGAGCAGCATCAAGCGGGTTGGTGGCGCCCATAAGGGTGCGCATCTTGGAGACGGCGGAAAGACCGGAAACAACCATCTTGACGACCGGACCGCTCGTCATAAAGTCGCAGAGATCGCCAAAGAAGGGCTTGTCGGCCAGATGGGCGTAGTGCTCCTCGACGGTAGCGCGCTCGAGCGTGGTCATCTCCATGCGCTCGATGACAAGGCCGCTGCGCTCAATGCGAGCAACGATCTCGCCGATCTTGCGATCGCGCACGGCGTCGGGCTTAATCATGATGAAGGTCTTCTCGATAGCCATAAGGTAGCCTTTCAAGTAGGTTCGCGCGTGCCCAAGTCCCATTCCGGCACCCGCCTGGACTGCATCGTAACAGAGTTCTAGCTGCAGTTAAACAAAAAGCCGTTTATTGAAGCGTTATTATTAATTGAAGCGCTCCATATGTGTCACTTCTGTTCCGAAGCCCGACTAGAGTACCATCCGACCGCCCATCAACCGCATCGAACAGATCAGACGGTCGGTTGCCACCCGCAAACGTATCCCCTTCACAACCTGCCCAAAGGTCCTACAAAAGTTCTCGACAAGCTCCTTCCTTCCCTATAACAAAACGGGCGCCCACCGTAGCGAGCACCCGTAAAGGCAAGATATGATGAACGCACCAGACAGACGCATCCTATAAGCTAATTAGCTCCGTGGCCCATCTCGACGACCTTAGTCAACGAGCCAAACACACCTTCGTCGGCAACGAGTTGTGCCTCGGCACGCTGCAGCTGCACGGCAACAGCGACAGGGGCGGTACCGCCCTCGGTCGTGCGCGCGGCGACAATCGACGGGATGTCGAGCGCCTCGGTAATATCGCGCTCAAAGAGCGGGCTTGCCTCCTGGAACACCTCAAACGGCAGGTCCTCAAGATTGCAGCCGCGCTTCTCACACATCAGGACCAGATGCCCCACCACGGCATGTGCCTCGCGGAACGGCAGGCCACGCTTGGCCAGGTAATCGGCAACATCGGTGGCGGCAAGATGTCCCACGCTGCACTCGCGCGCCATGGCGTCCTCGTTGACAGTCCAGGTCGAGATCATGCCCGCCATAACGGACAAGCACTGCATAAGCGTATGGGCGGTATCGAGCGCGCCCTCCTTGTCCTCCTGCAAGTCCTTGTTATAGGCCAGCGGCAGGCCCTTCATGGTCACAAGCAGCTGCACCAGGTTGCCATAGACACGGCCGCTCTTGCCGCGAATAAGCTCGGCAAAGTCGGGGTTCTTCTTCTGCGGCATGATGGACGAGCCGGTGGAGTAGGAGTCGGAAAGCGTGATGAAGCCAAATTCGGAGCTCGACCACAGCACGATCTCCTCGGAAAAACGCGACAGGTGCATGGCCATGACGGAGCCGGCGTAATGCAGATCGAGCAGGAAATCACGGTCGGAAACCGCATCGAGCGAGTTGGGAATCACACCCGCAAAGCCAAGCTCGGCAGCCGTCATCTGACGATCGAGTGGATAGCTCGTACCGGCAAGCGCGGCAGCACCCAGCGGGCAGTTGTCGGCGGCATCAAAGGCGGCCTTCAGGCGTGTAAAGTCGCGCGCGAACATCCAGGAATACGCCAGCAGATGATGTGACAGCAGCACGGGCTGAGCATGCTGCATGTGCGTGTAGCCCGGCAGAATCACCTTGTCGTACTTCTTGGCCGCATCCACCAGCACATGACGCAACTCAAGATTGGCCTCCATGAGCTCCTTGGCCAACGCCTTGACGCCCAGGCGCGTATCGGTCGCCACCTGGTCGTTGCGCGAACGCCCGGTATGCAAGCGCTTACCGGCCTCGCCGATGCGACGCGTCAGCTCGCTCTCGATGGACATATGGATGTCCTCGTCGTTGATATCGAAGGTGAAGTTGCCGGCATCGATATCCTGTTCGATTCCGGTCAGGCCCTCGGCAATCGCCTGCTCATCCTCGGCACTGATGATGCCCTGGGCCGCCAGCATCTTGGCATGCGCCTTAGAACCGGCGATATCCTGCTTATAGAGATGTTTGTCGACCGGCAGCGACGCGCCAAACTCCTGCGTGACCTCGGCCACTCCCGCCTCAAAACGACCGCCCCAAAGAGCCATGGAACCGTCCCCTTTCTCCAATTACCAAAACAAGCGCCCAAAGCAATACGCCATGTCGCTAAAGCGATTTTTCAACCGCTAGTTTTACACATTCCCCACTGTGCGCGGGGCCATGTAGCTAATTTGCAAAGAAGTGACGCACCATGCACTTGGCACCCAACGTCTCCCTCCGAATGTTGCCCTGCGAACCGTCAATCCAAGCCTTCAGGCTCATAGGGACGTCCTCGACCTTTGCAGCATCGAGCTCGGGCGCGAGGGAAAGTAAAGCATGCGCGATAGCATTGAACATAATGGATACTCCTCATATATATGGGCGCAGAGCCGCCAAATTGATAGAAGGAGCCCCGCCGGACAACCCCGGCGGGGCTCGGACTCAGCCGCAGTCGCGGCATCATATATGCGGGCGGAACGTAGGGGCCACCGATGTTAAGAAGTGTCAGCAAGCATAACGAAAGGTAGGGACCCCGTGCGCCCGTTATGTATCACGCGGATGGGCCGCGCGGATACCAAGGGAAGGAGGCGCTAGGCCTGGGCGGCAGCAGAGCTGGGACCCTGGACCTTTGCCCACGTCTTAAGCGACAGCGTATCGATCTCGATAAAGCCGGCGCTGGCCTTCTCGTCAAACGTGGTGTCGCGGTCGTAGGTAGCCAGACCGTAGTCGTAGAGGCTGAAGGGGCTCTTGCGGCCGACGACATGGCAGTTGCCCTTAAAGAACTTCAGACGGACAGTACCGGTGACGAATTTCTGGGTATCGGCCATAAAGGCGTCGAGCGCGTTCTTGAGCGGACTGTACCACTGGCCGTTGTACACAGCGGTAGCCCAATCCTGCTCGAGCTTAATCTTAGTCTTGAGCAGGTCACCCTCGACGCAGATGTCCTCGAGCGCCTTGTGGGCGGTGATGAGCGTCAGGGCGCCGGGAACCTCGTAGCACTCGCGGCTCTTGAGGCCCACCAGACGATCCTCGACCAGATCCAGACGGCCAAAGCCGTTGTCGCCGGAGATCTTGTTGAGCGCGATGACGATCTCGGAGAGCTTCATCTTCTTGCCGTCGACGGCGACGGGCTTGCCGGCCTCAAACTCGATCTCGGTGTAGGTCGGGGTATCGGGCGTGTCCTCGGGGTTCTTGGTCATAACCCAGGCGTCGTCAAGCGGCTCGTTCCAGGGATCCTCCAGGTGACCGCACTCGATGGCGCGCCCCCACAGGTTGTCATCGATGGAATAGGGGTTGTCGTTGGCACCCTCGGGAACCGGCACGTTGTGGGCGTGGGCGTAGGCGACCTCGTCCGGACGGCACTTCAGATCCCACTCACGAACAGGGGCGATAACCTTGAGCTCGGGGTCGAGGGCCTTGACGGCGGCCTCAAAACGAACCTGGTCGTTGCCCTTGCCAGTGCAGCCGTGGGCGACATAGGTGGCGCCGAACTCGTGGGCGACCTCGACGAGCTTCTTGGCAAGCAGCGGGCGGGACAGGGCGGAGAGCAGCGGGTACTTGTTCTCGTACATGGAGTTGGCGGCGATGGCCTTGGTCAGGAACTCATCGGAGAACTCATCGCGCAGGTCGAGCACCTGGCAGTCCAGAACGCCCAGGTCGAGGGCCTTCTGCTTCTTGGCATCCAGGCCGGTCTCCTCCTGGCCCACGTTGCCGCAGACGCAAACGACATCGAGATTCTTCTCATCCTGCAACCACTTGACACATACGGATGTATCAAGACCACCGGAATATGCGAGAACGACTTTTTCCTTGCTCATGGCTGTTTCCTTTCGCCCTTGGTAGCTAGTTAGAACATCGGTCAGTTGCAAGTCACCCTGAGGTCAAAAACCGTGCAATATCAGGTTATTCAGCAGAATGCAGCACAGGCATGCCCTAGAAACATGCGGCTATGTCGTGCTAAAAACCCGACGACCTCAAAATGACTCTGTTGAGGCATTTCGCCCCATGCGGACAGAGACGATTGTTATCGTCGTCGGGAAATTGCGCGCTGGCGTCGGATGGCATTGTCTGCAGTGGTGATGATCTTTACGAACTGCATCTGCCTCTCCTTTCACGTATCGCCGGGCGCAATTCATATATCGCAAACGGTACCTTTTCCTCGGTAAACGGCGCTTTTGCCGTCTCCGTTTTCGATGGTCGCTATCATACGCTAAAGTGCTTGCTGCACAAGCGACAAATTCAAATTTCTGAAAAGTTTTTTCATTACTTTGTGAAGAGTGGTGCAAATACGCGTCAATCCTGCGAAAATACGCCCGACTACTAGTTAATGATTATAACGTCTGAAACAATCTCGAAACGAAAGGCGCGCTTTTATGCAAACTTACGAATCAGATGCCAATATCGGCAAGATTAAGATTCTCGCCGTCGATATGGACAAGACGCTTCTCACCGACGAGCGCGTGCTGCCTCAGGGCCTCGATGAGCGTCTGGACAAGCTCGCCGACGCTGGCATCGTATTCTGCCCTGCCAGTGGACGCCCGGCCCCCAAGCTCGAGGAAATGTTCGAGGGCATTAAGAACCGCCTCGCTTTTTGCCCCGACAACGGAGCCTGCGTCATCTATCGCGACAACTATATCTATAAGAGCAACATCGATGTGGCGCTGTACCAGCAGGTACTCGCCCGTGCCTCGGAGGACCCGCGCGCCGTTCCCGTCCTGTGCTGCTACGACGAGTTCTATGTGCTTGCCCGCGACCACCAGTATCACGACGAGATCAGCGTCTACTACAACACGATTAACTACGTCGACACTTTTGAGGGCCTCGACATCGAGTCCAATAAGATCTCGATCTTCTTTCCTGCCTACGATGCCGAGCCCGCGTTCCGCGAGACCTACAACCCCGCATTCTCCGACCAGCTCTATGTCACCAATGCCGGTCGCGAGTGGATCGACTTTATGAACCTGGGCGTCGACAAGGGCGCCGGCGTCGCGCATCTGTGCGAGCAGCTCGGCATCGACATCGCCGATGCCGCCGCCGTGGGCGACACGTACAACGATATTCCCATGCTGGAGCGCGTCGGTCACAGCTTTATCGTCGACAATGCCGAGGAGCATATGAACGCGCATGCCAAGTGGCGCATTCCGAGCAACAACGACGGGGGCGTACTGACGCTCATCGACGCCATCTTGGCGGCTCGCTAGCCATCCCATCGGGCCTGGCCGGGCGGCAGGGGTTAACTTTTCGCTCGGTCAGGTCCTGCGCAAGACGAAAGCCACATTAAGTGGCTTTCTTTGCGTGCGGAATCTACGAAAAGTTAACCCGTGCCGCCCGGCCAGGCCCTAGGTTTACTTTCCTGCCGCTAAGATGGAGTCTTGAGTGTCTGGATACTTAGCTGAAATGATTTGAGCAGAGGGGAGCTCCTTGTTGGAAGGGGCTCCCCTCTGTTTTGGTTACTGTGGGACAAATTAATCAGTAGTGTTTGTCCCAAATCTTAAGTATGTGAGGGCTTGCGTCTTGGGCGAGCTTGCCTTACGGAGTGCTTCCCTATTTCGCGTCGGCCCAGGTTATGCCGGTGCTGGCTTCGGCGATCAACGGTACGCGGAGGTCTACTACGTGTTCCATGACGTCGCGGACCATGGCGGTGAGGCGCTCGACTTCGTCGACGGGGCACTCAAAGTCCAGTTCGTCGTGCACCTGTAAGATCATGTGGGCGGCAAAGCCCTCTTCTTCCAGGCGGCGGCTTACGCGGGCCATGGCGATCTTGATGATGTCGGCCGCGGTGCCCTGCATGGGATGATTCATGGCCGTGCGCTCACCAAAGCCGCGGAGCTGTGGGTTTTTGGCTTTGAGCTCCGGAATATGACGCCGGCGGCCGTACATGGTCTCGGCGTAGCCCGTCTGCTTGGCACGCGCCACCACGTTGTCGAGGAACGTGCGTACGCCCGGGTAGGCCTCGTAGTAGCGATCGATCATGTCGCGCGCCTCGGCCATCGAGATGTGCAGCGACTGCGACAGACCGTAGGCCTGCTGACCGTACACGATGCCAAAGTTCACGGCCTTGGCGCGGCTGCGCAGGTCGGGCGTCACCTCGGACACCGGCACGCCAAATACGCGCGCGGCCGTCTCGGCATGGAAGTCCTCGCCCTCGTTGAAGGCGCGCACCAGATGCTCGTCGCCCGAAAGATGCGCGAGCAGGCGCAGCTCGATCTGCGAGTAGTCCACCGCCAAAAAGACGCTTCCCTCGCCCGCCGAAAACGCCGTCTTGACGGTACGCCCCAGCTCCGAGCGCGTCGGAATGTTTTGCAGATTGGGGTCGCTCGAAGACAGGCGCCCCGTCGCGGTGATGGTCTGGTTGTACGTGGTGTGCACACGCCCGTCACCACGGCGCAGCGGACCTAGCGTGTCCAGATAGGTCGACTTAATCTTGGACTTCTCACGCCAGTCCAAAATCAGGCGCACGATCTCGTGGTCGCGGGCAAGGTCGCTCAGCACCTTGGCGTTGGTCGAATAGTAGCCGCGCTTGGTCTTTTTTAGGCCCTTGGTCGGAAGCCCCATAACATCAAACAGCACGTGCGAGAGCTGCATGGGGCTGCCGATGTTAAAGGTCTCGTCGCCTGCCAGGTCACGAATGCTGCGCTCGACCTCGGTGATCTGGGTCGCCAGACCCTCGGACAGGCTGCGCAGCCGATCGGGATCCACGAGCATGCCCGCGCGCTCCATCTTGGCAAGTACCGGAACGAGCGGCATCTCGATGCCATCGAACACATTGGCGGCATTCTCGCGGGCCATGCACTCGCGCAGCGGTGCGACCAGCGCCAGTGTCAGGGCCGCAGTACGGGCGGCTGGCACCGGAGCGTTCTCACCAGCACCCTCTGCGCCGCGCGCCGCAGGCAACGCCATCTGCAAATACGTATCGGCAAGATATGCCTCATCGAACTCGGAACGATCGGAATCCAGCAGATAGGCAGCCACCACGGTATCGAAGATGCGCGTAGAATCGACTGACAACGGGTCCATGAGCTCGGGCTCAGAAGAATCGATGGGCGAAAGCTCGTGCAGCAGCGCCTTCGTATCCGGGCTCGCCACACGGCCCTCCATAAACAGGCGCGCAAGTACGCCGGCGATCACGCCGTGGACGAAGTTGAAGCCCTCGACAGCGGCAGGCGTGCCGTCATCGGCTTCCTCGAGCGCGAACAGGCCCTTGGACGTCGCCAACCACAGTGTGCGCGTCAGTCCAAAGAGCGCGCCCTCTTCCTTGTCGTCGTCCACCACGGCGGCGACCCACTCGCCCGCCTCGATCGCACGGGCAACCTCGGACGCCACGGCAGCAAGCGCCTCGGCATCGCCGGCAGCGGTGCGCTCAATCGTGGGCATCTCAAACGTGCTAGCAGCGGCAGCAGCGCCACCCTCGTCACCGATCAGCGCCAAGAAACGGTTCTGCATGGCGGTGATACCAAGCGTACCCAGCGCCGCGGACACCTCATCGGCAGAAAACGCCGGGAAGGATGTCGCGTCAAAGTCGAGCTCAACAGGCGCATCGGTGCGAATGGTTGCAACCTTGCGGCTCAGCAGCGCGTCGTCGATGTGCGCACGCAGGTTCTCGCCCATCTTGCCCTTGACCTCATCAGCATGCGCGATGACCTCGTCCAGGCTGCCGTACTGCGCGATGAGCGCGCTCGCCTTTTTGGGGCCGATGCCCGGTACGCCGGGAATATTGTCCGACGTATCGCCCTTCAGACCGTAAAAATCGGGCACGAGCGCCGGCGTGATGCCGTGATACAGGTCATCCACGCTCTCGGGCGTCATGATCGCCACGTCGGACAGGCCCTTGCGAGTCGAGACCACGTTAACGTGCTCGGTCACAAGCTGATACATGTCGCGGTCGCCGGTCACCAGCAGCATGTCGCAGCCGGCCTCCTCGCCCAGGCGCGCCATGGTTCCCAGGATATCGTCGCCTTCCCAGCCCTCGGACTGCAGAATCGGCACGTTGAGCGCACCGAGCAGCTCCTTGATCATAGGGAACTGCGCATGCAGGTCGGGATCCATGGGCGGGCGCTGCGCCTTATACTGCGGCAGCATCTCCATGCGCACGCGCGGCTTGCCTTTATCAAACGCCACGACCACACCGTCGGGGTTAAAGGCATCGATCATCTTGAGGAACATGTTCAGAAAACCAAAGATCGCGTTGGTGGGGCGACCGTCCGGCGCGTTCATGGTCGGCGGCACGGCGTGGAAGGCGCGATGCATGAGCGAGTTGCCGTCGATGACGGCAAAGGTACGGCGCTTGTCAGACATATTGAATACCTCGCTTTGGGCTGGGCACAGTTTGCTCACACCAGTTTACACGCTCCCCGCCCCACGGCCACCGCACATCAGGCTTCCCCGCCGCCGCGGGCCCGCGCGTGATACGATGGCTCACGGTACATCAACCAGCACGATCGATCCGAAAGGAGCCTGCGTCATGGAGCGTCCCTGCGCATGGAAAAAGTACACACCGCAGCAAATCGAGGAGCTCGAGGAGCTTTGCCGCGGCTATAAGCAGTTTTTGAGCGAAAACAAGACCGAGCGCCTGTGCGTCAAGACCGGCATCAAGATGGCCGAGGAGGCGGGATACGTCGACTTGGAGACCGTGATTGCCGAGGGTCGCGAGCTCAAGGCAGGCGACAAGGTGTACGCCGCCAACCACGGCAAGGACCTTATGCTCGTCAACCTTGGCACCGCCCCGCTCGAGCAGGGCTTTAACATCCTGGGCGCCCACGTGGACTCGCCGCGTCTGGACCTTAAGCAGAATCCCGCCTTCGAGGCCGGCGACATGGCCTACCTTGACACGCACTACTACGGCGGCGTCAAGAGCTACCACTGGGTGGCCTCCCCGCTCGCGCTTGTGGGCGTCATCTGCAAAAAGGACGGCACCACCGTCGACATCAATATCGGCGACAAGGCGGACGACCCGGTCTTTACCATCTCCGACCTGCTGATCCACCTCTCGAGCGAGCAGATGGCCAAGCCCGCCAAGGACGCCGTCGACGCCGAAATCCTCGACGTGATCGTGGGCGGCCGTCCCGTCAAGTTCGATGAAGACGACAAGGACACCCCCAAGGAGCCCGTCAAGCAGATGTTCCTGGATATCCTCAAGGAGCAGTACGACGTCGAGGAGGAGGACTTCCTCTCCGCCGAGATCGAGGTCGTGCCCGCCGGCCCGGCCCGCGACATGGGCCTCGACCGCTCCATGATCTTGGGCTATGGCCACGACGACCGCGTCTGCGCCTACCCCTCCATGCTCGCCCAGATCAACGTCGCCAACGTGGAGCGCACGAGCATCACGCTCATCGTCGACAAGGAGGAAATCGGTTCCGTGGGCGCCACCGGCATGACGAGCCGCTTCTTCGAGAACACCGTCGCCGAGATCATGACGCTCGCCGGCGAGGACAGCCCGCTGGCCCTGCGCCGCGCACTCGCCCGCAGCCGCATGCTCTCCTCCGACGTGTCCGCCGGCTTCGACCCGGGCTACGCCGGCAAGTTCGAGACCAAGAACGCAGCCTTCATGGGTCGCGGCCTGTGCTTTAACAAGTACACGGGCAGCCGCGGCAAGGGCGGCTCCAACGACGCCGACGCCGAGTATGTGGCCCTCATCCGCGACATCATGGACGAGGCGGGCGTGGACTTCCAGACCTGTGAGCTCGGCCGCGTTAATGCGGGCGGCGGCGGCACCATCGCCTACATCATGGCCAAGTACGGCATGAACGTCATCGACTCCGGCGTTGCCGTCCTGTCCATGCACGCCCTGTGGGAGGTCGCCAACAAGGCCGATATCTACGAGGCCTACCGCGGCTACAAGGCCTTCCTCGAGCGCGCCTAACCAACCCTCGTAAAGCGAGCCCAACCAGCCCTTCACAACTTGCGGTGAAATAGTTCCTAAATAAGCCTACTAACAGGCCAAACAGGAACTATTCCACCGCAACTTCTTTTTTGCAGAGGAGAGTCCATGCTGCAGGTCATCATTTCGCCCGCCAAGCAGATGCGCGCGGCCCAAGATGCTTTTGAAGTCCTGGGCATTCCGCCCTTTACGCACGAGACGGCTCGCCTCCACCGCGCGCTGCTAGATATCGAGCGAAATGAAGGCAGCGGCGGCCTGCAGACGCTGTGGAACGTGAGCGACAAACTGCTGAGGCCTTGTCTCGACACCTTGCATGAGTTCGAACCCGTCCTGAAAAACGACGACCTCGACAATCCCGATATCGCCCGCAACGTCTCCCCCGCCGTTATGTCCTATCACGGCATTCAGTACCAGAGCATGGCGCCCGAAGTAATGGATGCCGAACAGCTCACATGGCTACAAAGCCATCTGTGGATCCTCTCGGGCCTTTACGGATGCGTTCGCCCCTTTCATGCCGTCCAACCGTATCGGCTGGAGATGGGCGCGAAGCTCGCCGTCGACGATGCCTGCGACCTCTATGCGTTTTGGGGCGATAAGCTTGCACGGACTATCGCTCCGGCAGGCTCAAACACCATGATCGTCAACCTCGCCAGCGTGGAATACGCCAAAGCCGTTCTGCCCCACCTTGCCGCCGATGCCACGACCGTCACATGTCTCTTTGGTGAAGGCGTCCGCAACGGCAAGCCCATCCAACGCTCGACCGCCAGCAAAAAGGCACGCGGCTCCATGGTGCGCTGGATGGCAGAGAACGAAATCGAGGATGCAAGCGGACTCACCGCGTTCGACGTCGGTTACCGTCACATACCCGAGCTTTCAAAGCATAACACCTTGGTCTTCCTGAATGAGCAGACCCTGTAGACCCACCGCCGCCACTGCCGTAACCAACCTCGCATAAGTTGCGGTGAAATAGGGACTGATTAGGCCTTTAAACTGGTAAAACAGTCCCTATTTCACCGCAACTTCTTGGCAGGACGCGAGGTATGGCGCATGCGGAAGTCGCGGCCTGCGCTGACACCTATTCTGCTAGGCCATCAGCCTTGGCGATTTCGCTTGTCGAGCCATCTTGGTAGACAACCTTGACGTGCTCCACCTCGGACACCTTGACGCCCGGCGAAGGCTCCAGGCGCCATTCCGTCAGCGCGATATCCATCGTCGTGGGCACATCCCCTTGATCTTTGAGCTCCACCGTCAGCGTTTTGAGTGTCGCATCAAACGTCACGCGTTCGATTTCCTCGCCCGGAATAGACCCGCCGCTCAACTGCAGCTGCACAAACTCGTCGCGCGGATACCAATAGTCGCCAGGAGCGGCGACCGTGTTGCCGCCAGAGACCTTCATCGTCATAATCGGCAGGCCCTCGTCGGCCTCGAACCCCCAGGCAGCGCTGCTGCGACCGCCGAATGTCCAAATACAAAAGGCAATCACCAGCACGGCAAGCACCGCAAAACCAATCGCGACCAGTCCATGGTGCGCACGGCTTTCCTCGGCCGATACATCCCATTGCGTCTCTCGATATAGATGCTTGTCTTCCATGTTCGCCTCCCCACAGGCACACTCGTTGGCTCAATCGTACCCATTCAGGCTATACTTGAGCCCATAACATAACGGGGAGCTTGCAGGACAAGACGGCAGGCTGAGATTGGGCGCGCCCGCCCTGACCCGCAAACCTGATATGGGTAATGCCAACGAAGGGAGCCGTGCCAATGAGCACACAGACCGAGCCCAAGCTCGTCACGCAAATCGACTTCGCCCGCGCCGGGCAAATCACACGGCAGATGAAAGAGGTCGCCGAGCGCGAGCATCGCGACCCCGAGTACATCCGCGAGCGCGTGGCCGACGGCCGCATCGCCATTCCCGCCAACATCGTGCATATCAAAAAGGGCATGCGCGCCTTTGGCGTCGGTGAGGGTCTGTCCACCAAGGTCAATGTGAACCTGGGCATCTCGGGCGATAAGGCCGATGCCGCCGAGGAATGGAAGAAGGTCAAAATCGCCGAGGACTTTGGCGCCGACGCCATCATGGACCTCTCCAACTCGGGCAAGACGCGCCAGTTCCGCCAGCAGCTCATCGATGAGACGCCGCTCATGGTGGGCACCGTCCCCATGTACGACGCCATCGGCTACATGGAAAAGCCGCTGGTCAAGCTGACCAAGGACGACCTGCTCGAGGTCGTGCGCGCGCATGCCGAGGATGGCGTGGACTTTATGACCATCCACTGCGGCATCAACAAGTCGGTCATCAAGACCTTTAAGGAGACCGGCCGCCTGATGAACATCGTCAGCCGCGGCGGCTCGCTGCTGTTTGGCTGGATGGAGGTCACCGGCAACGAGAACCCGTTCTACGAGTACTTTGACGAGGTGCTCGAGATCTGCCACGAATACGACGTGACAATCTCGCTCGGCGACTCCTGCCGCCCGGGCTGCCTCTACGACTCCAACGATGCCACCGAGACCGCCGAGATGATCGAGCTGGGCAAGCTGTGCAAGCGCGCATGGGCCGCCGGCGTCCAGGTCATGGTCGAGGGTCCCGGCCACATGGCGCTCGACGAGATCGCCGCCAATATGAAGCTGCAGAAGCGCCTGTGCCACAACGCCCCGTTCTATGTGCTGGGGCCGCTGGTGACCGATATCGGTGTGGGCTACGACCACATCACCGCCGCCATCGGTGGCGCCATCTCCGCCAGCTCCGGCGCCGATTTCCTGTGCTACGTGACGCCCGCTGAGCACCTGTGCCTGCCCAACGCCCAGGACGTGCTCGATGGCCTCATGGCCACCAAGATTGCCGCGCACGCCGCCGACATCGCCAAGAAGGTACCGCACGCTCGAGACCTGGACGACAAGATGGGCCAGGCGCGCCGTAAGCTCGACTGGGACGCCATGTGGAAATGTGCCCTCGATCCCGTCACCGGCAAGAAGCGCTACGAGGAGTCCCCTGCCGCCACCGAGGGCACCTGCACCATGTGCGGCAAGATGTGTGCCGTCCGCACCGTCAACAAGGTGTTCGAGGGCACGACGATCGACCTCGGCATGGAGGACTAGACTCTTCGCCGCAATCGACATTGGCGGTGCCACGGCGCTCGTCAATTGTTGACATGTGAACATTTGCTTACATTTGCGTAAAGATTGCATCACCCGCCCGGGTTCGACATAGAGTCGGCCCGGGCATCTTTATAATGCTGGCTTAAAGACCCATTTGAATCCGACCGAATCAAGGGAGCGAACATGGATCGTAGTAGGGTACCTGCCGTTCTGTCCATCGCGGGATCTGATTCCAGCGGTGGCGCCGGCATTCAGGCCGACATCAAGACCATCACGGCGCATCGCCTGTATGCCGAGACGGCCATTACCGCCATTACGGCGCAAAACACGCTGGGCGTCACGGCGGTCCAGGATATCTCCCCCGATATCGTCGCCGCGCAAATCGATGCGGTCTTTGACGACATCCGCCCCAGCGCCGTCAAGATTGGCATGGTTTCGTCTGCCGAGATCATCGAGGTCATTGCCGACCGCTTGAGCGCCTGGGACGCGCAGAACATCGTGGTCGACCCCGTTATGGTCGCCACCTCGGGCGCTCGACTCATTGCCGAGGATGCTTCCGAAGCACTCACCCGCCGCCTGTTCCCGCTAGCGACGGTCATCACGCCCAACATTCCCGAGGCCATGGCGCTGCTCGACTACGAGGTCGATTCCGAACGCACGCAGCAAAATGCCGCCATGCTCCTCACCCGCCGCTTTGGCTGCGCGGCCCTGGTCAAGGGCGGACATCTGGTGAACGAGGCCAACGACGTGCTAGCCGAGCCCGCGCCGCTCGATGACGAGGGAAACCATCTGGGCGACCCGCTCACCACGTGGTTCCGCCACAAGCGCATCGAGACCAGCAACACGCACGGCACCGGCTGCACGCTTTCGTCCGCCATCGCCTGCGCATTGGCACAGGGCATGGACCTCGCCGATGCCGTCAATGCCGGCAAGGCCTACCTAACAGGCGCCCTCGCCGCCGGTTTTGACATGGGCAAAGGCTCCGGCCCCGTCAACCACATGTGGCAGTACTAAGACGGTAACCAAAAACCACCACGAAGGGGACAGTGAACTGCCTCCCATTTCTTGGACATCGGGAAATGGGAGGTTTTCCATGAGTAT
>CATYEN010000047.1 GCA_958405565.1 uncultured Collinsella sp. | reverse complement strand
GACGGCCAACTTTCGTTGACCGTCTAAACATGCTTTGGTGGGCCGTCAGGGGGTCAGCCTGCTGCGCAGGCGGCCGCTGCGGCGCTTCGCGCCTTGCGCGCTGCGCTGGCAAATGCTCGCGCATTTCCTCAGCACCGCGCCCTTACGGGTTCGACCCCATGTACTGTTAACAAAAAAAGACGGCCAACTTTCGTTGACCGTCTAAACATGCTTTGGTGGGCCGTCAGGGGGTCGAACCCTGGACCTTGGGATTAAGAGTCCCCTGCTCTACCAACTGAGCTAACGACCCAAAGCTAAAGTCCGTCGTGGCGGACTTTAGAGGAGATATCGTGTGGTGGGCCGTCAGGGGGTCGAACCCTGGACCTTGGGATTAAGAGTCCCCTGCTCTACCAACTGAGCTAACGACCCGATATCAACACGAAGCAAGAACTGGGGTGGGTAAAGGGACTCGAACCCTCGACCTACGGGACCACAACCCGTCGCTCTAGCCAACTGAGCTACACCCACCGTGTCCTGTGCGCTTCGCGCTCGACTATTATTGCAAGGAACGCCACGCGATGCAAGCCCCAATTTTCAAGAATTTTGAAAAGAGTTTTTCGAGACCATTTCGAGCATTTCCCACCGGTTTCATAGGAGTAAACTTGCCCCACTGCAAATGCTCGAAAGGACCGGCATGAAAGAACTCTCCAACCGCACGGCAACGTTTACCGATTCCGTCATCCGTCGCATGACGCGCATCTCCAACAAGTATGGCGCCGTCAACCTGTCACAGGGCTTCCCCGACTTTGATCCCCCGGCGCAGCTGCTCAATAGCCTCAGCACCATCGCCACCGACCCCAAGCCGCTTTACCACCAGTACTCCATCACCTGGGGCTCCCAGGCCATGCGTGAGGCGCTTGCCGCCAAGCAGGAGCACTTTATGGGCATGCCGATCAACCCCAACGAAAATATCGTAGTCACATGCGGCTCCACCGAGGCCATGATGGCCGCCATGATGACGGTTACGAACCCCGGAGACAAGGTCGTCATCTTCTCGCCGTTCTACGAGAACTACGGCGCCGACACGATCCTTTCGGGTGCCGAGCCCATCTACGTGCCGCTCAACCCGCCCACGTTCGACTTCGATCGCGAGGTCCTCGAGGCGGCCTTCCGCGACAACGACCCCAAGGCCATCGTCCTGTGCAACCCTTCCAACCCCTGCGGCAAGGTCTTTACGCGCGAGGAGCTCACCTTTATCGCCGACCTGTGCAAAAAATACGACGCCTACTGCATTACCGACGAAGTCTACGAGCACATCGTTTACGCGCCCCACGAGCATGTCTATATGGCCACGCTGCCCGGCATGTTCGAGCGCACCATCAGCTGCAGCTCGCTGTCCAAGACCTACTCCATCACCGGTTGGCGCCTGGGCTACACCATCGCTCCCGCCGAAATCACCGAGCGCATCAAAAAGGTCCACGACTTCCTCACCGTAGGCGCCGCCGCTCCCCTGCAGGAGGCCGTCGTCACCGCCCTCAACTTCGACGACAGCTATTACGATGAGGTCCTCGACCTCTACACAGCTAAGCGCGACCTGTTCTGCCAGGGGCTCGACAGCATCGGTCTTAAGCATAACGTGCCGCAGGGCGCCTACTACGTCATGATGGACATCTCTGAGTTTGGCTTCGACAGCGACCTCGACTTCTGCGAGGATCTCGCCTCCAAGGTTGGCGTGGGCGCCGTGCCGGGCTCAAGTTTCTTTCGCGAGCCCGTCAACCACCTGATCCGTTTCCACTTTGCCAAGCGTGACGAGACGCTCAACGCCGCACTCGAAAACCTCAAGTCCCTGCGAGATAAAATCAAGCCGCGCGGGTAAGGACGGCCCAACAACTAAAAGTACCAAAGAAACCTCGCACCGCCCGCCGCGTTACGAGGCCTCTTTTTATAGCGCTTTCTTAAATGGTTTAGAGCGCTATACTTTAGTCACGGAACAACTCATCCCTGAGAGAGGAACACTATGGCAGAGCAGCAGCTTATCGGAGCGCTCGAGGCCGGCGGCACCAAGATGGTCTGCGCCACGGGCTATGCAGACGGCACGGTCCTGGAACGCGAGCAGATTGCGACCACGACCCCGCAGGAGACCGTTGAGGCCGTCAACGCATGGTTTGCCGACAAGGGCATCGCCGCGCTGGGCATCGGCGCCTTTGGCCCCACCGCAGTCAACCCTGCCTCGCCCCAATACGGCAAGATCCTGGAGACGCCCAAAACGGCATGGCGCTACTTTGACCTGCTGGGCACCATCCAAAACGAGCTCAATATTCCCTGCGGCTACGACACCGACGTCAACGTCGCTTGCCTGGGCGAGGTCACCTTTGGTTGCGCCCAGGGCCTCACTGACGTGGTGTATCTGACCATCGGTACCGGCGTGGGCGCCGGCGTGCTCTCGGGCGGTAAGCTCGTGCACGGCATGATGCATCCCGAGGCCGGCCACATCCTGGTCACGCGCGACCCGCGCGACACCATCGGCGAGCACAGCGGCTGCCCCTTCCACGACAACTGCCTCGAGGGCCTCATCGCCGGCCCCGGCGTCAAAAAGCGCTGGGGTGGCAAGAGCGCCGGAGAGATGGCCGATGACCCGGAGGCCATGGACCTGCTCGCCGGCTATCTGGCGCAGGCGCTCATGACCTACATCCTGTGCTACGCACCGCAGAAGATCGTCATCGGTGGCGGCGTGGCCGATCACACCCCCATCGTGCCGCTCGCGCGCAAGAAGTGCGCCGAGATGCTCAACGGCTACATCGTCACGTCCGAGATGGCCGACATCGATAGCTATATCGTCAACAACAGCCTCGAGGGCAAACAGGGCATTATGGGCTGCCTGGCCCTGGGCGCACAGGCACTTCAGTAACAGACGCACCCGCAGGGCGTGGCGCGCGCGGCAAATCCGACCTACGGAACAACGCCATCACGCCTCATATAAGCCCTCAAATAAAAAAGGCCGCCTAGGACCAAACAATACGTCCTAGGCGGCTTTTTTGGCGCACATCAGCGACCGTAAGAGATATCGGAGCACAACACCCGTTGCCGCTCCACAACAGTCGATCATCACATCGG
This sequence comes from uncultured Collinsella sp., assembly GCA_958405565.1. Lineage (GTDB taxonomy): Bacteria > Actinomycetota > Coriobacteriia > Coriobacteriales > Coriobacteriaceae > Collinsella. The sequence continues at coordinate 16,324 of CATYEN010000047.1, read as the reverse complement.
TGATCATGCCGGCACGTCCCGGCACAAAGAGCTGAATCGTCTCGTCGATGGAGGGAACGAGCAGCAGGAACACCGCCGTGGGCAGCAGCACGTCAAAGGTGCGCCGCCCCTCATAATCAAAGGCATGCGTTGCCAGGATGCCGAGCACCATATACTCGGTAAAATGCGCGCACTTGCGAACAACAAAGTTGGTCACCCATGCATATGGAAGTCCCACGCCGTGCAGGAAGCCGCGGATAGCTTCCATGACCGTTAGGCTCAGCGAGCCCGACCCCGAGCCGGGAACCAGCGAATTGCCCCAGATCAAGAGCGCCATCAGGCAGGTCACAACCGCCCATTTTCGATTGATCTTAACCATGCAGAAGTTATGCCTCCGCGCGGAGCGGGGCGAAGCTGGCGGTACCGCCCTCGATAACGCTCAGATAGGCACGGCCCGTACGCTTGGCGGTAGAGGACTGCAGGCGCTCGATCTCTTCCTCGAGGATCTGATTGACGCGCTCGTGACGACGATTTTCCATAATGCCGGCGGCAATAGCCTCGGCCCGCTCGATGCCCTCGCGCGAGATACGGGCGGTATCCTCGGGGAACACAGCGCTGTGACGGCCGACATAGGCGGGGGCAGCAGGCTGAGGGGCAGTGACGGGAGCGGGGGCTGCAACAGGAGCAGGCCCGTCAATCTCATCCAGAATCGCGGTGGCGGCGGCCCACATGTCCTCGTGGCCCGAGTAATCGGCCATGGGGACATCAACCTCGAGCGAAGCGTCCGGAAGGTCGCCGGTGTCGATGCGATCTTGGGCATCAATCGATGCGGTGATGGCTGCAGGCTCATCGAGGTCATCGAGATCGATGTCCGCGGCACCGGAGATGATAGGCATGCTGGCGAGGTTTGCGTTGTACGGCGCAGCCTCGGCCGCCTGCTGCTGGGCAGGAGCGCCCCACAGCGAGCTTTCGGCGGCACGGCGGGCGGCAACGGCCTCCTCGTCCGCGGTCATGGCCTCATCAACGTACGAATTATCGACAGAAGCGTTCGCGTCCGCCGAGGTAGAGCTGTAGGCGTTATTGGCTGCCGCGTTGGCAACGAGTGCCACGAAAGCCGCCGTGCTGCCCGCAGGGGCGGCCTGGGAGCCTGACACGGCACGCGCCGCGGCGGCGATGTCATCGCGATTGAAGGAGCCGGTCTGCCCGCCGTTGGTGAGCTCGTCGATGGCGACTTGATAGACGTCGCGCGAGCGCGCAGGGTCGCAGCTAACCGGCGAATCGTCGTCGAGCATGCTGTCGATCATGGACCAAGCCTCAGCCTCGTCCATAGCATCTGCGGCTCGAGCGATGGTAGGGACACCATCATCGGCATGACGGCGCTGGAACGCACCAGTCAGGCCGGAAAGGAATGCCGAGGTAGACTGCTCCGACTGAGCCTGAGAAGCAGAAGCCGCAGCGTAAGGAGTCGCATCCTGCTGCTGAGCTGGAATCGAGGCGGTCTTGAACTCGCTTTGATGCTGATTGAGATTGGCGGCACCGCCCATGGCATCGGGCTGGAACAGACGCTCTTCACGCTGCGCACGATACTCGGAGATACCCAGCGAGGCGGCATAGATACCCACGCCCGCCACCGCGCCCACGGCGAAGGGAACCGCACCCGCCACGACTGTCTCGTTCACAGACGAAAACGGTAGCGTCGCGGCATACATAACCACGGGAGCGGCAAGGCCGATCCCGCACGAAAGTCCGGCAAGGACTGCTCGTTGTGTTGCATCAGAAGAAGCCATGAGCTCTCCCCATCTTCCAGCACCCAAATCGCATCATTCAGTTGGCTGCGCGAGAGAAGATGAAGCGGGGCTATGCCCCAAAGCAACGGTATATGGTTCGTTTCATCTGCGTTTTCCGTCGCGAAGCTTAAAAGCTATTATGCGAAACCGCCCTGTCGATTGCAAGCGACGATGTCGGATTGAAACGGGAAACCTGCTGCTTGCCAGTCTTATGGTCAAAAAAGCGCTGAGCGGCGATATAGAAAAGGGCCAAGGCTCAAAGCCCCGACCCTTTATCGCATTGATGACTATCGCTGCGCGTGGATGACAGCCTAGAACGTCTGCTCGTAGTCGCTGTGCTTTTTGGCCGAACGCACCAGGAACTCTTGATTGGTGTTGGTGCCCTTAAGACCCTTGATAAACGATGCGGCTGCGCGCTCGGTGTTGTTCATGCCGGCAAGAATGCGACGCAGACCAAAGACAAACGGACGCATCTGCTCGTCGACCAACAGGTCCTCATTACGCGTACCGGAGGCAACGGGGTCGATAGCCGGGAAGATGCGGCGGTCGGCCAGGTCGCGGTCGAGCTTAAGTTCCATGTTGCCGGTGCCCTTGAACTCCTCAAAAATGACCTCGTCCATCTTGGAACCGGTGTCGATGAGGGCAGAGGCCAGGATGGTGAGCGAGCCACCGTTCTCGATATTGCGGGCTGCGCCCAGGAAGCGCTTGGGCGGATACAGTGCCGCCGAATCGACGCCGCCCGAAAGGATGCGGCCTGAGGCGGGCGCCGCCAAGTTGTAGGCGCGGGCAAGACGCGTGATGGAGTCGAGCACCACCACGACATCGCCGCCCAGCTCCACGATGCGCTTGGCGCGCTCGATGACGAGCTCTGCCACGCGAGTGTGGTTGTCGGCGGGCATATCGAAGGTCGACGCAACAACCTCGCCCTTGATGGAACGCTGCATATCGGTGACCTCTTCGGGGCGCTCGTCGACGAGCAGGCAGATGAGGTGCACCTCGGGATTGTTAATCGAGATAGACTGGCAGATCTTCTTGAGGATCGTGGTCTTGCCGGCCTTGGGCGGGGACACGATCAGGCCACGCTGACCCTTGCCGATCGGCGACACGATGTCGATGGCGCGACCGGTAATGGAGTCCTTGCCGTGCTCCATACGCAGCGGCTCATTGGGATAGACCGGGGTGAGGTCGCCGAACTTGGGGCGGTTGCGAATCTGCTCGGGGTCCAGACCGTTGACGGTCGTGATTTTGGCGAGGCCGGCGCGCTTGTCGCCGCCGCGCGAAGGACGCAGCGAGCCCTCGATGACGTCGCCCGTGCGCAGGCGCGCGGAGCGGATGAGGTAGGCGGGCACGAAGGCGTCGTCGTTGGACTTCATGTAGCCATGGGCGTGGATGATGCCGGAGCTGTCCGGGCGAATCTGCAGAATGCCCTTGATGTCGCGGAAGCCCTCGGCCTTCGCAGCGGTGGTGTAGATCTCCTCGACGAGTTCGGCTTTCTTCTTGCCGGTCGTCTCGATCTCGAACTCCTTGGCCTTCTCGCGCAGTTCGGCGACCTTCATGGCAGCGAGCTCCTCACGCGAAAGCGTGGGCTCGGTGGGGGCGGCGTTGCGCTCCTTGTTGCGCTGTTTGCGATCGCGCTGGCGGTTGCGACGGTCGTTGTTGCGCTCGTCCTTGCGCTCGTTGCGCTCCTCGTTGCGCTTGTGCTGGCGACGGTTGGAACGAGTGCCGTCTTCGGCCTCGTCGGGCGCGGCACCATCGGTTGTGGCGGCGTCGGCATTGGCCGCAGCGGCTTCATTGGCCTCGGCGCCGGAATCAATCTGCGCTTCGACATCAGCCTGATGCTCGGACGCCTTGGCCTTAGCGGACTTCTTACGACCGCGCTTGGGCTTCTCGGACGCAGGCTGTTCGACGTCTTGGGGCTTGGCGGCATCAGTCGATGCATCGGCGGTCGTCTCGTCGGAATCCTCGGACGTACCCTTCTTGGCAGCCTTAGCCTTGGACGTGCGCTTAACAGCAGTGCGACGGCTGCGACCGGGGCGGACGTCGGCGGGCTCGGCATCGGCGGGAGCGGCCTCGGAAGTCGTAGCATCCTGAACGGGTGCATCGGCAGCGGTTGCAGACTCGGCGGTCACCGCAGCATCCCGAGCAGCTGCGGCTGCGGCTGCAGCCTTCTCTGCCTCGACGAAGGCTTTCGGCTTGCGACCGCGACGGTGCGGGCGCAAAGCCGGATCAACAACGGGAACTTCGCTGGCCTCGACAGACGCAGCGTGCTCAGCAGGCGATGCGCCCTCCCCTGCCGTGGAACGAACCGAAGCCTCGGTGAGCTCGGGGGTTACCTGTTCAGCAACCTGCTCGGCCTTAACAGCCGTGCGACGGCGTGTGCGCGTTGCCGGCTTCTCGGTCGGCAGGTCGGCGGCAGGGGTCTCGGGCACAGACGGAGCTGCAAGCTCGGTCAGAGCCGCGGCCTCGCGCTCGGCAGCACGACGGCGGGCGCGCACCACCTGAGCCTCGCTAATCTGAGCCAACGCACGTGCCTGCGCGACCTCATCGGAAATCGACGCCGAGGAGTCAGCCGCAACGGTGCGCTTGGCGCGCGTCGTGCGCGTGGTGCGGCGCTTGGGCTTGGCGACCTCCTCGCCGTCAGCGGCAGACTTGGCCGTGCGGCGCGTACGCTTGGGCTTTGCCGGAGCAGTCTCCTCACCAGTTGCAGGCACGGCCTTCTCAGCCGCTGCAGGCGTAGGCGTCGAAGCAGCCTCAGGCACCTCAGAAGCCGAGGCTTGCGCGGGCGCCGCGACCTGGTCCGACGCAACCGGTGCAGCGGGAGCGGCTTGCGTCGTCGTTATTTCGTTTTCTTGCTGTTGATCAGACACAGTGTTTGCTCAACTTTCTTTTCAAGCCCTGTGATCACATGCTCCCTGCATAAACCTTCAGGGCGGCTAAACAGTCTAGTTCCGTTCAAAACGACGGACATCATTGATCTGTATCGAGATGATTGCGTCAACTACGCAGCGTTAGTGTAACACAACCGCCGCCACCTGCAACTTAGTCATCGGGGACGTTCTTAAACGACTAGTCAAAAGGGACACTCTTTGGTTTACCACCCACAAATCTGACCGCCTCCGCCAAAACTATGGCGGTTTACTACGATGAATCGCTCAACCGCGACTACTCCGAAACCGGTTGAACTAAAACCGCAGGTAGATGCCTTGCGCTTTTTTGCGAAAAGCCAGCGTGGTTGGAATTCCTCAATTCATCGTAGTAAACCGGCATAGTTTCGTATTTCCAGCAGTTCCAAATTCGTCAATACGTCGGCGTTTGCGAAAAAAGCCCGACCTCCGTGGGAGATCGGGCTTATAGGGCTCAGTTAAACCAAACCTACACGGTCAAATGACTCGCAGATTACATCTGCTCGGGCGCGGAAACGCCAACGAGGGTGAGCACCAGGGCGAGCGTCACGCGGACGGCATCGCAAGCGGCCAGACGGGCACGCGAAAGCTCGGGGTCGACGGGACGGCCCTCGCTCGGCAGAACCTGGCAGGCAGCGTAGAAGCTGTGGAAGTCGCCGGCGAGCTCCTCGGCAAAGTGCGTCAGACGGAACGGGGCGCGGTCGCGAGCGCAGCTGGCGATGAGGTCGGTGAGCTCGTTGAGCTTACGCGAAAGGGCGAGCTCGGTCGGGTCGGTCAGCAGCGAGTAATCGACGTTCTCACCGATGGCCTTGGCGGCGACGGCCTTCATGCCCATCTCGTCAGCCTGCTCGGGCGTAACGTCAGCGGCACGGCGCAGGATGGAGCACACGCGGGCGTGAGCGTACTGCACGTAGTACACCGGGTTGGAGTTATCACGCTTCTTAACGGCCTCGATATCGAAGTCGACCATCTGGTTGGAGCTCTTGGAGATGAGCGTGTAGCGAGCGGCATCGGAGCCGACCTCGTCGACGAGCTCCTGCAGGGTCACCATGGTGCCCTTGCGCTTGGACATACGGACGGGCTTGCCGTTGCGCAGCAGGTTGACGAGCTGGCCCAGCAGAACCTCAAACTTGCCGGGATAGCCAAGAGCGTCGCAGACGCAGCGGACGCGCTCGATGTAGCCGTGGTGGTCGGCACCCCAAATGTCGATGACGTGGTCGACGCGCTGGAACTTGTCCCAGTGATAGGCAACGTCGGAGGCGAAGTAGGTGTACTCGCCATCGGACTTGATCAGGACGCGGTCCTTGTCGTCGCCCAGGTCGGTGGAACGGAACCACAGGGCGCCGTCCTTGGTGTAGAGGTAGCCCATCTTGTCGAGCTTCTCAAAAGCGCGGTCGACGGCGGAGGTGCCGGCGGTCTCGCCCTCGGTGTCCTTCACGTACAGCGAGCGCTCGGAGTACCAACGATCGAAGTCGCAGTTGACGGCGTGGCAGAGGTCGCGCATGTTATCGACCATCTTTACATAGCCGCGCTCGCGGAAGCTCTCCATGCGTTCCTGAGGATCGGCGTTGACCCACTTATCGCCGTCGGTGCGCCAGAACTCGGCGGCCTCGTCGATAATGTAGTCGCCGCCGTAGGAGTCCTTGCCCAGAGTCTCGGCAAAGTTGTCCTGATACGGATGGGTCTCGGGATGCTCGTCGTTCTCGTCGGCAACGAAGGCGTCACGGTCGGCGATCAGCAGCTTGTGAGCCTCGTCGATATCAACGCCCTGCTTGGCGATGATGTCGGCAAGCTGCATATAGCGTGTGCTGATGGAGTTGCCGAAGGTGTTCATCTGAGAGCCGTGGTCATTGATGTAGAACTCACGCTGGATTTCGTAACCGGCGTGGTCCATGACGCGGCAGAGGGAGTCGCCCAGAGCTGCCCAGCGGCCGTGGCCAATGTGCATGGGGCCGACGGGGTTGGCGGAGACGAACTCGACCTGGGTCTTCAGGCCGCCGCCGACGTTGGACTTAGCGAAGTCCATGCCCTTCTCGCGGGCCTCGCCAAAGATGGCGTTCTTGACGGCGACGGAGAGGTAGAAGTTGATGAAGCCAGGGCCGGCGATCTCGACCTTTTCGATCGCGGGGTCCTCGGGCATATGGGCAACGACGGCCTCGGCGATCTTGCGCGGGGCGCAGTGAGCCAGCTTGGCGGACTTCAGGGCCATGGTGGAGGTCCACTCGCCATGAGAAGTGTCAGCCGGTCGCTCGATAGCGCAATCGTCAAGTTCAAATGCGGAAAGGTCGCCGGCCTCCTGGGCCGCAGCAAGCGCAGCGCGTACCAGCTCTTCAATCTTCTCGGGCATAGATCCTCCTTGTGTTAAAGCCCCCGAGCTCTTGGTCACTCGTAGGGCAAAAGCCAGAGTTTGTAGCACTCTATCACAAGCGACGGGCACTATCGCAGGGTAAAGCCAATCGAAATTGCATATGCACAAAATTGACTACAGCTTGTATGGAGTCTCTCAAAGATGCCGGTCTGCCTGCAGATTATGCACGCGTTGAAAATGCATAAAGGTGTGAATGAGCTGTGTCTTTTATCGAATACTCTTACCTATCGGAGTTGTGTGCTTTTCCTGCATAAAGTAAGGGTTTCCGCACGTCAGCGTGGTATTCTAGACATACGCAAATTCGTATAAGTTGGAGGTAGCATGTTCTCAATCGGTCAACACGTCATTCATCCGGGTCAGGGAGTCTGCACCGTCGTCGGTTTTAGGGACGACACACCGCAGCCCATGCTGTTGCTCGAGACCAAGCAGGGACATGCGCAGACGATCCTCATGTACCCCGTGGCGCAGGCCGATCGTTTGCATGCCGCCATCTCCCAGCAAGATGCCGAGCACCTGCTGAGCCACTATGACGAGCTGGAGTGCGACACCTTTACCGAGCGCAACAGCTCGCTTGAGGAGACGCACTTTAAGCAGCAGCTCAAGCTGGGCGCGCCCGAGACGGTCCGCGTGGCAAAGACCATGATGCACCGCATTCGCCAGGCCGAGGAAGCTGATAAAAAGCCCAGCTCCTACTACATGCGCGTACTTAAGGAGGCCAAGCGCCGCTCCATAGAGGAGTTCGCCGTGGCCCTGGGCGTCACCGAAGAGGACGCCGAAGCCCGCCTAGCCCAAGCCGCCCTCAACTAACCTGCCAAAAAGGGACAGGTTTATTTTGGCAGGTTTTATCTGGCCAAACGTCAACGAACACATTAGTAAATGGCCGGGCGCTCCGTTTTGTTTTTGAGCGCCCGGCCATTTTTCTATCGCCGAAAAAAGCTTGATGTCAATTTGCGACGTCTTCACACACACGAGAACCATCCAGCACGACGTAAGTAATGCCCGCGCCCATAGCGGCTTTGCTCACTTATCATTAAAAAACGTCGAATAGAAAACGCAATAACATTTCGGCAGGTAGCAGCTATAGTCGGTGAACTGATTCTCGGCAACCAAAGCCTCCGAATGCGGTATCTTCAGCCCATCCAAGCTAAAGGAGGGGCCATGCCTAGAAAACCTCGTTCAAAGTCACCTACTGGCTACTTCCACGTCACGTTGCGTGGAAACGGAGGGCAATTGCTGTTTGACAGTGACGAGGACCGAATTGCCTTGCTTCAGATCCTCGATGTCATCCTCCCCAAACACAATATTGAGCTTATCGCTTGGTGCCTTATGGGAAACCACATTCATCTACTCATCAACGATCCGGACGACCGCAAGAGCGAAGCGATGCACGCGATAGCCGTGTCGTTTGCGGGTAGATACAACGCGCAAACCGGGCATGTCGGCCACGTGTTTCAGGAGCGCTTTTGGGATTCGCCCATTAAGTCGGAAGAATATCTATTCGAATCAATTCGATACATTCATTTGAATCCACAAAAGGCCGGACTGGCCGCATACGACGAATATCTATGGAGCAGCCATCGCGAATATCTAATGAGTGCGTTGTCTCGGCCATATGTCACCGGCAACGTTGTGGACGTTTTGTTCCCCACACCCCGCACATACCTTCGATTCATGGAAAGCGCGCCGTCGCTCCCCTATCGGCCTAACACAACAGCTAAGGTACGCGAGGAAGATCTAAGCGGATTTGGCACGGCAATCGTGCAGAGTGTCGTAGGATGTGCTCCGACGGAGCTCAAATCCGTCTCCAAAGCACTTCGCAATGAGGCGATACTCGCGCTTCGAAAAGAAGGGCTGACAATTAAGCAGGTTCAGTTGCTAACCGGACTGGGGGTATGGATTATCAAGAACGCCGCTTAGCAATGCGCATGCCGAATTACGAATACGGCAAAGCATGGCCGTCTGCCGCGAAGCGCCGCCATTCGCCGGCATCACCGCGTCAAAAAGAAAACGATTCCGCTGAATAACGTCCAACGGAAGCGTTTTCCCAGATAAAACCTACCAAAATAAACCTGTCCCTTTTTGGCAGGTTAGGCCTGGAAGGTGTCGCGGTCAGGCGCGAAGGACTGCATGGCCGCGATGGTGCGGTCGAAGAGCTCGGGAAGCTCCCAGCCCAGCATCTCGGCGCCCTGCGAAATCACGTCGCGCGAGCAGCCGGCGGCAAAGCGCTTGTCCTTGAACTTCTTCTTGAGCGACTTGGTCGTAAAGTCCATGACGCTCTTGCTCGGGCGCATGATGACGGCGGCACCGATCAACCCGGTGAGCTCGTCGCAGGCAAACAGAATCTTCTCCATCTGCAGTTCGGGCTTAGGCAGTGAAGCATTGAAATCGGACGTGTGCGTCTGGATAGCGCGGATGAGCTCGGGCGATGCGCCCTCGCCTTCAAGGATCTCGGCCGCATAGATGGTGTGGTTCATGGGGTCGTCCTCATGCTCCTCCCAATCCAAGTCGTGCAGCAGGCCGACGATGCCCCAGAACTCCTCGTTCTCGGGGTCGAACTCGCGCGCAAAATAGCGCATGGTGCCCTCGACGGTCTCGCCGTGGGTGATGTGGAACGGGTCCTTGTTGTGCTCGTTGAGCAGTTCGAACGCACGGTCGCGGGTGATTCCAGCGGAAAGCGTCTGGGACATGGCAATACCTCCTGGTGATTCGGTGCTAGGACACGGTGTCACTATCGTATATCGCCGCGGCTCAAGCCGAAAGGCAGAAAAGGTTTGCGGAGAAAAAAGCCGGGCGAGCGTGTCGCCCGGCAAAACCGCAGATAAAACCTGCCAAAATAAACCTGTCCCTTTTTGGTAGGTTTAGGGGCGGACCTGGCCGGTGCCGCGGAGCTTGTATTTGTAGGTGGTGAGGGCCTCGGCGGCAAAGGGTCCGCGGGCGTGGAGCTTTTGGGTCGAGATGCCAATCTCGGCGCCCAGGCCAAACTCGCCGCCGTCGGTGAAGCGCGTGCTGGCGTTGGCATACACGGCCGAGGCATCGACCGCATCCAGGAAGCGCTCGCAGGCATCCACGTCCTCGGCGATGATGGCCTCGGAATGCATGGTGCCATAGCGGTTGATGTGCGCGATGGCCTCGTCCTCGTTTGCCACGACCTTCACGCTCATCTCGAGCGCCAGGTACTCGCGGCCCCAGTCCTCCTCAGTCGCGACGACGTAGTCATCGCCCTCCACAAAGCCGGCGCCGGCGCATGCGGCGCACGTGGCCTCGTCGCCGTGAATGAGTACGCCGTGGTCATGCAGCACGGCAACGACAGCGGGCAAGAACGTATCGGCCACAGCACGGTCGACCAGCAACGACTCGGCGGCATTGCACACGCCCACGCGCTGCGTCTTAGCGTTGACGATAATATTGAGCGCTTTATCGAAGTCGGCGGATTCATGCACGTAGATGTGGCAGTTACCCGTGCCCGTCTCGATCACCGGCACAAGCGACTCGCGCACGCAGCGCTGGATCAGGCCTGCACCGCCGCGCGGAATGAGCACATCGACGATGCCGCGGAGCTTCATGAGCTCGCCGGTTGCCTCGCGGTCGGTAGACTCGATCATCGAGACGGCCTCGCGCGGGAAGCCCTTGGCCTCGAGCGCATCGGCCAGCAGCTCGGTGATCATGGCACACGAGTGATAGGCCAGCGAACCACCGCGCAGAATGCAGGCGTTGCCGGTGCGGATGCAGATGCCCGCGGCGTCGGCCGTCACGTTGGGGCGCGCCTCGTACGCCATGGCGACAAGGCCCAACGGCACGCTCACACGGGTGAGGTCCACGCCGCTTGCGAGCACGCGGTGATCGAGCACGCGGCCCACGGGATCGGGCAGCTCGGCAAGCTTCTCCAGACCGGTGGCCATGCCCTCAACGCGCTCGGGCGTCAGCAGCAGACGGTCGAGGAGCCCCGCCGAGGTCCCCGCATCGCGCGCGGCGGACATATCGAGCTCGTTGGCGGCGACGATGGAGTCGACACCGTTGCGCAGTGCTACGGCCATGGCGCGCACGGCCTCCTGGCGCTGCTCGTCGCTCGCCGCGGCAAGCGAGGCCGACGCTGCCTTGGCGGCAACGGCAAGATCGTGGACATACGTGGCTATATCGACCGACATGGGCGGCCCTTTCTCCTAGAAGTTTGCAACCATGGTAGCCGATTTGCGCATGGCCTCGCCCGCGGCGGTAGAATTGGTCAACCCGAAACACCGCAACGAACGGAAGACTCACATGGCCCTCATCACTTCGTACCACGTCCCCGGCCTGTATGTCGAGGACCACAGCATCGATGTCCCCCTCGACTGGCGCGGCCTGGAGCCGATGCTCCTGGCCGTCGGCAGCACCATGCGCCGCGGCGCCATGCCGGCACCAATCGCCGGCGCGCCCGAGAGCATCAAGCTCTTCTACCGCGTGGTTTGCGCGCCCGACCGCATCAACGACGATCTGCCGCTGCTCCTGTTTTTGCAGGGCGGCCCCGGCGGCGAGAGCCCGCGTCCGCTGTCGCCCACAAGCGATGGCTGGATCGAGGAGGCCGTCAAGCACTTCCGCGTGGTCCTTCCCGACCAGCGCGGCACCGGACGCAGTAGCTGCGTGGACGGACGCACCATCGCGGCGCTAGGTGATCGCGCCGAGGCAGCAGGCGCCAATGCCGCCCGCTCGCAGGCGGACTTCCTCAAGCGTCACCTCGCCAGCTCAATCGTGCGCGATTTTGAGTATCTGCGCCTGGTGGGCTTTGGGGGCAAGCCCTGGGTCACACTCGGGCAGAGCTACGGCGGCTTTTTGACGTTGAGCTATCTGTCGCTCTTCCCCGAGGGCGTGGCGGCAAGCTTTACCTGTGGTGGCATTCCGCACGTGCCGGCGAGCGCCAGCGAGGTCTACGCGCACACCTTCCCACGCATGGCCGCCAAGACGCAGCAGTATTACGACCGCTACCCCGCCGATGTCGAGCGCGTGGCAGCCCTGGCCGATGCGCTCGAGGCTCAGAAGCCCGTGCTGCCCGACGGCTCGCCGATGACGGTCGAGCGCCTGCAGCTCATGGGCAGCGACTTCGGCATGAAGCCGAGCTTTGAGCGCATGCATTGGATTATCGATCACGCTTTTGTTGGCGGCGACGGCACGCTGACCTGCGGCGCCTCGGTATCTGACAGCTTTTTGATGCGCGCCTTCGAGCGCACCAACACGCGCACGAATCCGCTGTACTGGACGCTTCAGGAGTTCATCTACGCCGACGGCGACACCATGCCCATTCGCTGGGCCGCGGCAGAAGAGAAGGCACACCGTGCCGAGTTCGACACGCTCGCGCGACCGCTCATGTTTACCGGCGAGGCCATGTTCCCGTGGATGTTTGAGCAGATGCCCGAACTTAAGCCCTTCAAGCCGGCGATGGACCTGCTGATGGAAGACACCAGCTGGGACAAGATCTACGACCCGCAGCGCCTGGCGTGCAACGAGGTGCCCCTGCAGGCCGCGGTGTATTTCGACGACATGTACGTCGATTCGGGCCTGCAGCTCGATACGCTCAGCCGTGTGGGCAACTCGCATGCCTGGGTGACCAACGAGTTCGAGCACGACGGTCTGCACGGCAGCGTGGTGTTCAAGTACCTCTTCGACGAAGCCCTCAACCGAGGAGACCTGCGCCGGATCTTCTAGCAAAGGAGTGCCCCCGCCTGCCGGCACAAAAGAAACGTCCCCAAGTGCCGGCACATGAAAGACAGCGCCGCGGGAAACGATCCGCAGCGCTGTCTTTCTTTATGCAAATACGATCAAGTTATCCCTGTGTATCGCGGGCTTCTCGGCCAGATCTGCCAGCAGGCGGTTGCCGGCAATCTGGTCCTGGCGGCGGCCGGCGGCAAGTTCCAGCACGTCCGAATCGGCCTCGGCGATACCGCGGGCGACAACCATGCCGTTCGGGTCGCACACGTCGAGCACATCGCCCTCGGCAAACTGGCCATCGACCTCGCGAATACCCACCGCAAGCAAGGAAGAACCACGGCTGACCAGCGCCTTCGCAGCACCGTCATCGACCGTCACCGAGCCATGTGCCTTGTCACCCAGCGCGATCCACAGCTTGCGTGGCGCAATGTCCAGGCGCTCCGCCGGCGGATCGAACAGGGTTCCCACGCTCTCGCCGCGAGCCAGGCGCACGAGTGCATCGGGCTCCTCGCCCGAGCAAATCACGCTCTGAATGCCCGCCGTCATGAGAATGCGGCTCGCGCGAATCTTGGTGATCATGCCGCCCGTGCCAACCGATGTGGAAGAATCGCCCGCCGAGGCGATAATCTTGGCATCGATCTTATGCACGACAGGAACAAACTCGGCCGTGGGGTCCTCATGCGGATTGGCAGTATAGAGACCATCGATGTCCGAGAGCGTCACGCACAGATCGGCAGAAACCAGGCAGCTCACAAGCGCCGCCAGTGTGTCGTTGTCGCCAAACTTGATCTCATCGACGGTAACGGTATCGTTCTCGTTGACGACCGGCACCACGCCAAGCTCCACCAGGCGCAGCAGGGCGTCGCGCGCGTGCAGGTAGGACGTGCGGCGCGCCGTGTCGTGACGCGTGAGCAGCACGAGCGAGGTGAGCAGGTCGCGCGCATGGAACTCCTCGTCGTAGGCCGACGAGATGATGCACTGACCGGCCGAGGCGCAGGCCTGCAGGCTCGGCAGGTCACCGACCGGCTTGCGGTCGAAGCCCAGCACGGGATAGCCGCAGGCAATGGCACCCGAGCTCACCACGACCAGGCGCCAGCCATGCTCGCGCAGCGCTGCGGCCTGATCGGCAAGCCCGCCGATAAAGGCGCGGTTGACCTTGCCGTCGGCGCCCACCACCGTGGACGAGCCGATCTTTACCACCATCGTTTTATAAGAAGTCGTCATACGTCAAACCAATCGAATGTCGAGCGTTCGGGCGAGCTGGGGCAGTCGGGGCGCCTAGTGCGGAACGGACGAAAATGATCCGTTTTCCTCCGTCCCCAAGGGATCATTTTGCCCAGGGGAAAGCCGAGGCCGCGGCCATGTTCTTGCGCACGAGCTCGTCGCGCACCTGAGCCAGGCCCTGCTCCATGCCCACCACATAGGTCTGCGGATACAGGAAGCGCTTATAAGCGGCGTCCAGATGATCGAGCGCCCAGGCACAACGCTCGCGCGCGTCCTCGATGCTCTCGCGAGGAGCCACCGCGCTGCCGTCGCGCACAATCGGCACCAGCAGCTCGCGATACTCAAGCTCGGAAACGTCGGTCACCAGAGCGGCATCGTTAACGGCCACAAGGGTATTGCCGCGCGCGGCGCCCTCCCCTGCCAGATGGTCCTCGTCGTAAATCATGTCGCAGACTGGGCCACCAAAGCCATCGTAATAACGGCGCACGCGTTGCACGCCGGGAATCGTGCGCTTGTAGGGCTGCTCGGAGAGCTTCACCACCGGCGTCCACGGGTCCGTCTCACTCGCACGGCGGGCGGCGAGCTTGTACACGCCGCCCAGCGCCGGCTGGTCGTAGCAGGTCGCGAGCTTGGTGCCCACGCCAAAGCTATCGATGGGCGCACCCTGGTCGAGCAGCGACTGAATCGTGTACTCATCCAGATCGTTAGAAACCGAGATCCCCACATAGGGCAGGCCCTCGGCGTCAAAACGGCCGCGGACATACTTGGAAAGCTTGGCCAGGTCGCCCGAGTCGATGCGAATAGCCGACAAGCGCTCGCCCGCCGCCTCCATCTCCTTGGCAACCGTAATGGCATGCTCGCAACCCTCACGTACGTCGTAGGTGTCGATGAGCAGCGTGCAGTTCTTGGGACTCGACTTAGCAAAAGCCCGGAATGCCTCGAGCTCGGAGTCGAAGCTCATCACCCAGCTGTGCGCATGCGTGCCAAAAACGGGGATGCCGTAGCGGCGCCCGGCAAGCACGTTGGACGTAGAGGAGCAGCCGGCAACGTAGCTCGCGCGCGCGACGGCCAGCCCGCCATCGGGACCCTGGGCGCGGCGCAGGCCGAACTCGGCGACGGGGCGACCATCGGCCGCGAGCACCACGCGCGCCGTCTTGGTGGCGACGAGTGTCTGGAAGCCGACGATATTGAGCAGCGCGGTCTCGAGCAGCTGGCACTCCAGCGCGGGGCCGGTCACACGCACCATGGGCTCGCGTGGAAAGACGAGCTCGCCCTCGGGCACGGCATCGATGTTCACGTGCGCGCGGAAGTTGCGCAGGTAGTCGAGGAACGCGGGCTTGAACATCGCGCCGCCGGCTGGGGCTTCAAGCGACGCAAGGTAGTCGATGTCCTCGGGCGTAAAGCGCAGGTTCTCGACCAGCTCGGGCAGCTCGGCAGTGCCGCACATGACGGCGTACGCGCTGCCAAAGGGGTGGTCACGGTAAAACGCAGTAAAACAACCCTGCTCATTGGCCTTGCCGCTCTCCCACAGGCCCTGGGCCATAGTGAGCTCGTACAGATCGGTGAGCATTGCAATGTCGGTGGGATGAGAGATATCGGTCAAAGCCATGGGGCGACCTTTCGAATGCGTTGTGCAGAGGTTGAGGGTTGGGCGAAGCGGGCGTGCGGGCGTGGCGCCCGGTGTGAATCGGCTAGCGCAGGCCCATGCTGGTCAGGATCGTGTAGCCCATAAAGACGACAAAGGCAATAAGGGCAAGGACGATGATGATCTTTTGAGCCGGAGCCATGCCCGGGATCTCGTTCTCGCCCGTAGGCTCCTTGGAGGTGACCATGCGCTGGGCAAAGGTCATCTCGTCGCGGCTCAGCTTGGGCTCGGCAGGCTTGGGGCGAGCGGCTTTTTTGGGCTGAGGCTTGGGCGCAGCGGGCGCGGGCTTCGCAGCGGCGGGATTGGGCGCAGGTGCGGGCGCGGGCTTCGCAGCGGCCTCCTCGGCCTTCGCGCGCTCGGCACGCAGAGCAGCAAGCTCCTCACGCTCGCGACGGGCCTCCTCTTGGGCCTCGCGGCGGGCCTTCTCGGCGCGGAGCTCTTCCAACTCGGCGCGCTCCTCGGCAGACAGTGGTTGGGACTCAAGCTCGGCCATGGTACAGCCCTTTCTTTTTAAAAAAAGCCGCCGACACAATGTCAGCGGCTTATCAAATCCAAGGGTGGAGACGAAGGGAGTCGAACCCTCGGCCTCTGCCATGCGACGGCAGCGCTCTCCCAACTGAGCTACGTCCCCAGGACAAGTTGATATTTTACCTACGGTACGCCAACTGTCAACGCCCAATACCCAGTCTTTTTGGGACGTGTCTCTATAGTTTTGTCAACCGCGCGCTTCGCGACATTT
>CATYEN010000046.1 GCA_958405565.1 uncultured Collinsella sp. | reverse complement strand
GCCTTGTCCGCGGCTCCGAAGGAGCAGGACAAGGCGCCACACATGGTCGAGGACGTTCTGGAAACTAAGCCCGGCCCCACCGGACAGGTCACACTACTCGCAGAGCAGCTTAGCGATCTGGACGGCGTTGGTTGCCGCGCCCTTACGGATTTGGTCGCCGCAGCACCAGAAGGTGATGCCACGCGCGGCCTCGGGGTTCGAAATGTCGCGACGCACGCGACCGACCCAGATCAGGTCCTGGTCGGAGGTATCCATCGGCATGGGGAAGCGATCGTGCGCATCCTCGGCGCTCATATCGTCAACCAGCTTCACGCCCGGAGCGACAGCCAGCGCGGCACGAGCCTCCTCGACCGTAATGTCGCGCTCAAACTCGAGCGTAATGCTCTCGGAATGCGAACGCAGCACCGGCACGCGCACGCAGGTGCAGTTCACGCGCAGCTCGGGCAGGTGCATAATCTTGCGGCCCTCGTTTTGCAGCTTCATTTCCTCGGAAGTAAAGCCCTCCTCCTTGACGCCGCCGATCTGCGGAATCAGGTTGCTCGCCAGTTGGGCGGCAAATGCACGCGGCTCGGGAATCTCCTCGCCGCGGCCCAGGGCGGCCAACTGAGCCTCGAGCTCGGCCATACCGGGAGCGCCGGCACCCGAAGCCGCCTGATACGTCGAGACGATCATGCGCTTTACGCCGGCGAGCTGATGCAGCGGCCACGTGGGAACCAGGCCGATGATGGTCGCGCAGTTGGGGTTGGCGATAAGGCCGTGATGCCACTTGATGTCGTCGGCGTTGATCTCGGGCACGACCAGCGGCACCTCGGGATCCAGACGGAAGGCGTGGCTGTTGTCGACCACGACGGCGCCGCGCTTGACGGCCTCGGGCAGCAGCTTCTTGGCGATGTCGTCGCCGGCAGCGCCGAGTACGATGTCGCAGCCCTCAAAGGCCTCGGGGCAAGCCTCTTCGATCACAATCTGCTCGCCGCGGAACTCGACGGTCTTGCCCGCAGAGCGTGCGCTCGCCAGCAGCTTGAGCTTACCGACCGGAAATTCCTGCTCGTTGAGGCACTCGAGCATCTGGGTGCCCACGGCTCCCGTCGCGCCCAAAATAGCAACCGTGTACTGTTTCATGCTTCTCCCTTTAAAGGTTGTGGCTATCGCCCGCACGCCAAGCAGGCCGGATATTCTTGCCCAGTTTATACAAGAACGGGGCGGATACAAAACCCGCCCCGTCGAAACGAAACCGAAACGAAACGCCCCGCCGTAGTTTTTGAGGCAAGTCCCAAAAATCTACTGGGATAGCAGCTACTTGTGGAGCGCGGCCAGGGCGGGATCGACCGGCACGGGAGCCTCCAGGTCGGAGACCTTCACAATGCCGTTCTCGTCGGAGAAGGCGCGGTAAATGGTCCGAATCGCCAGATCGAAGTCCTTCTCCTCTACGCCGATAATGATGTTGATCTCGTCGCAGCTCTGCGAAATCATACGTACGCTCACGCCGGCCTGACCAAGCATGCCAAACAGATGGCCCGAGATACCTGCGCGGCCGCGAAGGTTACGGCCGACGGTCGCGATGAGCGCCAAACCCTCGACAACCTCGATCTCGAGCGGCTCGACCTCCTGCTGAATGTCGCCCACGAGCGAGTACAGCGAGTCGTGCACATCCCGCTCCTGCACCACGGCGCCAAAGCGGTCGACACCGGTGGGCATGTGCTCGACGGAGACGTCATAGCGCTCGAAGACCGAAAGCGCACGGCGCATAAAGCCGACGCGGGGCTTGGTGCGGTCGCGGGCAACGTTGATGGCGACAAAGCCGCGCTTGCCGGTCACGCCGGTAATGATGGGCTCCGCCTCGCCCTCGTCAGCCGTCTCGCTAATGATGGTGCCGGGGTCCTGCGGCGCATTGGTGTTCTTGATGACCAGCGGAATACCCGCCTCGCGCACAGGGAACACGGCCTCCTCGTGCAGGACGCTCGCGCCCATGTACGAAAGCTCGCGCAGCTCCTCGTAGGTAACGCGGGCGATGGGCTGAGCCTCGGGCACAATGCGAGGATCGGCAGAATAGAAGCCCGAAACGTCGGTCCAGTTCTCGTACAGGTCGGCACCAAGGCACTTGGCCAGAATCGAGCCGGAAATATCGCCGCCGCCACGGTCGAGCAGCTTGATCTGCCCCTCACGCGTCGCGCCGTAGAAACCGGGCATAACAAAGCCGCCCTGCTGACCGTACTCCTGCACCAGCTCGGAGGTGCGGTTCATGCTGAGCGTACCGTCGTGATGGAACGCAACGACCGTCGCGGCGTCCAGGAACGGCAAACCCAGGTACTCGGCCATCAGGCGAGCGGTGAAGTACTCGCCACGGCTTACGAGCTCCTCGGTGGAGTAGCCGCCCGAGCGGGCGCGCTCGGCAAAGGCCGCGAACTCCTCGCGGATGGGATAGGTGAGCTCCAGCTCGTCAGCGATATCAAAATAGCGCTGGCCAATGTCCTCGAGCAGCTCCTCGCACGACACGTGGTACTTAACGTGTGCGTTAACCAAGTAGAGCAGGTCGGTCACCTTGGTATCGCCCTTAAAGCGGCGACCGCAGGCAGAAACCACCACAAAACGGCGAGCCGGGTCGGCATCGACAATGGCCTTGATCTTCTTAAAGTGTTCGGCGTCGGCGACCGACGAGCCGCCAAACTTGGCAATCTTAATCATGGGCTTGAGGTTACCTTTCTAAAAGCCTCTGCAAACCTGTTTTGCGCGCTCTGATACCATGGTTTCACCGATTGGGACCAAGGCATCCGAGGAGCAGTGTTATATGGGAACTTATCATAGTACACGAGGACGCACTTTATCGTGCTCAAGTAAGGTGGCAATCCGTACCGGCATCGCTCCCGACGGGGGTTTGTTTGTCTCGGACGAGCTGGGCACCCAGCAGGTCGATATCAGCTCGCTTGCAGATAAATCGTACTTTGAAATCGCTCAAGATGTGTTGGAAATGTTACTGAATGATTACACAGCCGAAGAAATTTCGACCTGTGTGAATGAGGCATACCGCGGCACGTTCGCGAGCGAAGAGGTTACGCCGCTCGTCAAACTCGACGCCGCACCGGGCGCCGACGCCCCGCAAACCTATGTGATGGAACTCTTTGGCGGCCCCACGAGCGCCTTTAAGGACGTCGCCCTGCAGATGCTCCCCCGCCTGATGGCCCGCACCTCTGCCAAGGACGGCGGCGCCGAGCGCATCATGATCGTCACCGCCACGTCGGGCGACACCGGCAAGGCAGCACTCGCCGGCTTTGCCGACGCTCCGGGCACGGGCATCACTGTCTTTTATCCCGAGGGCAAGGTCAGCCGCGTCCAGAACCTGCAGATGTCCACTCAGGAGGGCGACAACGTCGCTGTCTGCGGCATCCGCGGCAACTTTGACGACGCCCAGAGCGCCGTCAAGCGCATCTTTGCCGATAAGGAGCTTGCCGAGCGCCTGGAGGCCGCTGGCACCGTGCTTTCGAGTGCCAACTCCATCAATGTCGGCCGCCTGGTGCCGCAGGTCGTCTACTACTTTGCCGCCTATGCGCAGCTGCTGCGCGCCGGCGCTATCGAGGCTGGCGACGCCGTAGAGTTCTGCGTGCCCACCGGCAACTTTGGCGATATCTTGGCCGGCTACTACGCCAAGCGCATGGGTCTGCCCGTCGCCAAGCTCGTCGTGGCGAGCGACAAGAACAACGTGCTGGCCGACTTCCTGACCACCGGCGTTTACGACCGTAACCGCCCGTTCTTCACGACCATCTCGCCGTCGATGGACATCCTCATCAGCTCCAACCTGGAGCGCATGCTCTACTTCCTGTCCGATGGCGACTGCGAGCTCGTTGCCGGCCTTATGGAGCAGCTCGCTCAGACCGGTCGTTACGAGGTGCCCGCCGAGCTGCTGGCCAAGATCCAGAGCGTGTTTGGCTGCGGCTGGGCCAGCGAGGACGAGGTCCGCACTGCCATCAAGAGCTGCTGGGATGCGAACGGCTACGTGATCGACCCGCACACCGCTTGCGGCTATCACGTCTTTGAGCAGGTCGCCCCCGCCGAGGGCGCCAAGGCCCGCGTGCTGCTTTCGACCGCCAGCCCCTACAAGTTCCCGCGCGCCTGCTGCGACGCCCTGGGGCTCAACGTTCCCGAGGACGACTTTGAGGCCATGCGCGTGCTCGAGCAGGCAACCAACACGGTCGCCCCGACCCAGCTCGCCGAACTCGAATCCAAACCCGTCCGTTTCGAAGACGTCTGCGACGTAGCCGACATGGCCAACTACGTAGAGTCTGCAGCAAAAAAGATGGCTTCCAACTAAAACCCCTTATAAGGCGCCGGCGAAAGCCGGCGCACCTTCTTTTTATTAAGCTTTCGGGATGATGACGAGCATGCGAGCGGGTCTGGCCGTTTAGTTCGTCGCGAGTTCCGCACGAGCCGGAAAGCACTTAATGTGCTTTCCGAGCGAGCCAGGACTGCCCGAGCAGCGAACTAAACGACCAGACCCGCCCAGGAGGACCCACATGATCAAAATCACCGTCCCAGCAACCAGCGCCAACCTAGGCATCGGCTACGACACCCTCGGCATGGCCGTCAGCCTTTACTCGCACTTCACCTTCGAGCGCGCCGACAAGCTCACCATCACGGGCTGCCCCGAGGAATTCCAAAACGAGAACAACCTAGTCTACGTGAGCTTTGTGGATGCGCTGGCCGCATGGGGCGAGCCGGCCTTCCCCGTCGCCATCGACATTCAGACTGACGTTCCCGTCGCTCGTGGCCTGGGTTCCAGCTCCACCTGCGTTGTCGCCGGCATTATGGCCGCCGCCGCGCTGACGGGCCACACCGTCGACCGCGCCGAGCTCGTCCGCATTGCCACCGAGGTCGAGGGCCATCCCGATAACGTCGCCCCCGCTATCCTGGGCGGCGCCGTCTGCTCCTTTACGCCGACCGATTCGCTCCCCCAGTGCCTGCGCTACGAGGTGAGCGATCGCCTGCGTTTTATTACCGTCATTCCACCCTACGAGGTGCACACGAGTGAGGCGCGCAAGGTCGTGCCGCAGGAGATTCCGCTTTCCACCGCCGTATGGCAGATGGGCCGCATCGCCGGCATGACGCGCGGTCTCGAGACCGGCGATCTGGACCTGATTGCCGCCGCCAATGACGACCGTATTCAGGAGCCCTATCGCCGTCGCCTGATTCCCGACTACAACGCCGTGCGCGACACCTGTCTTAACGGCGGTGCCAAGACCATCTGGATCAGCGGCTCCGGCTCGACCCTCATGGCCGTAACCGATGACACTATCGTAACCAAGTTCCTGCAGGTCAAGCTGCGTGAGCAGTTCCCCAAGTGCGATACGCATATTCTGACGTGCGACACGGAAGGCGCCCAGATCGAATACCTGTAGTCGCCGTCCCGTATACCCGCCGGGGAGGCCAGGGGCTTTGCCCCCAAATCGTCCTCGGACATGGCAGGACCCCCGCTGCGCACTTCGTGCGGCGGGGGTCCTGCCGTCCTGCGGAAAGATTTGGGGGCAAAGCCCCTGGCCTCCCCTACGTTAACTTCGCTGGTGGCGGCTACAGGGACCTACGCTCTGGAAAGTCGCCGGGCTGATAGTTGCTTTTTATTGGCAGGGGCTCTTGCTGGTAAGGGGCACTTGCTAGAGGCAGGCCTCGGCGATGCGGCGCTTGAGTTCGTCGATGCCCACACCGGTTTGGGAGCTTGTGATGATTACGTTTTCGGCAGGGACGTTGAGCTGCTTTTTGATGGCTGCTGCCTGGCGGGCCTGCTGGGTACGGCTGAGTTTGTCGGCCTTGGTGAGACAGACGATAAAGTTGAATTCGTTGCCCTGTAGGTAGTCGATCATGTCGTGGTCGAGCTTGCTGGGGTCGTGACGAATGTCCACCAGCGACACAACCAGGTTAAAGCTGCGCTCGGAGTCGAAGAAGTCACCGATGAGCTCGGCCCAACGGTCGCGCTCGGCCTTGGAGCGACGGGCGAAACCGTAACCCGGCAGGTCCACGAAATGCACGTCGTCGGCCTCGAAGAAATTGATGTTGCTCGTCTTGCCCGGTGTGCTCGAAACCTTGACCAGGTTCTTGCGGCCAAAGAGCTTGTTCATAATCGACGACTTGCCCACATTGGAGCGGCCCACAAAGCTCACCTCGGGGCAGGTGGACTCGGGAATCTGCGAAACCTTGCCGTAGCTGGCGACGAACTTGGCAAGCTGGTAGTTAATGGAATCGGCCATGGACACTCCTTGGTCGTAGGTTCTTACAAAAGAGCGCGCTATTGCGCAGCGGCAATGCGGCGGACGATATCGAGCGTGATGTCACTTGCGACACGCGCATACTCGAACAGATCGAACTCTCGATCGCAAATTGCATCGTACGCCTCGTCACAATTATCGCTGATAGCGCGCAACACCAGGCAATCGACACCATTTTTGGTTGCGACATGGGCAATTGCCGCGCCCTCCATGCCGACACAATCGGCATGCGTCGCCTCGATAGCGTCGTTGCGCATGGCGGCGCCCGTCACAAAGCGGTTACCCGTGGCAATCGTGCCGACCAGGAACTGCTTGGTGCCCTCGTTCGAAGCGACTGCATTTGTTGAAGCGTCAACGAACCCACGCTCAGCAAGCACGTCGACGGCAATATCGACCAGCGCGGGTGTCGAGCCAAACTCCTCGAGCCCCGGTGCTGACTCGGCGATAAGCGCGGTATCGGTATCCAGATAGCGTAAGCGTTTGCCAATGACCACGTCGTCGATATGGAGCTTGGGGTTCAAACCGCCCGCAATGCCCGAAAACACAACAGCCTGCGGAGCATACTTGCTAATGAGGTGCTGTGTTGCAGCGGCGGCGTTCACCGTGCCCATGCCCGCCGTTGTGGCGACAACTGTCAGGCCGTCGAGCTCACCGCTCACAACGGTCAAGCCTGCCTCCCGCGCCTCGCAAACGTCGCTCAGCTCTTCCTTAATCTGCATGATCTCTTTTTCGAGCGCACCGATAATCGCGATGGTAGCCATACCATTCCCCAAACCTATACGAAATTCTCAACCACGGTATGGTACCAGCATTTTGTTTGACCTCGCCAAACGAACACGCTAAGCCAGTGCAGCTCGCGTATCAAACAGCGCCTTTGTAATCGCGGCCGTAACCTCGCTCGAGCGGTCGCTCCACGGCATCGATGTCATGACGCTCATGACATAGCTATGGCCGTCGACTTCGATCAGTCCGGCATCGCATGTCGAATAGCAACCGTCCTCGCTGATCCAACCCACCTTGTTGCACATCTTAAAAGGTAGTCAATTTGGGACGGGCTAATTAGCCGATGGCCGACCTGAGTTCGGCGCGGCGCTTTTTCATGCCGGCCATGACGGCGTTGCGCAGCTCGGGCATGCGCGCGGTATCCATCTGAGGCACGCCCTCAAGCTTATAGGGAATCCCCAGCTGCTCATACTTGACGACACCCATCGTGTGATACGGCAGCATTTCCAAGCCCACCACGTTGTGCCATGGAGCGATCAGGCGACCGAGCTTCTCGCATTCCTCCGCCGTATCGGTGATACCCGGCACCACCACGTGGCGAATAACAACCTTAATCTTGCGACGGGCAAGCTCATCGCCAAACGCCAGGATGCGCGCAGGATCGCAACCGGTCAGCTTTTTATGCTCAACCGGATCGGCATGCTTGATGTCGAGCAGCACCATATCGGTCTCGTTGAGAACAGCATCAAACTTCTCGGGGTGGTTGGGGTCAAACGCATATCCGCAGCTGTCTAGGCAGGTGTGTACGCGGCCATCGGGATTGTTGTGCATTGCACGGAACAGGTCGGCCAAAAACTCGGGCTGCAGGAGCGGTTCGCCGCCCGAAACGGTAATGCCGCCGCTACGGTAGAACTCATGGTTGCTCTGGAACTCGTCCATGAGATGCTCGACGGTCACCATCGTGCCGCCGTTAACAGACCAGGTATCGGGATTGTGGCAATACGCACAGCGCATGGGACAGCCCTGAACAAACACCACAAAGCGGATGCCGGGTCCGTCGACCGTTCCCATCGTCTCGATCGAATGCACGCGACCCAGGGCATACGCAGAGTCCTCGGGATGAGCATCCACACCCTCAAGCGTCATCTCAGCCATTCCCGCAACCTTGCCTCTCTTTGGTTTTTGTCAATTAAAATGCCAGAGCCATTCTAGCCCATACGCCTGATGGCGAAACGGTTTAGCGGTCAATTAGATCGTCCTATTTGACTCCACGCAAAAGCGGCGGGAAGGTTGTCGCAACCCGCTCGCCGCCGAAGCAATAGAAATCGATAGACGCCAGGCCCTACGCCTTAAGCGTAAGCACCGCGCCAAAGGCGGTCGGGCCGCAGTGGCTCGAGATGACGCCGCCGACCTGAGTCCAGGTAACGTCCTTAAAGCCGAGTTCATGCGCGTAGACCTCCATATCATCGCGCAGCTCCTCGGAAAGACCTACCGAATACGCCAAGCCAATGTGCGAGTAATCAATATCGCCCTTCGCAACCATGTGGTCAATAAAGGCACGGGCGCATTTGAGCATAGAGCCGCGGAGCTTCTTGGTCGCCACGAACTTGCCGCCCGTTACCTCAATGCAGGGCTTAATCTTGAGCAGATGGGCACCGAGGAATGCCACGTTGGACAAACGACCGCCGGCCTTAAGGAAGGCAAGGTCGGTAGGAACAAAGCCCAACAGCACGCGGTCCATCACCGAATTGGTGAAAGAGAAAATTTCGTCGACGGTGGCATCCGGATGGGTTTCGATATACTTGGCGGTCTCAACGGCGACAAGCGACTGGCCCACCGACACAAAGCGCGTATCCATGGAGAAGACGTAATCGCGGCCCTTTGCCGCAATCTTCGACGACTGATGCGAGCAGGTCGTAACCTCGGAATACGCAAGATGCAAAATGGTCGCATCGGGCCGCTCGGCGTGGATGCGGTCGTACACATGCGCAAAATCCGCCGGCGAGCAACCGCTGGTCTTGGGCATCACACCAAACTCGTTGCAGCGCGAGTAAATCTCAAGCGGGTCGATCGATCCGTCTTCGACGGTCTCGTCACCAATCGTGACATGCATGGGCACGCGCACGATGCCGTAGCGTTCGCAGAGCTCCGGCGTCACATCCGAACCAGACTCAACCACGATTACGTACTTGCCCATTCTTATCACGACCCATCTCGACATTGGCTTTTCAAATACATGGCACGCGCCGCCGCACCGTTGCACAACAGCGTCCAAGCGCCAAAGAGACGCCGCCCCTTGCACACAACAAAGGACAGCGTCTCCCTGGAAAACTCCGTGCTTATCTGAGATTCTACACGGTTTATTAAGGAGTGTTACTTATTCCGCAAACGGTAGCTATACGCGATAAACGGTAGCAAGCAAGTATCCAGAACGCTCAACCCATTAGGAGAGTTCCGCCTAAAGGGTGACTACACAGGACCCCGCCGGGGCTGTTTGGGCTACCTCCCAAAACATTCCGCAGGACGCAAGAAGCCCTCGCCGCACGAAGTGCGCAGCGAGGGCTTCTTGCATGTCCGAGGACACCAATTTTGATTTAGCGTAGTTCCCTAAAGGGCGACAACGCAGGAGACCCGGCAAGGCCGGGAGCACTTTGCCTCGCAAACATTCCGCAGCCGCGAAGCGGCGAGGACGTTTGAGAGGCAAAGTGCGTAGGCCTTACCGGGTCTCCGGTGGGAGTTGAGTCCCTTTAGAACTTGTTGTGGAAAGTACGCGAAATGACCTCGTCCTGCTGCTCCTTGGTGAGCGTGTGGAAGTTCACGGCGTAGCCGGAAACGCGAATGGTCAGCTGCGGGTACTTCTCGGGGTGAGCCTGAGCGTCGAGCAGCGTCTCACGGTTGAAGACGTTGATGTTCAGGTGGTGGCCACCCTTCTCGGCGTAAGCGTCGAGCATGTGGACCAGGTTATCGGCCTGAGTCTCGGAAACTTCAGAAACCTTCATAATGTGTCTCCTTCGATTGATAGGCGCCGGCCGAAACCGGCGCGCTAATCAGTAATCGTTATTGTTAGTATAGCACTAACAATAGTTACTCGCCCAGCTGATCAAGGTCGATATCGCCAAAGAACACCTGGTCCTCCTTGCCGAGCGCACCCGGGATGATGGAGAAGGTGTTGGAGATGCCGTCCTGAGCATCGCGGAACGGGAGCTTGGAAACCGAAGACAGCGAAGCGATGGCGCCGTGGCTATCGCGCTTGTGCATGGGGTTAGCACCCGGGGCGAAGGGCTGGCCAGCCTTGCGGCCGTCGGGGGTGGAGCCGGTCTTCTTGCCGTACACGACGTTGGAGGTGATGGTCAGAACCGAGGTCGTGGGCACGGAGTTGCGGTAGGTGTCGTTCATGCGGATGTACTCCATGAACTGGTGCACAACGTCGTGAGCGATCTGGTCGACGCGGTCGTCGTCGTTACCGTACTTGGGGAACTCGCCCTCGGTCTCAAAGTCGACAATGATGCCGTTCTCGTCGCGGACGGGGTGGACCTTGGCGTACTTGATGGCGGACAGGGAGTCAGCCACGACGGAAAGGCCAGCAATGCCCGTAGCGAACCAGCGGTGCACGTGCTTGTCGTGCAGAGCCATCTGGATGCGCTCGTAGCAATACTTGTCGTGCATGTAGTGAATGATGTTCAGCGAGTTGACGTACACGCCAGCGAGCCACTTCATCATGTCGTTGTACTTGGCCACAACGTCGTCGTAATCGAGCGTATCGCCCTCGACGGCGCGGTACTTGGGGCCGACCTGCTTCTTGGAGACCTCGTCAACACCGCCGTTGAGTGCGTACAGCAGGCACTTGGCCAGGTTGGCGCGGGCGCCGAAGAACTGCATCTCCTTGCCGATGCGCATGGAGGACACGCAGCAGGCAATGCCGTAGTCGTCGCCGTGGTAGACGCGCATGAGGTCGTCGTTCTCGTACTGAATCGAGGAGCTGGCGACAGAAGTCTTGGCGCAGAACTTCTTGAAGTTCTCGGGCAGACGGGTCGACCACAGAACGGTCATGTTGGGCTCGGGGCTGGTGCCCATGTTCTCGAGCGTGTGCAGGTAGCGGTAGCTCATCTTGGTAACGAGCGTACGGCCGTCGACACCCATGCCGCCGATGGACTCGGTGACCCACTGCGGATCGCCGGTAAACAGGGCCTGGTACTCGGGGGTACGGGCAAACTTGACCATGCGGAGCTTCATGATGAAGTGATCCACGAACTCCTGGATCTGCTCCTCGGTGAAGGTACCGTTGGCAAGGTCGCGCTCAGCGTAGATGTCGATGAACGTAGAGGTACGACCGATGGACATAGCGGCGCCGTTCTGCTCCTTGACGGAAGCGAGGTAGGCGAAGTACATCCACTGGATGGCCTCCTGCGTGTTGGTAGCAGGGTTGGAAATGTCGAAACCATAGGTCTCGGCCATCATCTTGAGCTCACCGAGGGCGCGGATCTGCTCCTGCAGCTCCTCGCGATCGCGGATGTTGTCGGCGGTCATGACCGTCGGAGTGGAAGCCTTCTGGGCCTCCTTGTCCTTGATCAGGTAGTCGACGCCGTACAGGGCGACACGACGGTAGTCGCCGATGATACGGCCGCGGCCATAGCCATCGGGCAGACCGGTGATGATGTGAGCCGAGCGGCAAGCACGCATCTCGGGGGTGTAGACATCGAAGACGCCAGCGTTGTGGGTCTTGCGCTCGAAGGTGTAGCGCTCGACAACGTTCTCGTCGACCTTATAGCCGTGCTGGCTGGCTGCCTGGCAAGCGATGCGGATACCGCCGTTGACGTGCAGAGCGCGCTTGAGCGGCTTGTCGGTCTGGAGGCCGACGATGGTCTCCTTCTCGCGGTGGGCGTTATCGATGTAGCCAGCGGGGTGGCTCACGATACCCGTGACGGTCTTGGTGTCCATATCGAGGACGCCGCCCTGCTCGCGCTCCTTGAGCAGCAAGTCGAGAACCTCGCTCCACAGCTCCTTGGTACGCTCGGTCGGGCCGGCGAGGAACGACTCGTCGCCCTCGTAGGGGGTGTAGTTCTTCTGGATGAAGTCTCGGACGTCAACCTCTCCCGTCCAGATGCCTTCCTTGAAGCCTTCCCATGCCTCCTGCATTGTGTAACCACGCTCCTAGTTACGTGTAATGCGGCGCTCTCTCACACCGCTGCTTATTGAATTCTTGAATGTTCGGCTTGCACGACCGGCTTCTTCCGTTTTCCGCCACGTGTTGCGCAGGGAAAAACGTTTGTCCACCTTGGCGCTGCAACCCTAAACCCAAGATTTCACCCGTTTGAGAAGGATAACATAGCGACCCTCTCCATCTGGGCTGTTATATGTTTCTTTTTTTATAACATAAGAGCGTTTTTCACAAATCCGCAGGAAATGCGGGCGCGGGCAGATACCGTTCACCGAATTGTCTGATATTTCCCCTTGCCTTTATACGCCTGTCGCTCTAGCTGTTATGCCAGCTTTAGCAGGGTAAAGTGACTCAGAGACTCTGGCGACGGCAGGGCGGCCACGAAGGAATATCCCCCGTGGCCGCCCTGAAGCGTTGGCTTGTTGCGAGCATTGATTTGCCGCGCGTGGCGTTACGCGGCAGTAGCAGCCTTGTCGGTCGCAGTCTTCTCGTTGCTCTGCTTACCCTCAAAATGCTTGTAGCACCAGCTGGTAACCAGCGGGGTGAGGATGGCCGTCACGATAGCGCAGGCCGCAACCTGCGCCGTCGCCGTCGCGAGCACCGCGCCGCCGTACATGGCTTCGTTGACGCTTGCCATAGCGGCAGGCGTTGCCACGTTGGCGCCGGCGCAGCTGGAGATTGCCGCGCCCGCGACACCCGTGCCGCCGGTGAGCCTATCGACCGCGACAACGGGGATAGCAAAGACCACCGAGCAGATCACGCCAAGCAAGATGCCGGGGAGACCGCCATTGATGAGCTGGCCAAAGGTCATGGTCGAACCCATGGCAAAGAAGACGAGCACGATGATGGCGGACAGCGCCGGGGCCATCATCTTCTTAAAGCTGGGGAACAGGTTGCCCAGGATAATGCCAACGACGATCGGCAGGATAGCGCCCACGAGCGACCAGCCGATCGGGGCCTGGCCGGCAGCGCCAAGCACGATCATCGTGACCGGAGGGCCGACAACAAGCGTGGTGATGGCGACGGCGCCACGCTCAGCCTCGTTGCCCATGGTGCCCATCAGTCCAGCGTACATGGCGTTGTTGGCACCAGTGCACGCAGCCAGCATCACCATGGCCGAGATGCCAAACAGGTTGTCGTTGAACACGTAGAGAATGAGCAGCGATACGGCGATGACAACGATCTGCTTAATGGCGATGATGATGGCACCGCGGGCAGCAGCGGCGGGAGCGCTCTTAAACGAAATCGTCGTGCCGACGATGAGCAGGAAGGCACCCACGAGCGGGCTTGCACCCTGCTGCGTCATGCCGAGCGTAAAGCTGCCGAGCGTCTTGAACAGGTCGGGGAATAGCGTGTTGAGCAGGCAGCCCAACAAAAGCGGCACCAGAATATTGGCACCCGGGATGGAGGACATCTTAAAGAACGGCTCCTTGGCCGCCGGCGCCTCCACCGCGGTTGATTCACTCATATATATCTCCTTTTGATGCGTGCGGGTTGTTGTCGCACGCGGCTACATCAGAAAGAAGGCGACGGTCCCGAGTCGCAGGGGCCGCCGCCGAACTATTACCGCGGGGTATTACCCGTCCAGAACGATGCCGCCATCGCAGTCGCCGATCTCGCCGTTCACAAAGCTGGCGAGGTCGGAAGCGAAGAACAGCACCATCTGCGCCGGCTCGCTTGCCTGGGCGGCGCGGCCCAGGGGAATACCGTTGATGATGCGCTGGGAGTTCTCGTCCGAGAGAATCGAGGTCATGTCGGTAAGGGTGAGCGACGGGCAAACGGCGTTGCAGCGGATGCCGAACTTGCCGCCCTCCTTGGCGACCGCCTTGGTCAGGCCGTTGACGCCGGCCTTGGAGCTGGCGTAGGCCGCGGTGCCGAGCAGGCCGCCGCCGATCTTGCCGGCGACAGAGCTCACGTTGACGATGGTGCCGGCGTGGGCCGCCTTAAAGTGCGGGTAAACGGCGTTCATCATGGTAAACGTGCCGTTGAGGTTGATGTCGATGGTGCGACGCCACTCGGTGTCGTCGATCTCGTCGAACTTCTTGGTGCTGATGACGCCGGCGCAGTTAATCAGGATGTTCGTCTGAGGCAGATCCGTGAAAATCTGCTCGACGGTCTCGCGCGCCTTGGGTGCATCGGCGACATCGAGCTGATAGAACTTGTTGCCCTCGCCGAGTTCGGCCACTGCGGCCTCGCCCTTAGCGGCGTTCCTTGCGATGAGCGCGACATGTCCGCCGCCCTCCACGATACCCTTGGCGATCTCGAGGCCAATGCCCTGAGTGCCGCCGGTAACGATCGCGGTTTTACCCGTGAAGTCAAATGCCATGACTCCAACCCCCTTTATTTTGGTGTCTCCTTGCGGGAAGTTGGAGCATCGCACGTGGCGATAAATGAGTCCCAGTCGTCATGGTGGTGACAACCCCTCGCCTAACCGCGTGCATGATAGTTCTTTGGAACGTTTCAGTAATTGAAAAATTTGAATTATTTATACGACCTTTATATCGCACAGCCTCCGGTAGATTTTTAGGACATGCCTAGAAATCTATCGATTATGGCGCACGTGTAGGGGTATCATCTTTCACCGAAAATAGTTTCTACTGTTAGGGGTTTTCAGTGGAAGGTACCGATTTCCACGAGCTTGGACGCCAGCTCTTTCTCGAGTTTGGCAGCCTGCACCAGCGCGTTTCGCGCTTTACGGACCAGGCTTTGAGCGGCGAGATGGCCGTTATGCGCGCCCTTTTGCTCGCCGGCGGCTCGCTCACGCCGAGCGAACTTGCCGACAAGGCATGGGTCTCGAGCGCCCGCATCGCCAATATCCTGCGCGCCCTCGAGGCCAAGGGCTGGGTCGAGCGCGAGCACTCAAAGACCGACCGCCGTCGCGTACATGTGACCGTGACCGACAAGGGTCGACAAGATCTTGAAATCAAGCGTCGGGAGTTTGAGGACCGCGCTGCGGCATTCCTCGAGCAGCTCGGCGAAGAAGATACCAACGAGTTGGTGCGTCTCCTTCGTCGCACCAACCAAATTATTGACCGTAACCAAGAAAGGAGAGATGCCGAGTGAGGATTCTCAAGCTCTTTAAGAAGCATGTGCTGGCACTGCTTGCGGCTATCGTGCTCATCGTAATCAGCTGTAACGCCGACCTGGCGCTGCCCACGTATATGAGCGACATCGTCGACGTGGGTGTGCAGCAGGGAGGCATCGCCTCGCCCGTGCCTGACACCATCCGCGCCGACGCGCTCGACGACCTTGAACTCTTTATGAGCGCCAAGGACGCCAAGACGGTGGAGGCCGCGTTTGGCAAGGCCGACAAGGACGGCATCCGCGCCTACCAGGGCACCGAGGACGAGCGCGCCGGCGGCAGCAAACTCGCCGACATCATGAGCCTGCCCGAGACCGTCGTTCTGTCCCTCAACCAGGGTATCGACGCCGATTCTATGGGCGACATGACCGGCACGAGCGACACCGGCGACGGCACCCAGCAGTCCATGCCCACCCCCGAGCAGATGGCGGCCATGACGCCCGAGCAACTCGCCGAGATGCAGCAGAAGGCCGAGGCGGCGCAGAACATGCAGGCACAGATTGAGGCCGACGGTGGCAAGATCACCATGACAAGCCTACGCCTGGGCATCGAGGGCGGCTTGATCGACCAGAGCAAGCTTGTCGATGGCGCCAACGAGATGGCAGACAAGATGGGCTCCATGTCGGGCTCCATCGTCACCCAGCGCGCCGTGACCTACGTACAGGACGAGTACAAGGCGCAGGGCATTGACCCCGCCGACGTGCAGAACGCCTACCTGGGCCACATGGCAACCACGATGTTCGGCCTGTGCCTGGTGTCGCTTGTCGCCACCATCCTGACCGGCGCCGTGGCATCGCGCACCGCCTGCTCCATCGCCCGCGACCTGCGCCGCGAGACCTTCAACAAGGTCATGCACTTCTCCCCTGCCGAGGTAGGCAAGTTTAGTCAGGCCTCGCTCATCACCCGCTGCACCAACGATATCCAGCAGATTCAGATGGCTGCGACCCTGTTTATCCGCATGTGCCTCATGGCGCCCGTCATGGGCATCGTCGCCGTCATGCGCGTCTTGGCCAACCACACCGGCTTGGAGTGGACCATCGCCGTGGCCATCATCGCGGTGTCTGCCGTCGTCGGCGTGCTCATGGGCCTTACCATGCCCAAGTTCAAAAAGATGCAGAGCTTTGTGGACCGCGTAAACCTTACCGCCCGCGAGCTGCTCGACGGCCTTATGCCCATCCGCTCGTTCAACCGCGAGGAGCACGAACTCGAGCGATTTGACGCGGCATCGCTCGACCTGATGACCACGCAGCTCTACACCAACCGCGCCATGAGCTTTATGATGCCGCTTATGATGCTCGTCATGAACTGCGTCACCGTGCTCATCGTTTGGTTTGGCGCGCAGGGTGTGTCCGACGGCGTGATGCAGGTCGGCAATATGATGGCGTTCATCTCCTACACCATGCAGATCGTCATGGCGTTTATGATCCTCACCATGGTGTCGGTCATCCTGCCCCGCGCCGAGGTTGCCGCCGAGCGCGTGGAGGAGGTCCTCACCTGTCCCACCAGCATCAACGACCCCGCATCGCCCAAGCTGCCCACGGCCAGCGCACCGCGCGGCGAGCTCACCTTCCGCGACGTGAGCTTCCAGTACCCCGATGCCCGCGCCGACGTGATCAGCGGCGTGAACTTTACCACGCACGCCGGCCAGATGCTCGGCATCATCGGCTCCACGGGCTCGGGTAAATCCACGCTCGTGCAGCTCATCCCACGCCTGTACGACGTCACCGGCGGCAGCATTTCGCTCGACGGTGTCGACGTGCGCGACATGACCCTCTCCGAACTGCGCCGCCGTATTGGCTATATCCCGCAGCAGGGGCGCCTGTTCTCGGGCACCGTCGAAAGCAACCTCAAGTTTGCCGGCGATATGGTAAGCGACGAGGACATGCACGAGGCCGCGCGCATCGCCCAGGCCGAGGACTTTATCGCCGAGCGCGAGGGCTGTTACGACTCCCCCATCAGTCAGGGTGGCTCCAACGTTTCGGGCGGCCAGCGCCAACGCCTGGCTATCGCCCGCGCCTTGGCCAAAAAGCCCGAGGTCGTGGTCTTCGACGACTCATTTAGCGCGCTCGACTACAAGACGGACGCGCGCCTGCGCGAAGAGCTGTCCAAAAACGTCACCGACGCCGCGCTTGTCGTGGTGGCACAGCGCATCGCGACCATCATGCACGCCGACCAGATCATCGTGCTCGACGACGGCCACGTGGTGGGCACCGGCACGCACGAGGAGCTGCTGCATGGTTGCCCGGCGTATCTGGAGATCGCGCAGTCGCAGCTTTCTGCCGAGGAGCTGGGGCTTACCCAAGAAGAGATTGCAGCCGTTATGGAAGGAGGCGAGCGCTAATGGCAGACGAGACCAAGACTCAGATTCCCAAACCCACCCGTCAGCGTGGCCCCATGGGCCGCATGGGCGGCATGGGCCGCGGCGAGAAGGCCAAGGACTTTAAGGGCACCATAAAGCAGCTGCTCGGCTATATCGGGCAGCACAAGATTGCCGTGTTCGCCGCCGTCGCCTTTGCCGTGTGCTCGGTTATCTTTAACATTGTGGGGCCTAAGGTGCTCGGCCAGGTTACGACCAAGCTGTTCGAGGGCCTGGTCGCCAAGGTCAACGGCACCGGCGACGTTGACTTTGATTGGATTGCCAAGACGCTCGGCTTTTTGCTCTGCCTGTACCTGGCAAGCTCTGCCTGTAGCCTGATCCAGGGCTGGCTCATGACCGGCGTCACGCAAAAGATCTGCTATCGCATGCGCAAGGAGATCGCCGCCAAGATCGCCGTCGTACCGATGAGCTACTTTAACGGACACAGCAAGGGCGACGTGCTCAGCCGCATCACCAACGATGTCGATACGCTCGGCCAGTCGCTCAACCAGAGCGTGACGCAGCTCATTACGTCCGTCACGCAGATTATCGGCGTGCTCGTCATGATGCTGTCGATCAGCCTGCCGCTCACCGGCGTCACCGTGCTCACGCTGCCGGCCGCCGCGATTATCCTGGCCGTGATGATTCACTTCTCGCAGCCGTACTTCCGCGAGCAGCAGCAGGTCCTGGGCACCGTCAACGGCATTATCGAGGAGGACTTTGCCGGCCAGAACGTCATTCAGGTGTTCGACCGCGCCGAGGCCTCGATCGAGGAGTTCGACCGCCAAAACGACCGACTGTTTGTGAGCGGTTGGCGCTCGCAGTTCCTGTCGGGCCTGATGATGCCGCTTATGAGCTTGGTGGGCAACATGGGCTACGTGGGCGTTGTCGTGGTGGGCGCACAGCTCGCGCTGACCGGCAATGCCACGCCCGGCGACATCCAGAGCTTTATCCAGTACGTGCGCAACTTTACGCAGCCGGTGCAGCAGCTGGGCAACGTGAGCAACACGATGCAGTCGATGGCCGCTGCCACCGAGCGCGTCTTTGAGTTCCTCGCCGCGCCCGAGGAGGAGCAGAAGGCCGACGCCCAGATTCCCGAGAAGCGCCCCGGCCACGTTGAGTTCGACCACGTCAAGTTTGGCTACACGCCCGACAAGACCATCATCCACGACTTTAGCTGCGAGGCGCAGCCCGGTCAGACCATCGCCATCGTCGGCCCCACCGGCGCCGGCAAGACCACGCTCATTAAGCTGCTGCAGCGTTTCTACGACGTGGACGGTGGTTCGCTGCGCGTCGAGGGCGTCGACGTGCGCGACTGGGACCGCGCGGCACTGCGCGGCGAGTTTGCCATGGTGCTGCAGGATACCTGGCTGTTTAACGGCACCATCCGCGAGAACATCCGCTACGGACGTCCCGATGCGACTGACGCCGAGGTCGAGGCCGCCGCGCGCGCCGCACGCTGCGACCACTTTATCCATACGCTCGCCGGCGGCTACGACTTTATGATCAATGAGGAGGGCACCAACCTCTCACAGGGCCAGCGCCAACTCGTGACCATCGCCCGCGCCATTTTGGCCGACCGTCCGGCGCTGATTTTGGACGAGGCGACTTCCAACGTCGATACCCGCACCGAGGAGCTTATTCAGCGCGCCATGGATGCGCTGATGCA
The DNA here is from genome assembly GCA_958405565.1 of uncultured Collinsella sp. Lineage (GTDB taxonomy): Bacteria > Actinomycetota > Coriobacteriia > Coriobacteriales > Coriobacteriaceae > Collinsella. The sequence goes on along the minus strand of CATYEN010000046.1, from coordinate 336 downwards.
GGGCCGCACGAGCTTTGTCATCGCGCACCGTCTGTCCACGATCCGAAACGCCGACGTGATCCTAGTAATCCGCGACGGCGATATCGTCGAGAAGGGCACACACGACGAGCTGCTCGCCCAAGGCGGCTTCTACGCCGACCTATACAACTCGCAGTTCGACGAGGCGGCGTAAATTCGGCCGCAAGGAGCGAATAACGCCCGAGAACGGGGGCGCAGGACAACCTGCGCCCCCGTTTTTTCGTCCACGGCACTCGAATTAGCTCTCTTGGGGCCCGATTGACGGTCGCGCGCGCAGACGTGGTGTAAGAGCGTCCTGAGGTCCGTCGCTGCAAATCC
>CATYEN010000045.1 GCA_958405565.1 uncultured Collinsella sp. | reverse complement strand
CCTCGGCGCCGACGGCATGGGGAGGGTCTTCCGCGCCGTGCTCACCGACAACGGCACCGAGTTCTCCGACGAGGACACGGTCGCGGCGCTCCTCGGCGAGGGGCCGGGCGAGACGAGGCTGTTCTACTGCGACCCCAGGCGCAGCGACCAGAAGGGCGCCTGCGAGCGCAACCACGTCGAGATCAGGAAGCTGCTGCCCAAGGGCGCCGGAATCAGGTTCGACCGGCTCGCCCCGGCCGACCTGGCGCTGGCCATGTCGCACGTGAACTCCGAGCCCCGCGGCGCGCTCGGCTTCGCGACGCCCGCGCGCGCCTTCAGGGCGATGCTCGGGGAGGACGCGGCGGCGCTGCTGGACGCCTACGGCCTGGAGGACGTGGCGCTCGGCGATCTCGACCTGACGCCGGGGCTCATCGAGAGGGCGCGCGCAGAGAGGGGCGATGCCCCGCTGGCCTAGCCTAGGAGAAAAACGGAATAGACGGACCGACCGTCCGGCTGAGTCTGGGAAGAGGTGCCGGGCGGCGGGCGGAGCACGGCCACCGGACCTATCGAAACACATCTCCACCGTTCCTTCAACTGGGAAAATGCCGCCCCCGGGGCCCGGATGGGGCCGCGGGGGCGTTCGGCTAACTGCGGGAACGGCTCATCTGCTCAATGTGTTCGGCTGAGATCGGAAATCAACCTATTTCTTTGGCGCTTCGATGCGAACCGTGTTGGGAATGAGCTCCGTCGCGCAGGACCACCAGCCGTTTTGTTGGGCAGCGTCGGCAAGCCTTTCGGCCGTGGCGACGGTGTCGCAAATGGCAAACGAGCAGGCGCCCGATCCGCACACATCTACAGCAACGGTGCCGTCTTGTTTACGCAGCCAATCGAGAACCGTTTGTATCTGCGGCTCCATCTGTGCGGAAATGACACCCAGGTTGTTATGGATGAGCGCATATGCCGTCTCGGCATCACCAGCACGCAAGGCAGAAGCTATCGCGCCGGGCTTGTCTGCAGGCACCGGGGCCTCGTCAAAACGTCGATAGGCTTCAATTGTCGAAACGCTTGCCTCGCGCGGCTTGACCAACACGACGGGCGTTGCGGGCAGCGCGGGATACTCAGTTGCCAGCACGTCTCCCCCACCTACGTAGAACGCAGGGCTCGCGTGCAAAAAAAACGGGACGTCAGCACCAATGCCCCGCGCAATGTCGTCGAGCGCGGGGTCGGTGCGATCAATTCCCCAGAGCTCCGCCAAGGCGACAATGACCGCGGCGGCATCCGTCGAAGGACCGCCCAGGCCGGCGCACAGCGGAATATGCTTCTCGATCGTTACGCAGATATTGGCCTCGCGACCATAATGCTCGGCCATGGCAACCGCAGCCCGATACGCCGTATTCTTTTGCATGGGAAAATCGGATGCCGGAACCGTCTGGACGGTCAGCTCCTGTGCCGGAGCGACCGTCACGGTATCGGCTAGGCCGACGGCTGCCATCAGGGAATCGACCTTATGATAGCCGCGGGCATCGCGCTCGGTATGAACCCCCAGGTAGAGGTTGATCTTTGCCGGCGCGGAAAGAGTCAGGGACCAATCGGTCACCGTTAGTGCTCCTCGAGCTGATTGCCGAGCGGGGTGAAGATATGCTCGCCGCTCTCGGGGTCGAACAGCTCGACCTGACCGGTGAGGACATCGATATACTGGTAGGACTGACGCGACTTGCGGCCGCGGCGCTCATCGACCTCGACAATAAAGACGGCGGGGTGGACGCTCTTGATGGTGCCCATGCGCTCGACGACGCGGGTGCGGCCCATGTTGGCCTTCACCTTGACGCGATCGCCCACCATATCGGTCAGCTTCTCGTGGATGTCGTCGACGTGATTGACTTCCATCTCTTCCATGAACAGGGCCTCCAGAAGGTGCAATTCAAAAAGGGGATAATACCCCTAAGATAGACAAAACTCTAATACTATAGCACCCTGCTGCCGCCATACGCAAGTAGCTAAATAAGCCCCGTCCCAAATTGACTACTTACAGATTGTCTGTGTCCAAGACGATGGTGAATGGACCGTCGTTGACGAGATCGACCTTCATGTCGGCGCCGAAGATGCCGTGCGCTACGTGCTCGACGTCTTCGCGCACGAGCGTCAGGAAGTACTCGTAGAGCTCGTTGGCGACATCGGGCGCGCCGGCATCCGTAAACGACGGACGGCGACCATGGCGGCAGTCAGCGAACAGCGTGAACTGCGACACCACGAGAACCTCGCCGTCGACATCGGCAAGTGCCAGGTTGGTCTTGCCGTTCTCGTCCTCGTTAATGCGCAAGCCCCGGAGCTTGCTCCACAGCTTATCGGCCTCGGCGCGCGTGTCGCCGTGGCCCACGCCCAGCAGCACCAGATAGCCGCGCCCAATTTTGCCCACGCACTCGCCGTCGACCGTCACGCCGGCGTTGAGCACGCGCTGCACCACCGCACGCACGGCCTACTCCTCGCCCGTCAGTTTGGCGGATAGGTGCTCGAGCGCATGGAAGCGATGGCTGATGGCGTTCTTCTCGTCCGCCGTCAGCTCGGCCATGGTCTTGCCCGGCGTGTCGACCGGCAGGAACAGCGGGTCGTAGCCAAAGCCGTGATCGCCGCGGCCCTCGTGTGCGATAATGCCCTCGCAGGCGCCCTCACCATAGGTGACCAAACCGTCCGTGTCGATGAGCGCGACGACGCTCATAAAGCGCGCAGTGCGGTCCTCGTCGGCCACGCCCTCCAGATTCACGAGCAGCTTGGCATTGTTGGCGGCATCGTCGCCGTGAACGCCCGCGTAGCGTGCGCTATACACACCGGGCTCACCGTCCAGCGCGTCGACGACCAGGCCCGAATCGTCGGCAATGGCCATGAGCCCCGTCTCTTCGACGGCAGCCTGCGCCTTGATGATGGCGTTCTCCAAAAACGTCGTGCCGTTTTCCTCGGGGTCCTCAAAATCGCCCAGCTGGCCGAGCGCCACAAAGCGAACCTCGGGCATAACCTTGCCCAAAATGGCCTCGATCTCGGTGAGCTTATGGGCGTTACCCGTTGCCACGACGATGGTCGCCGCCGGGTCGAGGGTGTCGATGTCGATCTTTTCAAGTGCCATAGCTGGCCTCCTTGTCTCTATAGCAATGCCGTGTTGAGGACGACGAGGCCTCGGCCTCTGCCCCTCTTAATCAGCGGCAGTCTTATACTTCGACGTTTTCCCAGATAAAACCTGCCAAAATAAACCTGTCCCTTTTTGGCAGGTTAGGCGAGGGCTTGGCGCTGGAGCTCGATGAGCTCGGCAATGCCCTTGTCGCCCAAATCGAGCAGGGCATTGAGGCGCTTGCGGTCGAAGGGCGCCTGCTCGCCGGTGCCCTGGAGCTCGATCATCTCACCGGTATCGGTGGCGACAAGGTTCATGTCGACCTCGGCGTGACTGTCCTCGGAATAATCCAGGTCAAGCAGGGTGTTGCCGTCGACAACGCCCATGGAAATCGCGGCAACCTGGCCTGTGAGTGGGATGCGCTCGAGCTTACCCGCCTCGACCCACATGGCAAGGGCGTCGTGCAGTGCCACCCAGGCGCCGGTAATGCTCGCCGTTCGCGTGCCGCCGTCTGCCTGAATCACGTCGCAGTCAACGGTGACGGTGTACTCGCCGAGCGCCTTCATGTTGACGACGGTGCGCAGGCTACGGCCGATCAGACGCTCAATCTCCATGGAGCGACCCTTGCGGTTGGCGTGCTCGCGCTTGCAGCGCTTGCCGGTCGATGCCGGCAGCATGGCGTACTCCGCCGTTACCCAACCGGCCTTGGCGCCCTTACGCCAGCCCGGCACGCCCTCCTCGATGGTGGCGGCACATAGCACGCGCGTGTCGCCGAACTCAGCCAGGCACGAACCATGGGCGTGCTTCATGACGCCGCGAGTAAGCTTGACGGGGCGCAGTTCATTGGCGGCACGGCCGTTGGCGCGGTTGACCTGCATGTATTCCATGGAACTATCCTTTCGGCAAAAGGTGAAAGTGAGCCTTTGGTCGGTGACCTTATATCTATTTCAGTTCATCGATATCGATATGCTCAATGCTCTTGAGCGGCTGGCCAAATATAAAGCTGCCCGCCACCGCAAACTCGGCAATGTTATCGGCCGTCGTTGCAAAACGATGCTGCGGCTCGGCTGCGTCGCCCGCAAGCTGCTCGCGGCGCGTGAGAATATCGGTCAGCTCGCGCGTGGTCTCCTCGGCGGAGCTCACCACGCGCACTCCGGGACCCAGCGCATGGCGAATAGGCCCCACAAGCAGCGGGAAATGCGTACAGCCGAGCACCACGGTATCGATGCCGTGATCGCGCAGCGGTTCAACCGTGGCGCCGACCAGTGCTCGCACGGCTGGCGTATCAAAGATGTCCTCGTTCTCGAGCCACTGCTCTTGCAGATGCGCGCCCGAGGCGAGCTCGTGTTCAACGACCTCGACAAAGCTCGAGGCAGGGCAGCCGTATACGTCGACGCCGGCATCCAGGTCCTGAATGGCACGCGTGTAAGCGCCCGAGCGAATGGTGAGGTTGGTGGCGAGCACGCCCACCCGGCGCGTGCGGGTGCTGTTGATTGCCGCGCGTGCGCCCGGTGCGATCACACCGATGACGGGGACGTCGAGCACCTGCTGGGCCAAACGCAAGGCCGCAGCGGTCGCCGTATTGCAGGCGATGACCATGATCTTGACGTCGTGCTTCGACAGCCAACGGCCCGCCTGCAGTGCAAACGAGCGCACCTCGTCCTCGGTGCGGGTGCCGTAGGGGCAGCGCTTGGTGTCGCCAAAGTAGTAGACGGACTCGTGCGGCAGCGCCGTCGCGATGGCGCGTGCAACCGTCAGACCGCCCAGGCCCGAGTCGAACACACCGATCGGGCGTGTGTCACCTGCCAGATTCTCGATATCGGACATGACCTCACCAGATTCTCTCTCGAAAAGATATGGCTCAGAACGATAGGACCGCGCTACGAACGGGCCGCGACCAGCAGCTCGGCCGTTGCCGCCCAGCCGTCGACAATCTTGCCGCGCGTGACGTAGGCGTTATCGCAGGCATCCAGGAACTCGGGCGCGCCGGCGCTGGTCAGGCCGTTCTCGACCAAACAGAACGTGCCCACGTGGTCAGCCATGTAGAAGTCGGACTCGGAATCGCCGAGCGCCAGCGTCTCCTCGCGCTCGATACCCAGGTGCTCGCAGAAACGTGCGATGGCAACGCCCTTGTTGAGGCCGGCGGGATTGATGTTAAACGCGCGGCCATCCTCGACGCGTTCGAGCTCGAGCGTCGTCGGCTTGGACAGATGCGTCAGGTGACCGTTGCAGGCCCAGACCAGGCCGCAGCCGGCCTCGTCCAGGATGGCCTGGACCTCGTCGTCGGGTACATCACCGCGCATGCCGACGGTGACCTCGCGGTACTTGTAGCCAGTCGACATGTCGTTGTGGTACTCGATCTTGTGCGGCCATCGGGCGAGAATCTTCTCGCACACGCCGGTCTGCTCGATCACCTGATGCGGCGTGAGGCCGCAGGCGGGGTCGTAGGGCATATCGCCGGTCAGATACTCCCAATCGTTGGCCTTGAGATCGTACATGACCAGGCCACCCATCTCGCCGATGTAGGAGTTGAGGCCGAGCACGCGCGCATCCTCGTGGATCATGGTGCGGTTGCGGCCCGAGGTGGGAACCACCTGAATGCCAGCGCGAGCGAGCGCCACGACGGCCTCGACGAGTTTGGTCGAGGGGTTGCCGTCGTTGTCGCGCAGCACGCACGAGCCGGGTGCGAGCATCGTGGCATCCAGGTCGGTAAAGACGTACTTGACCTTGGCCAAACGCTCGCGCATCTCGCCCGAAAGCTCGGCAACGGTCGGCAGGGTGTTGTGGGACATGGTTACTCCGTTTACGTAGAAGGGTTTGGACTTGGACGGCATGTTTTGATTGAGGGAACACGCTTATGGCGACAGCGCACTCAGGGCGCCGCCGCCATCATGGTTCATTAGTCAAACTGGGTAACATCGATCAGGCGATTGGCCAACGAAAGGTCGCTCTCGATGGGCACGAACTCGTCGCCCACGTGCATGAGCTCCTCGTCGCCCTTTGCCAGCAGCAAGACAATGGTGGGAGCATCGGGGTTGACGTACTCCTCGCGCGCCGCCTTGAACGCCGCATGCACAGCGGCTTCGCGATCGAGGATGATCTTGTTCGGCGTATCGTCGGGAACATGTTCGGCAAGCTCGCGACAGACCTTCATCGGGTCCTCGTGAGCCGGGTCCTCGTTGGCAAAAATCATCAGGTCGGAATATGGTGCGGCCTCGCGCGGAAGCTGCTCGCGGCGCTCCTGCGCCTTGCCGCCGGCAGCGCCAAACACTGCAATGACTGGGCTAGTGGGAAACGCGCGCTTGACCGACGAGAAAAGCGAACGGAACGAAAGCTGGTTGTGCGCATAGTCAACGACGCAGATCACGCGGCCGTCCTTCGACTCCACGACCTCCATGCGGCCCGGCACACGAAGCTTGGAGAGGCCCTTCTTGATGGCATCGATACCGATGCCGATCTCGTGCGCAGCGGCGATAGCGACCAGCGCGTTCTCCACGTTAAAGTCTCCCGCGATACCCAGCAGGACCTTCTCCCCCGCCTCGGACTCGTCGGCACACAGGCCATGCAAGTTGAACTCGATGCTAAAGCCGACCATGCGCACATCGCTCGCCCACAGGCTTGCCTCGGGATGCTCGACGCCAACGGTCACCAAGCGCTCGGCCGTCGACGCTGCCTCCAGCACACGGTCAACCTCTTCGGTGCCCAGATTCACCACGGCGGTCTTTGCCTGGTCAAAAATCCTGAGTTTGCTCTCAAAATAATCCTCAAACGTGGGGTGTTCGATCGGTGAGATGTGGTCACGCCCGATGTTGAGGAAGCACGCAACGTCAAACGGCAGGTTCTCGACGCGTTGGTACTTGAGCGCCTGGCTCGAGACCTCCATGACCATGGACTGGCGACCGGACTCACGGCAGTTGGCGATATGGCGCCAGACCTCGGGGGCCTCGGGCGTAGTATTGGTGCTCTCGTAGCACTCGATGCCATCGTCGGTACTCACCGAGCCGATCATGCCGCAGGATTCGCCCGCTGCCTTGATGATGGACTGAAGCATAAAAGCGGCCGTGGTCTTTCCCTTGGTACCGGTGATGCCCACGATCTTGACGTCGTGGTCGGGACGGTCGTAGACCTCCGGCGGCAACAGGGCCATGGCCGTGCGAACGCTATCAACAACCAGCATCGCAGCACCGCTCTCCTGCGCCAGCGGCTCCAGAGACTCGACCAGCGACTCTTCGCACACAAATGCGACGGCACCCGCATCGAGCGCCATGCTCAAAAACGCGGGCTTAAAGGCAGCGCCTTTGCAAAAGAACACGTCACCTGCCGAGACCGCGCGCGAATCAAACGAGCAGCCGGTCACGGCACGCTCGTCAACCTGCTCTGATGCGCGCAGCTCGCCGCACACGTCGAGAAGCTTGGCAAGCGTATCGACCGTGGTCACGGTCGCGGAATCCGAATGGTGCATCTTTCACCTTTCTCAGCCATTTGGCAGGGACGGTTTTTATAGTAACTGAAACGCACCTGCGCAAAAACGGCTCCCGAAGGAGCCGTTACGCGCAGGCGTTCGTAAGCCGAGGCTAGGCAGCCTGAACAGCGGGCTGGTCCTCGTCGATAAAGAAGCGCTTGTACCACACCAGGAACACGAGCGGCGTATAGATCTTGCGCTGGAAATCGCCCTTGCCCGCAAAGTGCAGATCGAGCAGGTGCATGAGCTCGTCGGTATCGAAGAACTCGCTTGCCCACGGCGCGGTGAAGTACTCCTTGACATAGTCGTACCACTTTTGCTCGCGCAGCCAGTAGACAATCGGCACCGGGAAGCCAACCTTGGGACGGGTGGCCCACTCATCGGGCAGCGACTTGTTGGCAGCGTGGCGGAGTACCTGTTTGTTGCCGTTCTCGTTGATGCGGTAGCGGTCGGGAATGTGCTCGGCGAACTCCATGACTTTGCGGTCCAGGAAGGGCACGCGCAGCTCCAGCGAGTGCGCCATGCACATCTTGTCGGCCTTGAGCAGAATGTCGCCTGGGAGCCACATGTTCATGTCCAGGTACTGCTTCTTGACCAGCTCGGGCTGACCCTTCACGCGCGCATAGATGGGAGCGGCAAGCTCGAAGGCGCCATCGCCGGTGTTGTACTCGGGCTTGAGCACGCCGTCGACCTCGCGCTCCGGCCATACCAGAGCCTGTCCCAGAAACGACTTCTCGGGGATCTCGGCACCCTTGACCAGGAAGTTATGTCCCTTGAAGTACGGCATATGCAACGCCAGGTTACCGAGCGCGCGACGGATGGGCAGCGGCACCATCTTTTTGTACTTGCGGACCGGGACCGTGTCCTCGTAGTAGGCGTAGCCGCCAAAGAGCTCGTCGGCACCTTCGCCCGAAAGCACGACGGTGACGTCCTTGCGGGCCATCTCGGCCAAGAACCACAGCGGCACGGAAGACAGGTTGGACTGTGGCTCGTCCATGTGATACTGGATGTCCTCGAGCGCACCGAAGAACTCGTCGGCGGTAATCATCTTGCGGACATTCTCGACGCCGAGCTTGTCAGAAAGTTCCTTGGCGTAGTTAGTCTCGTTGAAATTCTTGTAATCGAAGCCCACCGAGAAGGTCTTGTCGGGCATGAGGCAAGCGGCGATGTAGCTGGAGTCGACGCCGCCGGAGAGGAACGACGCGACCTTGACGTCGGCGATGCGATGGGCCTCGACGCTCTCGTGCACGACCTCGTCCAGCTCGTCGACGTACTCATCGAACGGCTTCTCGACGGCAGAGTAATCGCAATCCCAGTAGCGCTCGATGTTCATCTTGCCAGTCGGGATATCGACGGTAAAGTAATGCGCCGGCGGCAGCTTGTAGACGCCCTCGAAGAAGGTCTCCTCGGTCGCCGAATACTGCAGCGTCATATACGGACGCAGAGCCTTTTTGTTGACCGCCTTGTGGAAGTGCGGGTAGTCCAGGAAGCTCTTGATCTCGGAACCAAAGAGCACGCCCGGAGCGCCGTCGCCCGCATCGGCCATGGGATAGTAGTAGAGCGGCTTGATGCCAAAGATATCGCGGGCGCCAAAAAGCTTGTTCTTCTTCTTGTCCCAGATGACGAAGGCGTACATACCGCGCAAGCGATCGAGTACCGCCTCGCCCCACTCCTCATAGCCGTGCAGGAGGCTCTCGGTGTCGGCGCCGCAGTGGAACTTATAGCCCTTGGCCTCGAGCTCGGAGCGAAGCTCCTGGAAGTTGTAGATCTCGCCGTTGAAGACGATAACGACGCTGCCGTCCTCATTGGCCATGGGCTGAGCGCCGGCCTCGGTCAGGTCGAGGATCGACAAGCGGCGGAAGCCGAGGGCAACGCGGCCGTCGATAAACTGACCGCCCATGTCGGGACCGCGATGGACGATGCGGTCCATCATCTTGGTGAGCACCTCGGATTGGTTATCCGTCCCACCGACAAAACCGACAAAACCGCACATATACTATCCCCTCTGCTGTTGCTGGGCATCAAATCGAATCAGTAGCTTTTGAGTATACCCGAGGGCGTAAAGAGGGGCGGAATGTTCAGGCAATCTCAACTGAATCAGCTCCGCGCCGACACGCGCCGGTTACCTTTAATGGATATGAGGTGAATGGGGCGATTGTTTTGCTATACTCTCTCCGCACGGGCGATTGGCGCAACGGTTAGCGCAGGTGCTTTACACGCACAAGGCTGGGGGTTCGAATCCCTCATCGCCCACCACTGAATTGGAAACGGTCCTCGAAAGGGGACCGTTTTTGTTTGGGCCCATCTCATGGGATTCGAACCCGGCAGGGTGCGGAGCTGAGGAAACGCGAAGCGTTTTCCAGCGCAGCACGCGAGGAGCGGAGCGACGAAGCGGATGCGGGCGGCGAAGCCGCACGCGACATCCCTCATCGCCCACCACTGAATTGGAAACGGTCCTCGAAAGGGGACCGTTTTTGTTTGGGCCCATCTCATGGGATTCGAACCCGGCAGGGTGCGGAGCTGAGGAAACGCGAAGCGTTTTCCAGCGCAGCACGCGAGGAGCGAAGCGACGAAGCGGAAGTGGGCGGCGAAATACGTCCTTGGCGAATGCCCCTGTGCAAAAAATGCCAAATATGAGTACTGCTACCATTTTAGTAGCAGGGTTTTCAAGGCCCCAGAGGGCAAATCGGACATTAAAACGGCGACCGACGGCCCAGATGGGTAGAATTACTAACTGTAATACTGGACGTCTGTGGTTTAACTAACCTAAAGTCACCCAATTAATATGTTATACGATTGGTTACAGTACTCATATTTGCCACTTTTTGCACACCGACCTTCCTAGTCAGCGTGAATCGATAGCAAAAACGGGCTCCGGATCGCTCGATCGTGCCGTATATGGCACGTCAGCAACCCGGAGCCCGTTCCAAGCAACTATATTCGCCCGCGTTAGCCCAAGACACCCGACAGGATCTCGATCAGACTGTCCACGTCGGATTCCTCGCAGACGAGCGGCGGCAGGAAACGCAGCGTATGGGCACCCGTAGCGTTAATCACGGCACCGGCGGCCAGCGCGCGGGCAACAACATCATGCGCGTCGCCCGCGGCATCATCCAGGTCGCAGCCGAGCATCAAGCCGCGACCGCGCACATCGGTAACATGCGGTAACTTGGCGAGTTTTGCCTCCATATAGGCGCCTACCTTGGCAGCGTGGTCGGCATAATCGCCGCGCACGAGCGCGGAGAGCGTCGCGGCGCACGCCGCGATGGCCAAGCAGCTACCGCCAAAGGTCGAGCCGTGGTCACCCGGCTTAAACACGTCGGCAATCTCCTTCTTTGCCACGACGGCACCCATGGGCACGCCATCAGCAATGCCCTTGGCAAGGCTCATGATGTCGGGTTCCACGCCATAGGTTTGGAATGCAAACGGCTTGCCGGAGCGGAAGATGCCGCACTGGACCTCGTCGACGATAAGCACGGCGCCCGCTTCGTGTGCCAGGTCGCGCGCTGCCGCCATAAACTCCTCGGTCATGGGGTGCACACCGCTCTCGCCCTGAATCGGCTCGAGCATCACGGCACAAATTTCGCCCCCCAGCTGCTTAAAGATCGCACGCAGTTCATCGATATCGTTGGGCGTGCAGGCCACAAAGCCACCCGGCAGTGGGCGGAAACTATCCTGCAGCCAATCCTGCATGGTGGCGGCAATGGTCTCGAGCGTACGGCCGTGGAAGCCGCCGCGCATGCACACGATAGTGTTGCCGCCGTTACCGGCACGCTTGGCGTACAGGCGCGCGAGCTTCATCGAGCCCTCGTTGGCCTCGGCGCCGGAGTTGGCAAAGAAGGTCTCCCAAACCTGCTCATCCGCAGCCGGGGCACCAAGAGCAGCTGCCGTAGTCTCATCGCCGGCGGCAATGGCATCGGCAAGCACGCGTGCACCATCTACGTCGTCGTTGGCAAGCTTGGACAGCAGCGCCGCGACCTGTCCACGCTGCTCGATGTAGAAGTAATTGGAGACATGCATGAGCTTTTTGGTCTGTGCCTCGAGCGCCGAGAGCACAGCCGGGTCACCATGACCCAGGCTGCACACGCCGATGCCGGCAAGAAAATCGAGGTATTCGCGACCATCGTCGCCGGTGAGCTTCATGCCGTAGCCTTCGACAAACTCAACCGGCGAGCGGCCAAAGGTGTGCATGACGTAGTGGGATTCGAGCGATTGTTGTGCTGCAAGTGACATGGGATGCCTTTCGTTGAGCGCCATACGGCGCGAGCTATGGGTGGAAAACGCGGCAAGCGAACCGGCTAAACGGTCTGGAGCTTCTCGACCTCGTCGAGGTTCTCGGTCAGGCGCGCCGCAAACGTCGAAAGCGGGTGCGGATGCGTATCGAATTCGTAGGCCGTCTCGGTGGAGTGGATCACGGTACCGACGCCAGCATCGGTCAGCAGCTCCAGCAGCAGCGAGTGCGGCGTCGTGCCGTTGATGATGTGGGCTCGGAATACGCCGGCGGTAAGCGCATCGACGGCGGCGCGCAGCTTGGGGATCATGCCCTTGTCGACCTCGCCGCCGTAGAGCATCTCATTGACCTCGTCGAGTGTCAGGTTGGAGATGAGCGAATCCTTATCGCTAAAGTCCTTATACAGGCCGTCGACGTCGGTCAAGAAGATCGCCTTGTGCGCATGAAGCGCCGCCGCAACGGCGCCGGCGGCGGTATCGGCGTTGATGTTGAAGAAGCCACCGTCCTCCCCCGCCGCGACCGTGGCGATAACGGGAATGTACTCACTGTCGAGCAAACGCTCGATATAGTCGGTGTTGACGTGCGTGACCTTGCCTACGCGGCCGAGCTCTGGGTCGAGCGGCTCGGCGATAAGGGTGCCGGCATCGCTGCCGGACACGCCCACGGCCAGGTTGCCGTGGTGGTTGAGCGCCGCGACCAGCTCCTGATTGACCTTGCCGCCCAGTACCTCACGCACGATATCCATGGTGGCAGGCGTAGTCACGCGCTGGCCGTTCTTAAACTCGACGGGGATGTCGTAGTGGCTGAGCGCCTCGTTGATGGCCTTGCCGCCACCATGCACGATAACAGGGCGCATGCCGATAATCTTGAGCAGGACGATGTCGCTCATCACGTCACGACGCAGCTGCTCGTCGACCATGGCGGCACCGCCGTACTTGATAACGACCGTCTTACCGGTCAGGTTCTTAATCCACGGCAGCGCCTCGAACAGCAGCTGCGCGGTAACTTCGTTGGATTCGCTCGAGCGACAATCGCGTGCGAACTTCATAGTCTGCCTCGTCTTTCGTGTAGCTATCGCGCCGTACCTCATTGCCCGCGATTGCAGCGGGACGCGCGGCACATCGGGAGTCTAGGAACGGTAGTCGCCGTTAATGGAGATGTACTCGTGCGTGAGGTCGCAAGTCCACACGGTGGTCGCCGCGTTCCCTGCGCCCAGGTCTGCCGAGATCACGATCTCGGGCGCCTCAAAGCGACGCAGCGCCTCGTCCTCGTCAAAGGGAACGGTCAGGCCATCACGGCAGACGGGCATACCCATCATGTCGATGGACACATCTTCTTGGTTAAACTGCACGCCGCACTTGCCGAGCGCCATGGCAACGCGGCCCCAGTTGCAGTCGTGGCCGGCGATGCAGGTCTTGACGAGCGGCGAGTTGGCGACAGCACGGGCGGCGATATCGGCCTCCTCGTCGTTCGCGGCGCCGGTGACATTGACCGTCACGAGCTTGGATGCGCCCTCGCCATCGGCGGCGATATTGCGCGCCAGGCTCTCGCACACCTCATGCACGGCAAAGGCCAGCTCGTCGAAGGCGTCGGAGCCCTCGACAATGGGTTCGGCATCTGCAGCAGCGGCACCAGAGGCAAGCATGATACAGGTGTCGTTCGTCGAGGTGTCGGAGTCCACCGTCACCTTGTTGAAGGTCTGCTTGACGATCGAAAGCAGCAGGGCATGAAGTGCCGCAGGCTCGACGGGGGCATCGGTGGTGATAACTGCGATCATGGTGGCCATGTTGGGCATGATCATGCCCGAGCCCTTGCACATGCCGCCCACCGTATAGACATTGCCCGCATGGCCCTCGGCATCGCTGACGTAGGACACGGCATACTCCTTGGAGTGCGTGTCGGTCGTCATGATAGCGCGGGCGGCATCGGCGCCACCGTGGGCGGAGAGCGCCTCGTAGGCGGCAGGAACGGCAGTCTCAAACGTGTCGATCGGCAGAATCTGACCAATTACGCCCGTGGAGGCGACCAGAATCTGCTGGGGCTCGCAGCCGATGACCTGCGAGGCGATGTTGCAGGTCTCGCGCGCGCAGGCAAGACCGGTCTCACCCGTGGCGGCGTTGGCATTGCCAGAGTTGACCGAAACGCCGGCGATGATGCCATAGCCCTTGTCGGCGCCGCCCAGGTTGGCACGGCTCACCTGCACAGGCGCCGCGCAAAAGCGGTTGGTGGTAAACACGCCGGCGCCGGGGCAGGGTTTATCGGGCACGACGAGAGCATAATCCAGGCGCTCAGGGTTCTTGCGGAATCCGGCATGGATGCCTGCCGCCTTAAAGCCGGCCGCCGCCGTAACGCCGCCCTCTACGGCACGAATCTTGATATCGAACTGCTCTGCATTCATTGTCTTTACGACTCCTTATATCAAACAAAAAACGGGCATCGGTTGGTGCGCCATGCCAGTCATGATCATGAGACCAGCTTAAAAGTGGCGCCCCACTCGATGCCCGACTACCAAATCGTTAACAATCGAATGTGCTACACCGGGCACGCCACTGTGGGCAAGCCTCGTCGCTCGTCAAAACCAAAGACGATGTTGGCGCACTGGACCGCCTGGCCTGCTGCACCCTTGCACAGATTGTCGATGGCGCCCGTAGCCACCAGAACGCCCGCGCGTTTGTTGAGCGCGAGGCCGATCTGGGCGGCGTTGGTGCCGACGACCGAAGCCGTCTTGGGCTGCTGGCCGGCATCGAGTACGCGCACGAAGGTGCGACCGGCGTAGAACTGCTTGTAATGGTCGACGACGTCCTCAAGGGTCAAGGTATCGATAGCCTGTGGCGTAAGCGGCATCGTCACCGTGGAAAGCAGACCACGCTTGAGCGGTGCCAGGTGCGGGGTAAAGACGACGCGATCGGTCAGACCCAAAATCTGCTCGATCTCGGGCGTATGACGATGCTTGCCCACGCCATAGGCCTCTAGGTTTTCGTCGGCACTGCAAAAATGCGTGCGGGCGTTGCAGGACTTGCCGGCGCCCGTCACACCGCTGATGGCATCGACGATCATGGGGCCGCTCTGGGCAACCCAGCCGGCGCGCACGGCAGGCGCGGCGGCAAGGCTCGTTGCGGTGGGATAGCAGCCGGCGCAGGCGACCAGCACGGGCTTGCCGTCGGCGTGGTTGGATGCAGCGGTCTCCAGGTCCTTGCAGAACAGCTCGGGCAGGCCGAAAGCACGGGTCTTGAGCAGCTCGGGGCTCGTGTGCTCGGCGGCATACCAAGCCTCAAACACAGCCGGGTCGCTCAGACGGTAGTCGGCCGAGAGGTCAATGCAGGAAACGCCTGCGGCAAGCAGGGCGGGCACCTGCGCCATGGCAGCCGTGTGCGGCACGGCCAAAAAGACCGCGTCGCAGTTCTTGAGCTCGGGGGCATCATGCGTCGTGAAGACAAGATCGCTCACGCCGGTGAAGCTCGGGTACACCGCAGACAACGGCTGGCCGGCATCAGCGTTGGACGTAATGGCAGTAAGTTCAAAATCGGGATGACCGAGGACGAGTCGAATGAGCTCGGCGCCGGCATATCCAGCCGCGCCGACGATTCCAACCTTTAAAGACATATCAGACTCCTTGTCTGCAGTTATGCACCAATGCGCATCCCGCAGCCGTCGTTATGAAGTGGGTTGAAACTTTAGCACCAAAAGATGCATATATACGCAAATCTTTTGCATATTCATGCATTGAAACATTCCCGACACATTCGCTCGAAGGAATTGACAAATAAATGCGGGCCCCACATTGCTCGGTGCGCTTTGCGGTGACGCTGCAATGTGGGGCCCGCTACATGCGAGAATTTGAATTGTCGAGGTTTGCCAGGATACACGTCTAGAGCTCGACCGGCACCCATTCGTCATGGTTGCAGATAAAGGCCTCGGGGTCCTCCACGCTAAAGAAGACGAGGGTGGGGTCGCCGGGACCCGTGTAGTGCTCGCCCAGGCGCTCCAGATGCTTCCACCCGGCTTCGCGCATATCGCCCGCCGCCCGGTCATCCAAGCCGGCACGCCCGCGCAAGATGAGCCAGCCATGGCCCGGCCACCAACTCGTGGCCTCAAAACGCTGATTTTCCAGCAGCTCCTGCCACACGTCTTTGGTACGCGCCGTCACAAACCACAGCTTACCATCCTGAATCTGCGCAAACGAAAACGGACGCACATGCGGCTGCCCGTCAACGCTTGTCGCCAAATACCATGCCGGCACCGACGTCAGATACTCCAGCACCGTATTCAATCCGTCCACGTTTCCTCCTGTCACCGGTCCATTTGTGCGAATTAGAGCTCGAGCTGTTCCTCGCTGCAGTCGATATCGCAGAAGCGGGCAGCGATATTGCGGACCGAGAAGAACGCGAGACGGCCGTCGTTGGCGCTCTCGTGATCCTCGCCAATGCCCACCATGTGCTTAAAGCCAGCCAAGCGCACCCGGTCGCTCACGACCGCGTCGTCCTCGAGCGCAGCCTCGCCGGTCAGCACAATCCAGCACTCCCCCGGTTTCCAGCCCGAGACCTCAAACTTGGGATTCGCGCTCAGCTCGGCCCACACGTCCTTGTCACGCGAGGTGCAAAACCACAGCTTGCCATCATCGACCATGGCAAACGAGAACGGCCTCACGCGCGGTTGATGCCCGTCGGTCACATCGGTTGTAGCGAGATACCACGCGGGGATGCGCCTGAGATACGAACAGGCGCGCTCGAGCTGCGCCGTGCGGTCGTTGTCGGTCATAGGGGCCCCTTTCCTGCGCTCGAATCGCGCCTAAACAAGTTAAAGATTGATGACGATGACGCAGATGAGCAGCAGCATCGTCACCACCGCTGCCAGCGCATCGCCGCGGCCAAACACAAGCGTATGCAGGCGTGTGCGTCCCTGCTCGCCATGATAGCAGCGCGCATCCATGGCGGCAGACAACGTCTCGGCATGACGGAACACGCCCGTGAACAGCGGAATCGCCACACTGCCGAGCATACGCACGCCGCCGAGCGGGCCTCCCGTCACGCGTGCACCGCGGCTCGCCTGCGCATCGGCCGTCTGCTTCATCTCGGTGGCAAACTGCGGCATAAAGCGCAGCGCGATACCCATAATCATGCCGAGCTCGTGCGCAGGAAGTCCCACACGCGCAAACGGCGCGAGCAGGCGCTCAAAGCCCGCGGTGAGGTCGAGTGTCGGTGTGGTGAGCGTAATGGCGCTCATGCCGGCCATCATCAAGCTCAGGCGGCACGCCATAAAGGCGGCGGAATGCAGCGAACCCTCGCTTATCTGCAAAAAGCCAAGCTGCCACAGAATGCGCCCGCTCTGGTCGGAAAACAGGTTGAGTACTGCGACCACCACGACAATCGCCAGCAATGGTGCCATCGATGATAGGACCCGGCGCAACGGCACCCGGGACACGGTATAGATCAGGACAACGAAGATTGCGACCGGGGCCAGTCCGCGGAAGCTGCTGACTGTGAGCGTCGTGATCAGAAACACAAAGCCCAAGAGCAACTTAGTTCGCGGGTCCAGGCGGTGGATCGCACTATCGCCGGGATAGTAGCTGCCAAACGAAAACGCCTCCATTAGCAGCCCTCCTCTCGCGCGACCGTCTTGGATTTAGCAATGTCCGCGACGTTAGAAGGACCGCCCGAGCGACCGATTAGCAGGTCCACCAACTCGTCTGCCAGCGACTCAACCGTATAGAGGCCGTCAAAGCGCAGCGGCACGCCTGCCTCCGTAAGCGCCAGCGCCATGCGCTGGGCGGCGGGAACGCCCAAGCCGATTGATTTAAGCTCATCCGCATGCGCAAAAACCTGCGCGGGGGTTCCCTCGGCAAACACCGCGCCCTCGTTCATCACGACAATACGGTCGCAGCAATTGGCCAGGTCATCCATACTATGCGAAACCATGACAACGGTCAGGCCATCGCGGTGAAGTCGACCGATAAGCTCAAGGAAATCCCTGCGCGCAGCCGGATCGAGCCCCGCCATGGGTTCATCGAGCACCAGGACTTCGGGCTCCATGGCGAGCACGCCGGCGAATGCCACACGCCGTTGCTGACCGCCCGAAAGCTCAAAGGGACTCTTGTCGCCGACCGTGGAAAGGTCGAGGCCCACGCGCGAGAGCGATGACTCGACACGACGGTCGACTTCATCTTGCGGCAAGCCAAGGTTGTGCGGACCAAACGCCACGTCCTGCGCCACGGTTTCGGCAAACAGCTGACGCTCAGGATATTGAAACACCACGCCGACCTTGGCCTTAACCGCGGCGGCGTCTTTCTTGTTTGACAGATCGAGCCCCAGCGCGCGAACGGATCCCTCCTGGGGGCGAATCAAACCGTTGAGATGCTGGACCAGCGTCGACTTACCCGAACCGGTATGACCTGCCAAGCCCAGGAACTCGCCGCAACACACCGTCAGCGATACATCGCGCAGCGCCCACGGGCTGCTGGGGTCGTTTCCCCAGAGAGCCTGTTTGCTCGATTTGCCCGCAGTGGCCGAGCGCTTGCGCCATCGACGGCGCTCGCGCGGACTGAGCGAATAACTGTACGAAACATGGGATAGTTCGATGACGGGCTCCGACGCGTTGCCCTCGTTGTCTACCGGAACAGTGCCGTCAGCGATTTCCAACTGGGATACGGAAGACTGCCCCGCGATGCCTGCTCCACTTCGCTCGGCATAAGCCTGCACAATCTCAGCGACCATATCCGCCTCACGCACCTGTGCGCAAACGGGTACGCCCTTCTCACGAAGTGCCCTACCTAGACAGCACGACGCCGGCATATCCAAGTTGAGCTGCGCAAGTTCGTCCGCCCGCGTCAAGATTTCCTCGGGCGTGCCCAGCATAGCAACTCGCCCCGTCTGAAACACGGCGACACGATCGGCCTCGGCGGCCTCCTCCATAAAGTGCGTAATCATCACGATGGTCATACCGCGTTCGTGCAACGCGCGGCAAGCCTTCATGAGGCCCTTGCGTCCACGTGGATCGAGCATCGAGGAGGCCTCATCCAAAATGAGAACGCGCGGCTCCATGGCGAGCACGCCGGCAAGCGCCACGCGCTGCTTTTGTCCGCCCGAAAGCGCATGGGTCTCGTGGCGCTCAAAGCCCACCAGACCCACGGCCTTCAGCGCCTCGCGAACACGCTGCGCGATCTGGGCCGATTCGACTCCTAAGTTCTCGGGACCAAACGCAACATCGTCCTCGACAAGCGTCGCCACAAGCTGGTCGTCGGGATTCTGAAACACCATGCCCGCAGTCGAGCGAATGTCATAGACCAGCTCGGGGTCGGACGCGTCCATGCCGTTGACGCGCACCGTTCCCGCATCGGGTTGCAGCAGCGCGTTCAGGTGCTTGGCAAAGGTCGACTTGCCCGACCCGTTGCCACCGAGGATGCAGAAGAACTCGCCATCCTCGATGCTCAGATCGACACCGTTGAGCGCCGGTGCAGCACCGTCATAGCTAAAGGAAACACCCCGACACTCAATCATGCGCGGCCTTTGACCTGGTCCTTCTTGGGCGTGATGAGGTTCGAGACCGCCTTGTACACCGCCAGCGTCAACACCGAGTTGAGCACGGTCTTGATAAGGTTAAACGGCAGCACGGCGGGAATCATGAGCGGCAAAATCACATCGGCCGAGCCGTACCAGAACCAAACGCCAATGGTCAGGTTCGCAACCATGGACAACGCCGTAGCGGCAATGACGCCCAGCACCAGGCCAATCACGGCGCCCTTGTAGGTGTGCATCTTCTGGTAGACGATAGCCGCGGGCAGAATATAACCCAGCGTAGCCACCAGGTTCATAAGCGCGCCGACCCAGTCACCCGTGGTGAGCGCATGGATAACGATCGCCATGGCGGCAACAGCAGTGCCGGCGCCAGGGCCATACGCAAAACCGCACACCATCGCCGGCACCAGCGACGGGTCATACGTCAAAAACGGCGCCGAGGGAAGAATGGGTAGCTGCACATACATAAACAGGGCGCCCAAGGCGCACATCAACGCCATGGTTACGAGCTGTTTGGTGCTCCACCTATTCGTGTTCTCAAAATGGATATGCTGCGACTGTTCAGACATAAGATCACCTGCCTCTTTCATCCGGACTCTAACCGTTGGTACTGGGATCTAACCAGTTCAGCCGGCATGCGAACCAACGCACACACGGGTCGCGGACTCATCGGCTCGGTCACAGGAATCTCGCCTGCGCCACGGCGTCCCTTTGACACCGCCCGATTTACCGCCAGTGGGGAATTTCACCCCGCCCTGAAACAGCAATTGCAAGTGTAGCACGAGCAATCGTTCGCGCAAGTATGCCAAGGGTAATTTGTGGCGGGGATCAGTTGCCCCTTGATTATCAACTTCATCCGAACACTTCCCACATTCATCCGTACATGTACGGA
>CATYEN010000044.1 GCA_958405565.1 uncultured Collinsella sp. | reverse complement strand
GACTCGATGCCGGCGCCAACGATTACCTCACCAAGCCGTTTCATCTGGACGAGCTTGCGGCAAGAATTCGCAGCCTTACCCTCAGACGCTTTACACAAAGCGACATAGTTTTAACCTGCGGAAAGCTCCGCTTTGACACCAAGGCGCGCATCGCTTCCGTGGACAGTGAGGCTTTATCTCTTACGCGCAAGGAAACGGGAATCTTGGAATACTTGATGCTTCATCAGGGGCGTCCGGTAAGTCAAGAGGAGCTTATCGAGCACGTTTGGGATAGCAGCGTGAACAGCTTTAGCAACGCAACCCGCGTTCATATCTCGTCACTCCGCAAAAAGCTACGCAGTGCTTTGGGATACGACCCGATTCGCAATCGGATTGGAGAGGGCTACGTTATGGAGGATGGCGAATGAAAGGGCTTTCGCTGCAATGGCGCATAACGATCATGACGGCACTGCTGACGTGCGCGGCGTGCGTGCTGACGAACTGCCTGGTCGGCTATACGGGTATGCGCTACATGGATGCCATCGGCAGTGACATCTCGGCCTTTAACGCAACCGGTGAAGATTCGCCCCAAGCGTTCGACCCAACGAAAGCGACCCTCGATGAAAAGGTCACGATCGTCGTAAACGACGCACAGGAGTCTTTTGGCACGACAGCCTGGTACATCACGGCTGGAGTCACACTCCTTGGCGGCGCGCTGGCATACTTTGCGAGCGGCCGCGCGCTCAAACCGCTACGGGCTTTTGCAGCCCAGGTTGAGCGTGTGCAGCCTGACAACCTAAGCGAAATCAGACTCAATGAAGATGTGCCCACCGAGCTACAACGATGCTGCGCCTCTTTCAACGACATGATCGCTCGTCTTGGCGAAGGGTTCTCTGCACAGCGTCAGTTTACCGGCAACGCCGCACACGAGCTGCGCACCCCGCTCGCCCTTATGCAGGCACAGATTGAACTGTTTGTCTCCGAGCACTCCAACTTACAACCCGAAACAGCCGAGCTGCTCGGTCTGCTACAAGAACAAACCGAGCGCATGTCTCGAATGGCCAAGGTATTGCTCGAGATGAGTGAGCTCCGCAGCGTTCCTTGCGAGGACGCTGTTGAACTCGGCCCCCTGTCCGAAGAGGTCCTCACCGACCTTGCGCCACTTGCCGAAAATAAGGGCATAGCCCTCAATTGTGCTGGAGACGCTTTAGTAATCGGGAGCGACACGCTCCTCTATCGGCTGGTGTTTAACCTGGTCGAAAATGCCATCCGTTACAGCCGCTCCGGCTCGACTGTCAACGTCTCCATCAGCGACAGCGACAGCCACGTACTCCTGCGAGTCAAAGATGAGGGCCCGGGAATACCCAAGCAGTACCGTGAGAGCATCTTCCAGCCGTTCTTTCGTCTAGACAAATCCCGCAGCAGGGCATACGGCGGCGCAGGACTCGGACTAGCGCTCGTTTGGGAGATCGCAGCGCTTCACGGTGGCGCTGTAGAGGTCGAAGCAAGTTCCGAGAACGGGACCACCATGCTCGTAAGCCTTCCAAAACGATCCGCAGCGTTAACCGAACAGTAAAACGAAAGGGGTCCCGCACACGTTTGCGCGGGGCCCCTCCCTGTCAATGCAATTCGTCCAAAAGAGTAGAAGCTTACTCCCACTCAACGGTGCCAACGGGCTTCGGCGTGAGGTCGTAGCACACGCGGCAGATGCCGGGGACCTCCCTTTATACGTTCGGCATAATCGTAGGCGATACCCACAAATTCCAGTCCCGAGCAGCAGGAGTACAATTGCTGCTATTGTTGCCAGCTGTTGGGAGATGGAAGATGGACTGCGATGGCTACCCACGCGTTCCCATGCCGTTGATGTGCACCGCCTTTGTGCCGGGGCAGATTGACGCTGCGGTTGCAGGCATTTCCGACCCCGATTCGCGCACCATCGCCACGGCAGAAGCGCTGTACTTTCGCGGACAGGCCACCCTCGCTGCCAAGACGGCGCGCCCCTATCTTGACGCCACCAATCCCGCGCTGCGCTATTCCGCATGCTTTATCTGCGGATACGCCAGTCTGTCGCTCAACCGTATCGCCGACGCCCGCCGGTGCCTTGCGGGCATTCTCGATGCGCCCACCGACGAAGAATCGCTCGCCGTCCACGCCATGCATATCCTGTTCGCCTCGGCCGCGAGCGTCCTGCTGCACTTGCCTTCCCCGTATTCCGCCGAAGAGTTTTATCCACTTGCGGCGCATCTGCCCGAAGGCCTGCGCCTGTTCGCCAGCTACGTGATGGCGCACGCCTTATATCTGCACGGCGAATACGGCCGCAGCCTGGGCATGGCGGAAAACGCCCTGATCATGAAACAGGGGAGTTATCCCATCTCGGAACTGTTCCTGCACCTGGCAGCTTCCATGGCATGCATGAGCCTCAAGGACATCGACACCGCAAAAACGCACTTCGGAGCTGCTTGGAACATTGCGCGCCCCGACGGCCTTATCGAGCTCATCGGCGAACACCACGGCCTTTTGCAGGGACTCATCGAGGCATGCCTAAAGTCGCAATACCCTGACGATTTCGCACGTATCATCGAGATCACGTATCGCTTCAGCTACGGCTGGCGACGCATCCACAACCCCGACTCGGGCGAAGACGTGGCCGACGACCTCACCACCACGGAGTTCACCATGGCCATGCTCGCCTGTCGCGGATGGACCAACGCCGAAATCGCACGCCATATGGGCGTGTCGCCGGGCACCGTAAAGAACCGCCTGTCCAGTGTGTATGCAAAGCTTGGCATCGGAACTCGCGCCGAGTTGGTCGCACATATGCTGCGCTAGCAGCCAAGCTACCAAGTGCATCGAACGCATTCCAGCGCCGCCCGTTTTAACATGCTCAAATTGGACATTTTGGCCCTCGAACGGCACTACCGCCGCAGGACACCTTCTCGCATAATTTGATTATTTCCACCGATATTTGCGGGATGGGAGCCCAAGATGCTTGATCGCCGTTCGTTACTTGTTGCCGGAGCGTCCTCGCTGGCGAGCATTATGTTGCCGCGCGTGCCGGGCACCTCAAACGCCTTCATACTGCCGTTCGCGCCCACTGAAGCCTATGCCGACGAAGAAGATCCCTTCAAGGTCCTGGTGCTCTCGCGTACCATGTTCGGCGTGGTGGTGGTCGACGTCGCCAACAAGATGAACCCTATCGTGGGCGCCCAGGTCACGCTGACGTCGCGCTACGCCGCAGGCAAACAGCTCACCGCCACAACCGATGATGAGGGTACAGCCATCTTTGAGGTTGCCCCGCTTTCGGAAGGCTACGTGGACGAGGCGACGCTCCTTGACGCGTACGACTTCAACGGCGGCATCTCCATCAGCATGCCAGGCTACCGCGATGTCGAGATTCCCCTTGCGCGTATCCAGGGCGGTACCGCCATTACCGCGCCCACGCGTCCGCTCTCCGACGGGGAGCCGTACTTTCGCCAGCTTACGTTCGACGAATGGGACATCCAGTACGCCAACGCCACGTTCATGGCGATGCCCAAAGACGATGCAGCAAATGCGCAGCCCGACACGCATGCTTTTACCGTACAGGCCCATCTACCGCAGGGTGGGCAGGCAACGCTGCGCATCAACAAAGTGATGCCTGCCGCGGGCAGCTCATCCGAAACCGTCACGCAGATTGGACAGGTCAAGGCCAGCGCAACGGGCGCAGATAATCTGGCGATGTTCACGCTCGAAGACAAGTTCCTCGATGCGGCGTCGGGCCTTTTGGAAGAAGGATGTAAACTTCGCTTTGTGCTCGACTACCAGGGCAAAACCTACACGCTCTCCTCCCCCATGGCCGTTGCCACCGCGCCGGCCTCAAAGGCAGAATCGGGCTCAACGACCATCATCCCCACCACCATGGACCAAGAGATCACTCCGTTTGATTTCCCCGCGGCGTTCCCCGGCATCGGCGGCAACAAGTTCACCTGCTGGATGCCCACGTTTCCGATTCTCTTCGATTTCTCGTTTGCCGGGTACGTGTTGTTTGGCGGCGGATACAAACCAGTCAGTTACATGAACGATTCGGGCAATCCTGATCCGGAATACTGGAAGAAGTCGCCGCGCGAGTCGGGCGCCAAGCAGGCAAACCGCTACCTCGACGAGATGGAAGGAAAGTGGAACCAGTACAAGAACATGAGCGCCGGCTCGGGCACCGACCCAAGAAACACCAAGCTCCTTCGTCACCATTGCACGCTGCTATTCACGATGGATATCGCAACACAGGTGTACGGATCGCTCGCCTACGACTGGGTTGGCAAAACTTGGGGCAATAACAACGATCCGGCGTTTGGCAATATTAAGGCCCTCTTCCAAGTAAAAACCGACCTCAACTGGACCGAGCAGTTCACCTTGGGCCCGGTGCCGTTTTTCCTAAACGTCAATCCTTGGGTGTTGGCAAAGCTGGCGCTCGCGGTAGGCGCCCACACACACGGCAGCGGCGCGGCGTTCTTCAAAAACATTTCGCTCGACTATTCCAATACGTCGGGATCATTCACCATCCAGATCGGGCTTGCCGTCACCTTTGGAGCCGGCGTTGCAGGCGTCGCTTCGTCCGCTGTGCGCGGCGCCGCGTCTCTCACGTTGTTCATCGGCTACGAGAAGGCAGACGGCCACCAGCTTCCGCGGCTGCGCGTGGGTGCCGACGTCGATGTCGACGTGATACTCCAGTTCATCATGTTCAAGTGGACCACCAAGGCCTGGTCGGGGTCGTGGCCCACACTTCTCGATTCGTGGAACATGTCGGTCAACAACGGCGACCAGTATGTACTCCAGCGCTCTGAGCTGGCCTTGGATGGAGATGCGCCTTATACGCTGGATGCCTGCTTTGGCGCGACCGGCAATGCCGAGGCAGGTGGTGTACCGCAGTTTATCGCGTCAGCCACCATCGTCACCAATGCCGAGCTGCTCGCATGCGCCGAAGTTGCAGCCACCCCCGTAAACGTCGCGCCGGTCGTGCGTGACTGGGACCGGGCGGTCACGCGTATTGAGCTCGACGCGGATGCAGAGAGCGCTGACACGGGACAGGTCGAACATTTCGTCCACGCTCTGATGGAGAATGACGAAAACGCCGCGCCGATGTATGAGTACACCTACATCGGGCAGGCGACGAATGCCATTGCGGACCCAAACGCCAATTCTGCCGGCGTGTCGGAGGACGAGCGCGGCGGTATAAAGCCCTCGAGCGACAACGTGCTGTTTACTGGCGTGCTCAGCGAAGCCCACATGAAGTTAGCGATGATTGCCGGCGTGGAATGCCTGTTCCGTATCGCTTCGGTGCGCTACGGCGAGGATGGCCGCTCGCGCTTGGTGGTACACACGAAGACAAACGGCACATGGTCCGCTCCTATGCCGGTCGACTTCCCCCTGGGCTTTGGCGAGGGCGACGTGGAGCGCGACGGCGTGTTCGATTACGACTTCGACGTGGTGGAATATACGGACGGGAGAGAAAACCAAGACGCCTACGTATTGCTGGTCTCGGGAGAGCGCCCCGAAGGCGACGCAACCCGGTTCGATACGGCGAGCACATCCGGCATACTGTCCGTTGTGCGCCTGCGCATAAGCAACGACGGAGTTCGCGTGATATCGCACACGTCGTGGCGCAGCATCTCGCGCGGCCGCCTGCAGGAGGATGGCTACCATTGCCTGCAGTGCCCGCGTATCACAGTAGGCAAGACGCTTGTCGACGGACGTCTGTCGGGCGCCTATCTCCACCGCCGCGGAGCCACCGCAGAAAAGGCGCTCGGCACCGAGGCAGAGGTCGCGCTCGAGTGCTTTACCCTGTGGTCAGATCTGTCGGGTGACAGCCTCACGTTCCGTCAGGTTCTCCGCTTTCCGCAAGCGCCGTCGAGCATCGAGCTGGGCGCGCCCGAGAATATCAACGGCAAAATGGTGGTGCCCGTCGCATACGAGACTGCAAGCGGTTGTGGCTGCGCATCGTACGCCGTGATCGGCCAGTCCATCGCGGGTTGGGGCGTTATGCCGCCAGATGCCACAGTACCCCACGCGGTGCCGTGGCCGCAGCACACGGGCTTTTTGGCAACCGTCGACGAGCAGTTGCAGCATGTTACCTGGGCGCGAGGCGCATCGACGTTTGCAACGACGCCCGTGGGCGCAGCTGGCTGCGGCCCGGCATCGTTTAGCATGAGCAACAACGGCAGATGCGTGCTATACGTCGAGAACACCGACGGCAAGGTGGGACAAACCTACGACGAAGAAGGCAACCCGGTAGCAGTGATGGGCAAGCACTTCCGCATCTTCGCCAGCACCTTGGCAGGCGATCTGTTCACGGAGCCGTTCGTGATGTGCGAGCTGGACCATCCCGTCGATCAGATAACGACATTTTTGACGTCGGGAAGCATGCTCTCCGCGCTCGCCACGCACATCGTGAGCGCCGAGCAGAGCAAGGCAGAACTGCACGGCATCGAAGTGCCCTTGGTGGCATGCGCCACGCCACTGGGCGCGATAGCCAACCTGGGCGCCGTGGTACCCGGAGCGGCAAGCGAGTCGTTTACGGTAACGGTACGAAATGACGGCAACACGCTGCTGACCGCAGGAACAGTCGATCTGTACCGAGAGGGCTCCAACCAGCCGTTCTCCAGCGCCTCCATCGGATTCGGCGCGAACGCACGCATGGCATCGATCCACGATCCGGAGCTTGCCGAGGATACATCGGCCAACGACATGGCACACGTGAAGTACGTGATCGAGGCGTTGGGCGAACGTTTTGCGACACACCCGCTGGTTGCCGACAACGGCAACGCCGTTCTGGCACCGGGTTGCACGGCACAGTTCCGCATGAGCTTTGCCATCCCGGAGAGCTGGAGCGACGAGGTGGGCAAACGCGTCACGCTCTACGCAAAGGCGCGTGACCTGGTGGCGCTCGACCCCGTAACGCTCGAAGAGATTCGACCGGGCGCAAACTCCGCGCTGCGCGCCGTACTGCACGAGCTCCACATTCCCGACGCGGCATGCGAACGTGCAGAGGTGCTGGTGGGCGTAAGCAGCAACGCGGATACGGCGGGGCTCCACGACGCACCGATGACCGTGGACAGCGATGGCGGCTCGAGCGGCGGCGGTTCCGGCACGGGAGGCAGCTCCGGCGGAAGCGGCTCTGGCAGCGGCAAGGACCGCAGCAACGGCAAGCGTTCTGGAAAAGCAGGCGCGCTTGCTGGAACGGGTGACAGCAACATCCCCCTGACGGCAGCCGCAGCAGCACTCGCCGCAGCTGGAGCCGGCCTCGTCGCCTACAGCGCCCGCCGCACCGCACTCGAGCGTAGCGACACCGATGAAGCCGGAACGGATGAGTCCCGCTAGCTCTCAGCGCTTTTGCGAGCGGCGTTGACCCTGTTCGTCGAGCACATAAGGGGCTGGCTCTGATAACCCAGAGTCAGCCCCTTGCGCATTAGTTATCGCCGGCGTCGTCGAACTCTGCCTCAAGCTTGGCACGGCGCTTTTTCGCCGTGAAGAACGATGCGCACAGAACGGCGAATGTGGCTATGAAAATCGTCGCACCCCAGAACACGCCCGTAGCCAGGTTCGCCAACCAAAAGACGCTTTCGAGCGGTACGATCTGCGCCTCAGCGATACAGCGCATCGCGGCAATAACAAGCGCAAACGCCGCGCCGCTAAGACCGCTGACAAGCAGGAAATATCCAACAGGAAGATGCTCGGTTTGCCCAAAACGATTGGTGTCGACATAGCCCTTCCGCGTTTGCAGTCCTGCACAAATCAGCATCACGAGAACAAGCCACACATACATGGCGGCCTCAAACGGCGTTGCAAAGACATGCGGCATTTCACAGGCGTCGCTGTGAACCCACGCTACCTGTCGCGCTATAAACTGGTAGAAAAAGATCATCAACATACCAAACGAAAGCAGCCCAAAACCAAGCTTGTAGATCTTCGCGTTCTCAGCTTCCAGACGTTCATCCTTTGGGCCGGCATATTCACGCCACTTCTGCACGAGCTTTAAATCTTCAAATTTCATAGCAAACTCCTAAAGAGCGTTGGGGTCGACGTCGATCTCGTCTTCCCAAAACAGGTCGTTCAACGTAACGCGCAGCGCTTTGCAAATTGCCACGCACAAGTTGAGCGTGGGATTGTAGCCGCCCGCCTCGATCAGACCGATGGTTTGACGCGTAACGCCCACGGCCTCGGCTAAGTCGGCTTGCGAAAGACCAGCCGCCGCGCGCGCCGCCTTCATGCGTAGGTTCTTTTTGCCCGGCATGGAGTTCCTTTCGTAGTAATGGACAGATATCCGTTGCAACATGACAGAAATATATTGCATCCATCAACGTATGTCAACTATATCTGTCATTATGAAAAGCATGTCTGTCATTGCGCGCACGGTGCCCCGCTGTACCCGAAACCGCGCGAGGCACTGGCCCTGCTCATCGCACACCAAAAAGGGCTGGCCCCGATAAATCGAAGCCAGCCCCGAGTCGCCTAAAGTGGGAATCGCAGTCCGCTATTTGAGCTTCAGCGCCTCCATCATGGGCACGGCAGCATCCCAGTCGATCTTCCAGCCAATCGACACGCGGACGGTCTCGCCCGTTGCGGGAGCCGTCGCAAACAGCGTATGGCCGTTGTCGGGACCGGTAAAGCGCAGCCACGTTATGCCGTTGTACTCGACCTGGTCGGTTGTCGTCTC
Source organism: uncultured Collinsella sp. (assembly GCA_958405565.1). Lineage (GTDB taxonomy): Bacteria > Actinomycetota > Coriobacteriia > Coriobacteriales > Coriobacteriaceae > Collinsella. The sequence goes on along the minus strand of CATYEN010000044.1, from coordinate 11,955 downwards.
CTTGCCTTCGTAGACCTGCTCTAGGCTTGCAATCTCTTCCTCCGGCGAGCGTGGGAAGATGCTGATGTGCAGGCGTCCTCCAGTCTCGTCATGGAAGAAGTCTGCCTTTTCGTGCTCTTCGTTGGACGAATCCAGCGTGTAGCCATCGGCGGCCTCGATGCTGTACGATGCGCAATCGATGCCGGTCATATTGGCCGCGTCACCAGAATCAGCCACGCCACCGGCCGCCTTGAACTCCTTAGTCTCACACCCCGTGGTGTCAAAGTGCATGGCTTCATGATTCTTGGCGGGGGCGTAAGCGTCTACGAACTCGACAGTGATGGGCCCGTAGTACGCCGTCTTGGGCGCCCAGAAATACACGTACTCAACGGTCTCGCCCGGACCGATATCTTGCCTCTTGGAAAGGTCGATGCCCTCGTGAAGCTCATCGGGAGCCTCGCTTGCAACGTAGTCGAGCACGGCCGCCTTGCCGGAAGTAAATAACGGGTCGCCTGCCTCAAGATCGCCCTGGGCAGCATGCACGTTAAAGGAACTGAACGTCCTGTTCTTTGTGTTGCTGTTGGTAATCTTGATGTGCAGGTAAAAGCCGTCCTGCTTCTTGGCATCACCGCGATAGAACGTACCGTGAGCCACCGACTCATAGGTAATGCCTGCCACCTCGACCGTCTGCGACTCATAGGCCTTGGCCTTCTTGGACTTCTCCTGCACAGGTGCGCTCCCGCCCGAGCCACTCGGCGCATTACCGCCGCAGCCTGCCACCGTACACGCCAGCACGGCCGAAAGCGTCACAGTGGGAATTCCTAACAGCAGCTTCTTCGTCATGGGCTTCATCATCCTCACCGCTCCTTTCGGCTTGTAGCTCATCCGTTGCCCGAGTCGCGAGTCGACTCCGTGGCATCGGCTTCCACTATGAGCGTATGACGAAACACGGCGCGGGCGAAGTGACCCACGGCCCAAATAACGACCCGCCAGCGTTCCTTATGGGCCAAAGGGACTCGCACACGCACGCCCGTGGCCCATAAAACGAGACGCTTGTCCCAATGTTCGATTCGGAGCAACAATCCGCACGACACGTTTTACCCGTTAATCCGAACGATTGTTCGATGGATTTCGTGTTGGTTGGAATCGCCCAAGGGCTGGGCTATGCTACCTTGACTATCTATATGACTTAAACGCAGCAAAGGAGCACCGAGAGAGCGAGTATGGCAAAAAACACCGCAAACTATGGTAACGACAGTATCCGCCAGCTCAAGGACGAGGAGCGCGTACGCCTGCGCCCTGCCGTCATCTTTGGCTCGGACGGACTCGACGGTTGCGCGCATGCCGCCTTCGAGATCCTGTCCAACGCCGTTGACGAGGCGCGCCAGGGCTACGGCAAGCTCATCACCCTTACCGCCTTTCGCGATGGCTCCATCCAGGTAGAGGACAACGGCCGCGGCTGCCCGCTCGACTGGAACCCCTCCGAGAAGCGCTTTAACTGGGAGCTCGTCTTTTGCGAGCTCTACGCCGGCGGCAAGTATAACAACAACCAGGGTGGCGACTACGACTTCTCGCTCGGCACCAACGGCCTGGGCTCCTGCGCGACCCAGTACGCCTCCGAGTACATGGACGTCACCGTCTGGCGTGACGGTAACAAGTACTCCTTACACTTTAAGAAGGGCAAGGTCGTCGGCGCCAAAAAGAAGGCGCTCGAGATTGAGCCCAGCGACGAGGACCGCACCGGCACCACCATCAAGTGGCGCCCCGATCTTGAGGTCTTCACCTCCATCAGCATCCCCCACGATTGGTATCGCGAGACCATGCGCCGCCAGGCCGTGGTCAACGCCAACGTTACCTTCCGCCTGCGCATCGAGGGCGACGATGGCGAGTTTTCCGAAGAGGACTTTTGCTATCCCAAGGGCATCGAGGACTACGTGCTCGAGAAGGTCGGTACCGACTACCTTACCGAGCCCTTCTTTATCGAGGCCGACCGCCGCGGTCGCGACCGCGAGGACCTGCCCGACTACAACGTAAAAATCACTGCTTGCATGTGCTTCTCGCGCACCTTCATGATGCAGGAGTACTACCACAACTCGTCATGGCTCGAGAACGGCGGTTCGCCCGAGAAGGCAGCCCGCAGTGCTCTGACTAGCGCCATCGACGCCTACATCAAGCAACAGGGCAAGTACAACAAAAACGAGAGCGGCATCAAGTGGCAGGACGTCCAGGACTGCCTGGTGCTGGTGACCAACTGTTTCTCCACCCAGACGTCCTACGAAAACCAGACTAAGAAGGCCATCAACAACCGCTTTATCCAGCAGGCCATGACTGCCTTCTTTAAGGAGCGCCTCTCGACCTACTTGATCGAGAACAAAGACGCTGCCAACAAGATCATGGAGCAGGTGCTCATCAACAAGCGCTCGCGCGAGAACGCCGAGAAGACGCGCCAGAGCATCAAAACCAACCTGCAGCAGAAGACCGACATGGCCAACCGCGTGCAGAAGTTCATCGACTGCCGCTCCAAGGACAAGGACCGTCGCGAGATCTACATCGTAGAGGGCGACTCGGCAGCAGGCGCCATCCGCACCTCGCGCGATGCCGAGTTCCAGGGTGTTATGCCCGTCCGAGGCAAGATCCTCAACTGCCTGAAAGAGGACTACCCGCGCATCTTTAAGTCCGACATCATCATGGACCTCATGCGCGTGCTGGGCTGCGGCGTGGAGATCAAAGACAAGCGCATCAAGAACCTTGGTGCCTTCGACCTAGACAACCTCAACTGGAACAAGGTCATCATCTGTACGGACGCCGACGTCGACGGTTACCACATCCGCACGCTCGTACTCACCATGCTCTATCGACTGGTGCCCACGCTTATCGACGAGGGCTACGTCTATATCGCCGAGTCGCCGCTCTACGAGATCAACTGCAAAGAGAAGACCTACTTTGCCTACACCGAGCTTGAGAAAAACGGCATCCTCAAGGAGATCGGCGACCAGAAGTGCTCGATCAACCGCTCCAAGGGTCTTGGTGAGAACGATCCGGACATGATGTGGCTCACCACCATGAACCCCGAGACGCGTCGCCTGATCAAAGTGGAGCCCGAGGACGTCACCAAGATGGAAACCATGTTCAACCTGTTGCTGGGCAACGACGAGGCTGGCCGCAAGCGTCACATCTCCGAGCACGGCAAGGAATACCTGGACCAGCTGGACCTGCAGTAGCAGCAAATCGATAACGACGGCCCATAAGAAGTTCAAGAGGAAATCGTGGCAAAGAAGAAGACGAAGAACCAGCCAAAGAAAAAGCAGGTCAACGCCGAGAACGTCATCGGCCTGCACTCCGAGGTCACCGACCAGCCGATTACGCAGACGCTCGAGGTCAACTACATGCCTTACGCCATGAGCGTCAACGTCTCGCGTGCGTTCCCCGAGATTGACGGCTTTAAGCCCTCGCACCGCAAGCTGCTCTACACCATGTACAAGATGGGTCTGCTCAAGGGCGAGCGCCAGAAGAGCGCCAACATCGTGGGCCAGACCATGAAGCTCAACCCGCACGGCGATGCCGCGATCTACGAGACGATGGTGCGTCTGGCAACCGGCAATGAGGCGCTGCTTGCCCCCTTCGTGGAGTCGAAGGGCAACTTTGGCAAATACTATTCGGGCGACCTGAGCTACGCCGCCTCGCGTTATACCGAGGCCAAGCTCTCCCCCATCAGCGCCGAGATCTTCAAGGACATCGACAAGGACCCGGTCGACTTCGTCGACAGCTACGACGGCGCCATGAAGGAGCCGCGCCTGCTGCCCACCACGTTCCCCAATATCCTCGTCTCGGCCAACAAGGGCATCGGCGTCGCCATGGCGTCCGATATCTGCGGTTTCAACCTCAACGAGGTCTGTACCGCCACAATGCATTACCTGCAGGATCCCGACTGCGACCTGCTTGAGTATATGCCCATGCCCGACTTCTCAACCGGCGGCGAGATTATCTACCGCCGCGAGGAGATGGAAAAGATTATCGAGACCGGTCTTGGCAGCTTCCAGATCCGCTCCCGCTGGCGCTGGATTCCCGAAGAGCGCATCATCGAGGTCTACGAGATCCCCTACACCACCAAGACCGATGTCATCATCGAGCGCATCGTCAAGCTCTCCAAAGAAGGCAAGGTCAAAGAGATCGCCGACATCCGCGACGAGACCGACCTTTCGGGCCTGCGCATCGCTATCGACCTTAAGCGCGGCGTCGACCCCGACAAGCTCATGGCCAAGCTCTATCGCTCGACCACGTTGCAGGATTCGTTCTCGTGCAACTTCAATGTGCTGGTCGACGGCTATCCCCGCGTTATGGGCGTGCGCCAGATCCTGCACGAGTGGGTCAAGTGGCGTATTGAGTCCACGCGCCGCCGCATTAACTTTGACCTGGGCAAAAAGTCCGAGCGCCTGCACCTGCTGCACGGCCTTGAGGCAATTCTGCTCGACATCGACAAGGCGATTGCCATCATCCGCGGCACCAAGCTCGAGGCCGAGGTCGTGCCCAACCTTATGAAGGGTTTCGACATCGACGAGACCCAGGCAGAGTTTGTTGCCGAGCTCAAGCTCCGCAACATCAACGAGGAGTACATCCTCAACCGCACCAAGGACATTGCCAAGCTCGAGGGCGAGATTGCCGAGCTTGAGGAGATCCTCTCCAGCGAGGAAAACATCAAGAAGGTCATCAGCGACGAGCTGGCCGCAGTCAACAAGAAGTACGTGATGCCGCGCCGCACGGGCAGGATCGAGCCCCATGAGGTTATCGAGGTAAGCTTGGAGCCCGAGGTCGAGGAGTACCCGGTCACCATCATGCTCTCGCGCGATGGCTACCTTAAGAAGATGACGGACCGCGTGCTCAAGAAGGCGACCACGCTCAAGTACAAGGACGGCGACAAACCCTTTATCGAGTTCCCGTCCTCCAACACCCACGAGCTGCTGGTCTTTACCAACAAGAGCCAGGTGTACAAGTGCAAGGTTGCGGCGTTTGAGGACACCAAGTCGGCCCAGCTGGGCTCGTACCTGCCGACCGATCTTGAAATGGAACCCGACGAGAGCGTCATCTGGGTCATCGACCCCGAGGATTACAAGGCCGACGTGCTGTTCGTCTTTGAGAACGGCCGCGTGGTCCGCGTCGCACTTTCTGGATACGTCACCAAGACCAACCGCAAGCGCCTCAAGAACGCCATCTACGGTGGCAGCAAGCTGCTGTATGCCCAGGTGCTCAAGGAAGATCGCGACATCGCGCTGGTCTCGAGCGACTATCGTTTGATGAACTTCAACACGTCGCTGCTCAAGACCAAGACGACCACCAACACGCAGGGCGTCCAGGCCTTTACCGCCAAGAAGGGCCGCTCGGTCACCACCGTCGGCACAACCGAAGAGATTCTTGGCGCCGGCGTCTCGGCCGAAAAGTTCACCGCGCAGAGCCTGCCCTCCGCCGGTGCCCTCATGAAGGAAAACGACATGCCGAGCCTGTTTGACTAACGCGATTGGTTAAAACCGCGGAAGTCGTACCGCCACGAATCCGTAAAAGAAAGGGCCCCGAGGTGCGATTAACTGCACTCCGGGCCCCTTTCTTTTACCATTTACTCGCAGAAGTGCACTCTCACGCCAGCTTGCGGGCGAGCTCTCGCACCTCTTCCAGCTTGGGCGAGGAGGCCATGCTGTCGCGCTCGGTCATACCGCTGATGGTGACAATGCCCTGGTCCTCCCACTTGCAGTACGCGCAGGTTGACTTGTACATAGCGATCGCCGCATCATAGACGCCCTCGCTGTGGCTATCGAGCAAAAGGGCCGTCTTGGTGAACGGGAAGCCCGTAGCACCGAAGGCGTACAGGCGGTCAATGGCGGCCTTCTCCTGCGCGGTGATATCGAACCAGTAGATAGGCGAGGCAAAGACAACCATGTCGGCGTCTTTCAGCGACTCAATCACGTTGGCCATGTCATCCTTCTGCACGCAAGTGCCCTCATGGGCGAAGCAGTACTGGCATCCCAGGCAGCCGGCGATCTTCTTGCTGGCGACGCGGACGACCCCGACCGTATTGCCACCCTCACGCGCGGTCTCGGCAAACACCTCGACCATGGTATCGGTATTGGCGCCCTTACGCGGGCTACCACTCAATACAACGATTTTCATAGGATTCCCTCTCCTTCATGCTGCAGGCGCGCGTCATATTTTTTTGTTTTAACCAAAACAGATGGAGTTATTCAATCGCCTCGTTTCAAGCACTCCCGCTCAGAGACTAATCCAGTCCGAGTGTTGTCGATGCGTGTCGCATCGTGCCGCCCAAGGGCTGATTCGCGCACAATTTGGGCGAATCAGGCCCTTGATTCGCGATTTAGGGAATGACTCAATTGATTCGCAAAACCGCAGGTCGCTCCTTTAATGACTCCCTGGTTTCCGCCGGGGTTCGTAGCGGGTGGCGTAACAAGGGGTGATTCAAAGGGTCGGAGAGATGCCCATAGCGCAATCGTCAGGTATTGGCGCGGTGAGGGACTTCTCGCCTCCATCAGTCCAAATCGTCAAGCTCCGAAAGACGTCGAGCTAGAGAAAAGGACCTATTTCCCGTCATGGATTGGATTTACCTGCATGACTAGAGCCCTGGTGTAATTGGCTGGATCACCGTTCCGGGAACCAGTATCGACCTACCTGTCCGCCAAGCTCCTTCTTCAGCTCCAGCCTAGTATCTGACTCGCGCCGCTATAAGCGAAAACCGGAGAGATGCGTCTTAGCCAAGAAAAGAAGGTTAGCCTCATCTTACTGCACGATTCGCGTGTTATAGTTAGATGGCTCTAACTGTTTGGGGGCGATAGCCATGCACGGACGCAAGGGCTTCTGGGACAAGAATGCCGGTCGGTACGACCGTTTCATGCGAAACGACCGGGCGGCGTATGAGAAGATGTATGTGCTGATCCGGCCGGTGGTGAAAGCAAAGACCGTACTGGAGGTTGCCACCGGCACGGGGCTTATCGCAAAGAGCATCGTGAATGCGGCGGCGCACATCGAGGCCACGGACGCTTCTGCAAAGATGATCCTTGAAGCAAAACGGGGCAATCAATCCGCAAAGCTGCACTTTTCCGTACAAGATATGTTCCGTCTGCCCTATGCACAGAAGTCCTTCGAAGTGGTGATCGCGTCCAACGCGCTTCACATAGTGCCGCATCCAGAAAAAGCCCTGCAAGAAGTCAGGCGGGTGCTGAAGGACGACGGCGCGCTCATCGCGCCAACCTTCACCCACGCGGGAAACTCGGTTTCCGGCAAGGTAAAAGCCTTTTTCATGAGTATGGCGGGATTCCCCCTCCACAGCAGGTGGACAAGCGAGGAATACCTGTGTTTCCTGCGTCAAAACGGCTGGGCGGTGCAGAAAAGCGCGGTGCTGAAGGCTTCGTTCCCGTTGACCTATGCGGAATGCACGAAATCGGAGGGACCTGATGTCGTTCTTTGAAAACACCCGCAAGCCCGTGGGCCTCGGCGGAAAACTTATGGTTGCCATGATGAATCTGGGCCACAGCCCTGTGGCGCGGTGGGGACTTCGATTTCTACGACTTGCGCCAAACGCCAAGGTGCTGGATTGCGGCTGCGGCGGCGGGGCAAACATAAAACGGCTGCTGAAAAAATGCCCGCATGGCGTCGTCAAGGGCATCGACTATTCGCCCGTCAGCGTGGAGAAAGCTAGAAAGCTCAACCGAACTGCAATTCAGGAGGGGCGTTGCGCCGTTCTGCAAGGCAGTGTGGCGGATATGGCGTTTGAGGATAGCTACTTCGATGCTGCCACGGCCTTTGAGACCGTCTATTTTTGGCCTGATTTGTCTCGATGCTTCCGTGAGGTCTGGCGGACGCTGAAACCAGGCGGGACAATTCTTATCTGCAACGAGAGCAATGGCGATACGGACAAGGACGAGAGGTGGACGCAGATCATCGGCGGCATGACCATCTACAAGGACATTGAATTAAAGGCATGTCTGGAGCAGGCGGGTTTTCACGAGGTACAGATACACAAAAAGAAAAAGTGGCTCTGCGTCACGGCGCGGAAGTAAGGGCATCAAGCACGGGTATTTTTGCATCCATCCTGCACATGGCGATAGGCATGACGGTCATAGCGGCTGTGCTGGCGGCAATTATGACAGTTTTTTTCACTGAGGAAAACCTATGAAATGTAAAACAGGGTGATCTTGCTTTCGAGGTGCGGGATTACTTGAAAGGCCACCCCGATGCGGCGGTGGTCAATCTGGGCTGCGGGCTGGACAACACCGGCAGAACCTGCGACAACGGTAGATGCAAGATCTACAATCTGGACTTCCCGGATGTGATTGCCTTGCGGCAGCAGCTACTGCCCGCCGGGAATCGGGAACAAAATATCCCCTGCGATCTGAAAGACACCGCATGGTTTGGCAAAATCGATGCCTCCGGCGGGGCGGTGTTCTTTGCCTCCGGGGTGTTCTATTACTTTCTGACCCAGCAGGTCCGGGAACTAGTGCGGGGAATGGCGGACGCTTTCCCCGGCGGTGTGCTGGTCTTTGATGCTGCCAATCGGGCGGCAGTAAAGATGATCGCAAAAACATGGCTTAAGACTGCAAAAATCAAGGATGTGGGGACATATTTTGCGGTTTCTGATGCCGCCAAGGAAATCGGCACGTGGAACAGCCGTCTACAGGTCACAAGTCGCGGCTATATGCTGGGCTACAACGATTTGAGAGACCCTTCTGTCAGCGGCTTTTTCCGGTTTCTCGCAAGGGTCGGTGACAACGGGATGAAAATGCAAATCGTGAAAATAAGATTTTGAGAGGCAAAATGAAGCGCATTCACTTTGACGTTGAAGACAACGGCTTTTACGGCTCATATCGGGCGTGCAAGGACACACATACAGCAGCGGGCACGGATTCGATTGAAACCGTGCCCGCTATCTGATACTATATTATTTTATCGAACGTCTGTTCTATTCCCACTCAATAGCTCGAATCTCTCTCCAGATTGTTCCAGTTTGCCGCAGTTTGCTCCAGTTCGTCCTATTTACACTCAGTCTCAAAAAATGCCGCGAATCCATAGGGTCAAATTTGGGTCACGGTTTTTCGGATCATCCGAGGCGTTTTCGCGGGTCACGGTGAGTCACGGATTTGCTAGGGAAACGCTGATTAATTCAGCCGACTTTGCCCCCGTCTGCCACCCCGACAAAATAAGGTTAGCCTTATCTTACTGTATGATTCGCGTGTTATAGTTAGATAGCTCTAACTGATTGGGGGCGATAGCCATGCACGGACGCAAGGGCTTCTGGGACAGGAATGCCGGTCGGTACGACCGTTTCATGCGAAAGGACCGGGCGGCGTATAAGAAGATGTATGGGCTGATCCGGCCGGTTGTGAAAGCAAAAGCCGTACCGGAGGTTGCCACTGGCTCGGCGCTTTTGATCAAGCTGGCGTTCAACACCGCAAGGAAGTATCCCAACGATTGCAAAATGGCGTGCATTGACATCGACCGCCGCTTGACCCGCGTTATATGCGATTGGAGGGACAAACAGTGATCTACTTTGGAATGCCTTTCGTCATGTGGGCGCTGCTTGCGCCGTCCTTTCGAAAACAGCTGACAGCGGTGTTCGGCTACGATACGGAAAGCGCAAAAGCTATCACGCGAAAGGCGAAGTCTGAATACAGAAGGATCATCGACGGTTTGCCGGAATTCGAGAAGGGCGACCGATTCAAGATGAACATTGTCAACAGCGCCATGGTCGGCGCGTTCGTTCTCTCAATGCCGGAGCGCCCAGATGTGGAACGGCTGACAATCTACTACGCCGACGCCATGATGACAAAGCCCGTGAAGTGGTTCTGTCGAATGAGCGGAAAGAGCAAATTCACCGAAAAGGATATTGCGGGCATGAAAGCCACCGCCGCGCTAAGGGCGGCTGACCGGAACCCCTATTCGTGGAACATGGATTTCTACGAATACCCCGACGGCAGCGGTTACGAGGGGCGATTCACGAAATGCGGCATCTGCGTGCTGATGAAAGATCTGGAGCTATACGATCTAACCCCTGCGCTGTGCCATCTGGATTACACCATGAGCGAGGCAGGCGGCATGACCGACTTTGTGCGGCAGTACACGCTCGCCTCCGGAGGCCCGTACTGCGACTGTGGATACAAGAGAAAACTCTAAGCGGGAGGCAGCGCAATTCGGCGATCAGGAACTACGAGCTAGGCAACAGGACGCCTGGGCAAGATCAGTTGAAAGGAATCACATCGGCGCTTCACGTTGCGCCCGAATCGCTTTTCGACGCTCCCGCGGCCACGGCGCGCGAGGCCTTGGAGCTCATTTTCAGGATCGACGAGGAGTTCGGCCTCAAGCCGAAAGAGATTGGCGGCGAGCTCGTCCTGGCCATCGACCCGTCGTCGAATAAGGCGCCCAAGCTCTCCCAGGCGCTCAAAGCTTGGCTCGGGCAGCCCCTCTTTCCAGCAGCGCGGGTATCACCGTTCACGATCAATGCGTGTGCACCCGAATACCCGCGGAATTGACAATGGGGCGTTTAGCCGCAAAATAGTTGCTAGTTAGAAACCCTCGGGTTTGCAGAGCAGGATCGTGAAAGCGATTCTGCCCTATTTTTTTCCTCTGTCTGCTCCAAATCAAGCAGTTCGAAGATAGCCTGCAGGTGTCCGCATGGACGCCTTTTTTCAGGGAATCAGCCGCTCGTTCTTCGGTGGCGAGCCGACCGAGGCGAGCAAGCCCGCGAAGAACCCCAAGCGACGCGCCCGCGAGGCGGCGAAAGCACTTAAGCAGCCGGCGATGAGCACCAAGGCGCAGCAGGCGCTCGCGAATCAGCGTGAGACAATGAAACGGGAATCGGCTCACGCGAGAAGCCGACGCCGCGCGGAAGAGGCTGATGCGCGCTTCGAGCAGAGAAAAATGAAGCGCAAGCAGAAGCATTGCGGGCATTGACCGGCGCTGACATGGTTCCTGGCGTGAACAGGGCTACGTCCCCTGTTCACACATACAGCAGCAGGCACGGATTCGTTTGAAACCGTGCCCGCTATCAGGTTCGATACTATTGTATCGAACGTCTGTCCTACTCCCACTCAGCTTCGAAAATCGAATGGTTTTGAAGTTTTGAAAGCGGCGGAGCAACAGGCATAAGGGCATGTTGGGATCCGTATTAGTAAAACGGGAATTGACTCACGCGAGAAGGCGCCGCCCCGTCACCTCGAGGCGTGCGACAGGCAGATAAGGTTTGGGGAGTAGAACAGCCCTTGTGCGAGGCGTGAATTGTAATCGATAAAGCCGAGCTTTGAGAACATGCGGTTTATCTCGTCGAACGTTGAGTCAACAGGGGCTTGCGCCCCGTCGGCCGACTTGCCGAGCCCATGTCCATGATGCCGGGCACAAGCGTGAATGCGCAACGTGGAGGCGAAGGGGCCACCCGAAAGGTTGATGGTAAGCGAGACCAGAGGTCAAGGTAGTCCTCGCCTTCCGGGTTTGTGAGGTCGAGGGCGAGCGCCCCTCCCTCGGTCGCGTACGGCGGCGGCAGGCCCTCGGCCAGCTCCTCGGTCATAAGCGCTTACATGTCCGTCTCCCCTCCGGGCCACGTCGGACCCCTAGAATCTTCGCCCCGCGGGCAAATCTTCGGCGCGCCCCATGGCATCTCGGCTTTGCCCCCTGCAATACCGCGCAGCGGAGACACCACCTGAGACGGATGTCGATGCGTTGAACCCGAGACCGGGCGCTGCGGCGGGAAGTCTCTCGCGCGGACAATCTGCTCGATCTTGCCGCACCCGTCTTATAGAAGTTCGACAAACGTCTAATAGTACGACATCCGCCGAACAGTCGAGGGTACATACCGCTACAGAAGGCCCACGGAACGGGGGGCGAGATGGTCGGCGACGGGTTCAAGGCACTCACCGGCCCCACGCGCCGCCAGGGGGGTGTTCCTATAGTTTTGTCAACCGGGAAATGCCGTCCGCGCGACTGAAT
>CATYEN010000043.1 GCA_958405565.1 uncultured Collinsella sp. | reverse complement strand
TCGCCGTCGGGCACGGGGAAGACGTTGAGCTTGTTGATCTCCTCGGCCTTGTCGGAAACGGCAGCCGCAGCGATCGGAAAACAGGTGCGAATGGTCTTTGCAATCATGGGTATTTGAATCTCCGTTTTCGGATGCTAGTTCAGACGGCTCTTGAGCGCGTCGATATGGATGCCGATCTTAAGGCTGGCGGGATCGATCTGGGCGATCTCCTGCAGGGTGAAGGCAACGGAGCTCGAAAGATTGTGGCAGACGGACTTCATGTTGACGCCGTTCTCGAGCACGACGTGAAGATCGACCGTAAGGCCGTTCTCGTCGGCGGAGACAAGCACGCCCTTGCGGAGGCGCTGACCGGCAAGCAGGCGCACGCTCTCGGCGCCTTGGAGCTGCTCAGCCATACCGACGACGCCATAGCACGTCATCGCGGCATAACCGGCAATATCGGCAATAACGTCGTTCGAGACGCTCAGGCTGCCGTTAATGGTCTCAGACACAAGAATCTCCTTATCTGGTGCTCGCGGCACCATGTCGTGGGAGCAATCATTGCAATATTCTACAACGACCGCGCCATGTTGAGGCGGTGGGTCGCGGGATTACATCCTCGACACGAAATGTTGATATGGCAACGTTCGAGTCAAGTGGTCGCGGCATGAAAAAACCCGCCGCATAAGCGACGGGTTTTACAACCTGGCTCCCCGGGTAGGACTCGAACCTACAACAGCGCGGTTAACAGCCGCGTGCTCTACCATTGAGCTACCGAGGAATTAAAAAGCCCAGCGGAATGGGCTGTGAAATTCTGGCTCCCCGGGTAGGACTCGAACCTACAACAGCGCGGTTAACAGCCGCGTGCTCTACCATTGAGCTACCGAGGAATAGGTGCGTGCTCTCAAGCAACGAAGTTTATTATACGGAGGAATCAGCTCAGGGCAAGAACTTTTTTAAGAATTTTTCCGACCTAGTCGTTTAAGAACGTCCCCAACGACTACATGAAAGCGCCCCCAGGCGGATGTGCTTAAGGGCGCTTCTTGCTTGACTAGCTTTCGATATAGTCCTTCAGCTTGCTCGAACGGCTCGGGTGGCGGAGCTTGGCCAGGGTCTTGGACTCGATCTGGCGGATGCGCTCGCGCGTGACGCCAAACTCGCGACCGACTTCCTCGAGCGTACGGGGATGTCCGTCGACAAGGCCAAAGCGCAGCTCGATAACCTTGCGCTCACGATCGGCAAGCGAGTCGAGCACCTGGGTGAGCTGCTCCTGCAGCATGGAGAAGCTGGCGGCATCGGGCGGAACGATAGCCTGGGAGTCCTCGATAAAGTCGCCCAGCTGCGAATCCTCTTCCTCGCCGATGGGGGTCTCGAGCGACACGGGCTCCTGCGAAATCTTCTGGATCTCGCGGACGCGGTCGGCGCTCATGTCCATCTCGGCACCGATCTCCTCGGGGGTCGGGTCGCGACCCAGGTCCTGGAGGAGCTGACGCTGCACGCGAACGAGCTTGTTGATGGTCTCGACCATGTGCACGGGAATACGGATGGTGCGGGCCTGGTCGGCGATGGCGCGCGTGATGGCCTGACGGATCCACCACGTGGCGTACGTGGAGAACTTGAAGCCCTTCTGGTAGTCGAACTTCTCGACGGCGCGGATCAGACCGAGGTTGCCCTCCTGAATCAGGTCCAGGAACAGCATGCCGCGACCGACATAGCGCTTGGCGATGGAGACGACCAGACGCAGGTTAGCGCTGATGAGCGCCTGCTTGGCCTCGAGGCCCACGTTCTCAATACGGGTCAGGCGACGCATCTCGGCGCGCGCGAGCTCGATCTCGCCCGCCTCGGCAGCCTCGAGTTTCTCGGTGGCCTCGAGACCGGCCTCGATCTTCATGGCCAGATCGACCTCTTCGGAAGCGGTCAGCAGGTCGACCTTGCCGATCTCCTTGAGGTACATACGAACCGGATCGCCGGTCAGCATCACCGTGGAGGCATCGATGCCACGCACGCGCGAGCGTGAACGGGACGTGCGCACGGTGCGCTTCTTCTTGCTCTTGGAAGAACCCATCTCGGCGTCGGCCTGACGGGCCATCTTGAGCTCATGATCGTCGAGCGAGCCGGAATCGTGCTCGTCGTCGTCATCGAAATCGTCGGTATCGGTATCGTTATCGTCATCGTCGACGTCCATGGGGGCGCCGTCGTTACCGCTCGCGGAGATAATCTGGATGCCGCTGTTGCGCAGCGCGGAATATACCGCGGTGAGCTGCTCGTCAGAAACATCGATATCCTTCAGGGCGACCTGAATCTCGTCCTCGGTTACCGAAGTCCTGTTTGAGCCGTTGCCCATGAGCTTTGCAACGTAGGATTCCAGCCCAGTACCCGTGCTCTCAGTCTTTTTTGGCACAGATTCTCCCTTCATAGTCCACAGGACTCAATACTTTAGCACACACATTGACGTCTATACCCAAAAAGAGGACTGGATATAGGCGAGAATACGCTGGTTGACCACAACATCTAGGCCTGTTCGGTGCCCGCGGTCTCCAAACCGATCAAACGGAACGGGTCCGCCACGCCGCCGATCGACTTTTGCAGCTCGCGTTGACGCTGCGAATCCTGCGCGGCCTGCACGGTCAGCGCGCGGCGGGCCTCATCGTCGAGCGAACGGTCCTGGCGCAGCTTGGCCTGTGCGGCACGCATGCGCCGCTTGATGGTGTAGAGCTCGAGCGTATCGAGCATAAAAACGATATTCGTCTCGGTGGGGTGCTTGCTCGTCGCCGAGATGCGCCCGGCACTCACAAGCGTTGCCGCCTCGGGACACACCGAGCGCGCCGCATCCATGCAGGCTGCCGGATCGGTTCCCGGCGGCGTTGCCAGCACGGCCCATGCGATAGACTCGTGACGTGGGTCAACCCACTCGATGGAGCAGATGCGGTCGGCATACGTGCGGAACAGGTCGGGGTAGCTCGTAAGCATCGTCAACAGCTCGCGCTCCCCTGCCAAGGACTTGCGTTCCAAATCGGTCAGGACCATAGGGGCCGAGGCGTCTGCCGGGCCATCGGCGGGCTCAGCACCCATACCATCAGGCACATCGATTGGCGGCAGATCGTCGACGACCTCCACGGGCGCGGCACCGTAGGCATCGAGCGGGACGTAGTCGTACGGCTCTTCTTCGACCGGCGCGGACACCGGCGGCGTCGCGCCCGATGCCCAAGCACCGCGACCGGCATCGCGAGAACCCGATGCCCGACCGCCCGTCCCGCCGGACCGCTCAGCCTGCGCCCGCTGACGCTCATAGTTCTGCTCACGACGTCGTTCCGCATCCTCGCGCTTGGCGACATCGCGAAACACACGGCCCGAGCTCGCACGCACTGTCTCCAGATCCAAGCCAAGCAGATCGGCAATCTGGATAAAGTACGTATCGATCATGTAGCTATCGCGCAGCGGATAGATGAGCGTCAGCGCATCCTCGAGCGCTTTGGCACGACCGCCCGGCGTAGAAATGTCGCTCGACTCCTGCAGCGAACGGTAGACAAAGTCCATAAGCGGCTCGGCAGCGTCGATGCGCGCCTGCAGTGCCTCGCCACCATGCGCCGTGATGAACTCCATGGGATCGTTGCCGTCGGGTAGCACCACGCAGCGCAGATCCATCGAATCCTGCTCAATAAACTGAATCGCGCGACGGGCAGCCTTTTGACCGGCGGCGTCGCCATCGA
Organism: uncultured Collinsella sp.; assembly: GCA_958405565.1. Taxonomy (GTDB): domain Bacteria; phylum Actinomycetota; class Coriobacteriia; order Coriobacteriales; family Coriobacteriaceae; genus Collinsella. Next base: position 17,490 of record CATYEN010000043.1, on the reverse strand, counting down.
ACATATACACAATGCGCTTGGCAAAACGGGTGAGCGTCTTGACGTGATGCTCCGTGAGCGCGGTGCCCAGCGTAGCGACAACGTTTTTAATCCCCGCCTCCCAGCAGGCAATGCAGTCGGTATAGCCCTCCACCACGATGGCGGTATCCTGCGCGACGATATACTCCTTGGCCCAATTAAAGCCGTAGAGGTTTCGCTTTTTATGGAACACGCTCGTCTCGGCGGTATTAAGGTACTTGGGTTGGCCGTCACCCATGATGCGACCGCCAAAGGCAATGTTGTGACCCTGCTCGTCAAAGATGGGAAATATCACGCGGTCGTAGAAGCGGTCGGCAAGCTGCCCGCGCCCGCGGCTCACGGCAACATTGGCGTCGATCATCTCCTGCGGGGTAAAGCCCGCCTGGGACAGGTGCGACACCAGCATATTGCGGCCCGGCGCAAAACCCAGGCAGTAGCGGCGGCAGACGTCACCACCCATGCCGCGGCTGGCAAAGTACTCGCGCGAACGGCCATCCTTACCGCGCATAAGCATGGTGTGGTAGAACTGGGCGGTCTCGGCGCACAGATCGTAGATGCGGGCACGCTTGGTACCGCGCTCGCGGCGATCTCCGGTGTCATGCAGCTCAATACCCGCGCGATCGGCCAAATAACGAATTGACTCGGGAAAGCTCAGGTTCTCGCGCTTCATGATATAGGTGAAGACGTCGCCACCCTCGCCGCAGCCAAAGCAATGCCACACCTGCGTGGCGGGAATAATGTGGAAAGACGGCGTCTTTTCGCCATGAAAAGGGCAGCAGCCCCAAAACTCATGGCCGCGGGGCTTGAGCTCAACCGTTTCCTGCACGATGGCGACTAGGTCGGACGCAGCGCGTACCTGGTCTTTTTCCTCATCGCTAATCACGGATGCTCACCCCCTGCTCGCCCAAGTTGTGACGAATATCTTCGATATTACCCTCGACGGTCGCGATCAACTCATCCAGCGATTCGAACACACGCGAGGGACGCAGCCAGCGCGTAAACGCCAGCGAAACGGAAGCGCCGTACAGGTCGCCCGTATAACCAATTAAATTAGCCTCGAGATGCGCCGAAGCGGCATCGTCGGCATACGTTGGCGGCAGGCCGACGTTCACGGCAGCGGGCCACACGGTGTCATCGACGAGCACCAGGCCCTCATACACGCCATCGGCAGGCACTTGAATGCCGTCGGGAACCTGCAGGTTTACCGTGGGAAAGCCCATGCCAGAACCCTCATGACGGCCGCGAACAACACCGCCACGCAGCATATACGTGCGGCCGAGCAACTCAGCAGCAAGCTCCACATGGCCCTGTCCCAGCTCATGACGAATGCGGGTGGCGCAAATGGCCTCACCGCCCTCGCAAAGCAGGTCGTGAGCATACACGTCAACGCCGTGCTCGGAACCCCAGACGCGCATCTCGGCAACACCAGAAGCACCGCCGCGACCCAGCCTAAAGTCGCTGCCAACGCGAATCGAACGAATGTCGACCACGCGTGACAGCAGTGCGAGAAAACCGGCATGGTCGAGTGCCGCAACCTCAGGCGTAAAGGGAACGGCCACCACCGCATCGACCCCGGTCTGAGCCAAGGCATGTAGACGGTCGGCCGTCGTCATCAATTTTTGAGCGGGCGAAGGGCTCACCACAACGTCCGGGTCGGGATCGAAAGTGACCACGACCGCCTTGCAGCCATGGGCACGGGCATCACGGACAAGCGCTTCGATGAGTTCCTGGTGTCCACGGTGCACACCATCGAACACGCCGATGGCAATCGATGCGGCACCCAAGTGCTCGCACTCATCAAACGCATCGGCAGTAACGATGCGAGCCTCGTCCGACTCGCCCGCGAAAAAGATACGCGCGAGCTCGCGAGCGGACAACATCATCGAACACCGCCGATTGCCTGCGGAAACACGTGCTCCATGACAAAGCGGCCACTCTCAATGCGGGCGAGCGCCTTGAGTCCCCCATCGAGCACCAACGCAAAAGGCGACTTCGAGGTATCGAAATCGGCAAGCGCACGCTCAACGGGAATGCGTCGGCCGCAGAGCAGATCGTCGGCAAGATTGCCAGGCAAGTCAACACGCGTGGCGCCCAGGGCTGCAATGGGATCCAGGGCAAAGCCAGCCGCGGACTCGGGAGAAAGCTCCTCAACCGCATGACAAGCGCCAATGGAAACAACACCGGAGGCCGTGCGGCGCAGCGCAGAAATGTGCGCGGCGCTCTCGCAGGCGCGGCCCAAGTCGCGAGCGAGCGCACGGATATAGGTGCCCTTACTCACCGAGAACGCCACGGTCCACACACACGTATCACCTTCGCCGCCCACGGCGATCAGGTCGGCAGCATAGACCTCGACGGGACGCGGAGGTAGGTCCACCGCATTGCCCTCGCGAGCAGATTTGTAGGCGCGAACGCCATTGACCGAGATAGCCGAAAACGCCGGCGGCACCTGCATCTGCGGACCCAGCATAGCGGCCAAGCGCTCACGGGCATAGGCAGGATCGCGGAGCTCGTTGGCAACAGCCACCGTGCGGACCGCCTCGCCCTCCGCATCATCGGTATTGGTCTCAGCGCCAAACGAAATGTCGGCGACATAGCTTTTGGTATCGAGGGTTAGCATGCCCAGCAGACGGGTGGCCTGGCCCACGCCCACCACCATGACACCCGATGCCATGGGGTCGAGCGTGCCGGCATGGCCGACGCGCCGCTCATGGAGGGCGCGTCGGCATTGCGAAACCACGTCGTGGGACGTGCAGCCCACCGGCTTATCGACGGCGAGCAGCATATTCAGTTGAGAAGGCGTACGACGAGCCATGTACCATCCAAAAAGTTAAAGCTCGACGGTCACCGAAGCGGGATCCTCCCCTACCAGCTCGGCCAGCATGGGAAGTGCCACGGTGAGCGTCTCGAGAATCGTTCCGTTGTTGGAGAAACCGGCGGCAGCGGGATGTCCGCCTCCGCCAAATGCAGCAGCGATCTCGGAAACATTGAGGTCGCCCTTAGAGCGCAGGTTGCCGCGCACCTTGGTATCGCCCTCAATGCCCTTCAGGAACAGGCAGACCTCGACGCCCATCACCGAGCGCACCACATCGACCAGGCCGTCGCACTCATCCGAGGTGACGCCGCAAGCCTCAAGGTCACTCTGGTACGCGTAACTATACGCGACGCGCCCGTGGGCCACCGTCTTGATGCGGCCCATAACGATGGACTTGAGGTGCAAAAACTCAACGCGCATGCTCTGGTAGACCTCGAGTGCCACACGCGCCGGATCGGCACCGTGGGCAACCAGACGCGAGGCTGCATGGAACGCGGCGGCATCGGCGTTTTGGTACTGAAAACGGCCGGTATCGGTAACCAAACCACACAGCAGGCAAGTCGCAACGCCGTCACGTGCGACAATGCCGCAATTGTCCAAGAAGCGGTCGATGATCATGGCGCAGGCTGCGGCTTCGACGCGCCTCAGGCTGAGCTCGGCAAACTCCTCGCGCGCCGGATGGTGATCGAAGCACACCACATGCTTGGAGCGACGAAGCACCTCGGCGGAATTATTGAGACGCTCGACGACCGGCACGTCCACCGAGATGAACAGGTCCGGATTGCCGGTATACGCAGATGCCGGTACCAGGCGATCGGAGCCTTCCATAAAGCGGTAGATGCGCGGAACCGGGTCATCGTCTGCCAGCAGCAGCGCAATGTCCTTGTTGGGGAAGAACTTCATGAGCGAAAGGCCCAGACCCAACACGGAGCCCAGGGCGTCGCCATCGGGAGAAGTGTGTCCCGAAATCGCAATGGAGGACGCACCCTCGATGAGCTCGAGGATGCGTCGCTGATTATCTGCAGACTCGCACGAGGCGAGGTCGGCGGAATTAGTCATCTAAAGCTGCCTCCTGGGCGGCATCCGCTATCGGATAGCCGTCCTCGTCCTTTTCGATCGCAAGCGTGGCGGGAACGTTTTCCAGCGCACGCGTGATGCGCTCGGCCTCATCGGTCGAGCGATCGATGCGAAAATCGAGCTCGGGCGTAACACGCCAATCGAGCGAGCGAGCCAACAGGCTGCGAATACGGCCCTTAGCGCTTGCGAGCGCCTCCATGACCTCGTCGTAGCGGCTCGCATCGCACGACACGTACACACGCGCGAACGAACGGTCCACCGCGACCTCGACCGCGGTCAAAGTAACCAGGTCGAGACGCGGATCGGAAACCTCAAAGAGCAGGATATAACCAAGCTTCTCGCGAAGCTGCTCGCCCAGACGGCGGGTTGCCTGCGTTTGCTTCATAGCGCTACCCCCTACTCGGTACGGGCAACCTGGTCGATGCGGTAACCCTCGATCTGGTCGCCGGGCTTGATGTCCTGGAAGTTCTCCAGGCCAATGCCGCCCTCGGAACCGCTCTTGAGGCTCTTGGCCTCGTCCTTGTAGTGGCGCATCGAGGCGATCTTGCCGTTGAAGACCACGATGCCGTCGCGCACCAGACGCACGGAATCGGTCGCGGCGATCTCGCCCTCTTCGACGCGGACACCGGCGGCGATACCGACTTTGGGCACCTTGAAGGTGTCCAGGACAGTCGCGGTACCCGTGGAGACCTCGACCTCGGTGGGCTTGAGCATGCCGATACGGGCAGCGTCGAGCTCCTCGAGGCATTTGTAGATGACGTCGTAGCAACGGATCTCGACGCCCTCGCGCTCGGCGGCGGAGCGGGCCTTACCGTCGGGACGGACGCCAAAGCCGATGATGATGGCGTTGGAGGCGTCGGCCAGGACGACGTCGGTCTCGTTGATGGCACCAACGGCGGAGTGGATCGTGTTGATGCGGACCTCGGACTGATCCATCTTGTCGAGCGAATCCTGAAGGGCCTCGATGGAACCCTGGACGTCGGCCTTGATGATCAGGTTGAGCTCCTTGACCTCGGCGTCGGCAATGGTCTCGAAGAGGTTCTCGAGCGTGACGTGCTTGACGCGGCTCTGCTCCTCGATACGGGCCTTGAGCGAACGCTCGTCGGCCAGCGCACGTGCCTCGCGCTCGTCCTCGAACACGCGGAACTCGTCACCGGCGTTGGGCACGGACTGCAGGCCCAGGATCTCGACGGCGTCGGAGGGACCGGCCTCGGTGACGGCGCGACCCTTGGGGTCGAGCATGGCGCGGACGCGGCCGTAGGTAAGGCCGGCGACCAGCGTATCGCCCACGTGCAGGGTACCGCGGGTCACGAGCACGGTAGCGACCGAGCCGCGGCCCTTGTCGAGCTTGGCCTCGAGGACGTTGCCGGAGGCAAAGGTGTCCGGGTTGGCCTTGAGCTCGAGCACATCTGCCTGGAGCAGCACGGTCTCCAGAAGGTCGTCGATACCGATCTTCTGCTTCGCCGAGATGTTGACGAACATGTTCTGTCCGCCCCACTCCTCGGGGATGACACCGTACTCGGTGAGCTCCTGGCGTACGCGGTCGGGGTTGGCGCCCGGCTTATCGATCTTGTTGACGGCGACGACGATGGGTACGCCGGCGGCCTTGGCGTGGTTGATCGACTCGACCGTCTGGGGCATGACGCCGTCGTCGGCAGCCACGATCAGAATGACGATGTCGGTCACCTTGGCGCCACGGGCACGCATGGCCGTAAAGGTGGCGTGACCCGGGGTATCGATAAAGGTGATCTTGCGGCCGTTGATCTTGACCTGCGAAGCGCCGATTGCCTGGGTAATGCCGCCAGCCTCACCGGCAGCGACACCGGTGTGACGGATGGCGTCGAGAAGGCTCGTCTTGCCGTGGTCGACGTGGCCCATGACGGTGACGACCGGGGCGCGCGGCTTAAGGTCGGCGGGATCGTCGTAGAACGAGAAGGTGTTCTCCTCCTCGGGGGTGATGATCTTGATCTGACGGCCCAGGTCGTCGGCAACGAGCTCGACGAGGTCGTCAGACATGGACTGTGTCATGGTGAGCGGCGTGCCCAGCAGGAACAGGCGCTTGATGATGTCGTTGGCCGGAACGTCGAGGGCCTCAGCAAGCTCCTGGACGGTAACGCCCTGGGAGACCTTGATGGCGTCGAGCTCCTCGGGGTTCACGCCCTGGGCCAGCGCCTCCTCTATCTTGCGCTCCTCCTGAGCCTTGGCAGCCTCGCGCTCGCGCTTCTCCTTGCGCTTCTTGCGGCGACCGGTGGACTCGCGAGAGGCCTCCTCGACGGCAGCACGAGCCTCCTCGAGCACCTTCTCGCGGCTGTACTCCTCGGCCTCGCGAGCCATGCGGCTATAGTGGTCCTCTTCGTTGTTGTGACCGCCCTTGCGCTTCTTGCCCTTGCCCTGCTTATCGGGGTTGGGGAAGTCCATGCCGGCAGCGACGTTGTTGCTGGCGTTGGTGCGATGGCTGTGCGGACGGCTCTCGGAGGCGTTGCGCTCGGAGTTGTTGTCGGAGGCGTTACGATCGTTACGACGGCCACCGCGGCGGTCGTTGTTGCCGCCACGACGGTTACCGCGCTCGGCGGCGCGCTCGGCCTTGGCCTTATCCTCGGCGTCCTTCTTCTCCTTGAGCACGGTCTCCTGTGCGGCGATCTGGTCGAGCAGCGAACGGAAGCGCGAACCGGAGTCGGAAGCGGGAACGGCGCGGCGCTGGGCCTCGCGGGCAGCCTCCTCCTTCTCGCGAGCAAGGCGCTCCTGCTCAGCCTTCTTCTTGGCCTCGGCCTCGGCGCGGGCGGCCTCCTCGGCAGCCTGGGCTGCGGCAAACTGGCGGCGCTCCTCCTCGCGCGCCTTCTCGGCGGCGATGCGCTCGCGCTCGGCCTCGGCGGCGCGGGCGGCTTCCTCGGCGGCAGCTGCCTGCTCCTCGGCCTGCTTGGCGGCCTCGACTTCCTGAGCGCGGGCCTCGATCACCGAGGCGAGCTGCTTGCGGACCATGGCGACATAGGCATCCTCCAAGGTGGAGGAAGCGGACTTAGCGGGAATCTTCATATCGGCGAGATGACCCATCAGTTCCTTGGAGGTCATGCCGAACTCTTTGGCCAGGGTGGACACACGGACTTTTGCCATATGACTTCACCTACCCTTTCTGGCACCTTGGGTGCCTAGAGACTGAACGAGCGTGGGAGATGCGCCGGGACCCGCCCGGCGCGACCGCGCGCTAGATCAGGTCCTCCGCATCATCGAAGGCGTCGGTGTCGTGGACACCGCAGAAACGGGAGCCGGGACGAGCCTGGTTGCGGCACTGGATGCCGTCCTCGGACACGTACTCGCAGCGGCGGACGTCCTCGTCCTCCTCGTCACCGATCAGGTCGGCGGCGGGCTCCTCGTGAACGGGAACGTTCTTGAGGATGTCGGCGGCAAGCGTCTCGGACTTGATGTCGATGTGCCAGCCGGTCAGGCGCGCGGCGAGGCGGGCGTTCTGGCCCTCCTTGCCGATGGCGAGGGACAGCTGGTCGTCGGGCACGATGACGCCGGCGTAGGCCTTCTCCTCGTCGATGAGGACGCGGGTGACCTTAGCGGGCGAAAGGGCGTTGGCGACGTAGACGGCAGGATCGGCATCCCACAGGATGACGTCGACGCGCTCGCCACGGAGCTCGCCCACGACAGCGCGAACACGGCTGCCCTTGGGGCCGACGCAGGCGCCCACGGGATCCAGACGATCGTCGAGCGAGTGGACGGCGACCTTGGAGCGCTGGCCGGGCTCGCGGGCGATCGACTTGATCTGGACGGTGCCCTCATAGATCTCGGGCACCTCCTGCTCAAACAGACGACGCATGAGCTCGGGGTGGGTACGGGAGATGACAATCGGCGGACGGCTGTGCTCGCCACGAACCGGCTGCAGGTTGGAGTTAGGGTCGCGAACGTCGATGATCACGGCCTTGATGTGCTGGTTGTGCAGGTAGCGCTCGCCCATCGGACGCTCGTTGCGCTCGTTCTCGTAACGACGCTGATCGAAGTGCGGCAGCTCGGCCTCGACGCCCTCGCGGATCTTGACGATCGTGAAGTCGGGCGTGGACTGCAGCACGGTACCGCTGATGAGGTCACCGATGCGGCCGGAGAACTCCTCGTAGATCTGCTCGCGGGCGGAGTTGCGCACGATGGCGTTGATCTCGGCCTTGGCGTGCTGGGCGGCGATACGGCTCGTGTTCTTGGGGGTGACGTCGATCTCCTCGAACTCGGTGAAGTTGCCCTCCTCGTCCATGGAATCGTCGATCGGCTCCAGGCGGTAGACGTAGATCTTGCCGGTGGTGCGGTCGATGGTCACCTTGGCGCCCCACTCAAGATGCAGGATCTCGGCATAGCTCTTGGCGAGCGACTGCTCCAGGCGGTCGATCAGGTAGAGCTGGTCGATGTGCTTCTCCTGGCAAAGCTCCATCAGGGCGGACATCATGTCGGATGCTGCCATCTTACTTTCCTTCCTTCGCGGGCTTGAAGTCGTAGGTGGGCTTCAACTTGCACTTTTTAACATCAGAAAAATCGAGGGTAACGGACTCGCCGTCCTCGAGCTCGAGGGTCACGTTCGTCTCGGTGGCGGCGGCAATCTTGCCGGCGTACTTGCGACGGCCCTCGGTGGCGGTGGAGGTGAGCTCGCAGTTTTCGCCCACAAAGCGGGCAAAGTCACTCGGGCGGCGCAGCGGGCGCGCCATACCCGGGCTCGACACCTCGAGCGTATAGCTCGAGGAGATGGGGTCGAGCTCCTCAATCACATCGCCGACCCACTTGGTGTTGGCCGTGACGTCGTTGAGCGACAGGCTCTGACCCTCGGCACCCTCGATACGCACGCGCACGCAGGGGGCCTTGGTGGCACCCACGAGCTCGACGTCGACGATGTCGACATCGTGCTGGGGAGCGACGGCCTCGAGCGCGTCGATGATCGCCTGCTCGGTCTTGGTCTTGACCATTGCGGCACCTCCATCCATACAAAAAAGAAGCGGGGCCGAAACCCCACTTCTTTCAATTACAACTTCATTTGCAAGCAAACTATACCAATAGCTGCGGAAACGTGCAAGCACAGTACGAATCTGCAGGTCAGCGTGCGCACAGCTTCTCCACAAGAATAGGACAATTGACCGAGGAACCCCATGCGGCGCGCCCTCAACAGTCCCAAAACGGGCCATGCGTCCCAATCCACAGGCCCGTTCGGACCCCAAGGGCATTCCTCCCCGAGCCCCTATCGATCAGACTTACGCTAAGGGACATTCTGTAACAAGCCAGCCAGCAAGTCGCGCAACGACGAACCTTTCGAGATCTTCTACGGCAAGGAGGCACCCATGAATCGCCTAGGCACCCTCTGCATGACTGCGCTCGCCATCGCAACGTGCTCGTTGGCCCTCGCGGGCTGTGGCAAAACGAGCAGCAAAACCGGAACATGCGAACCGGATCCTGGCAGCACCAAAGCCATCGAGAAAACCGAACCCCCGGCGAGCTTCGACAAAATGGACGAGGACATCGTCGATCCCCAGAGCTTGGGTCCCGATTCCCAAGAACAGTTCCCCATCGACCTTGAGGCGGACGAGAACGTCCATGTTACCTGCGTGGGCAAGGACACCGACGGCTACGGGGACGCCGCGCTCGTCTTTACGGTGTCCAACAACACCGGTGTCGACATGATGTTTGGCGATGTGGACTCCTATGCCTACGTCAACGGCGTGGTCCGCGATGTGCGCATGCGCCAACCGGTCGCCGCTGGAGAGGAAACGCGCGCCATGCTCACCTTTGTGGGCACCTTCGACGATCCGAACTTTGATGTGAACAACGACCTCAACGACATCTACCTCAACATTTGGATGTTCGAAGAAGCAACGGGCAACGTTTACTTTAGGGACCTAGTACACATCCCGTAGAAGACGGTGCGACGCACTGACCAAGCAGGTCATACAACACAAAACGAGGGACGACCCAACCGGATCGCCCCTCGTCTTTTATGCGTCAGTTAAGCGCGCAGTGCTTACTTGACCACCAGGTTGACCAGCTTGCCGGGCACGCAGATGGCCTTGACGACCGTCTTACCCTCGAGCCACTTGGCGACGGCGGCCTCGGCGGCAGCCTGCATATCCTCATTGGAGGCATTGCGGGCCACCTCGACGCGGCCGCGGACCTTACCAAGCACCTGGACCACGATCTGCACCGTGTCCTCAACGGACTCGGCCAGGTCGAACTCGGGCCAGGCGGCGGTGTAGGCATTGCCCTCGCAGCCGAGCGCCTCGTGCCACAGCTCGTCGGCCCAGAACGGGCAGATGGGGGCAAGGACGCTCACGATATCCTTAGCCACGCCGTAGCACATCGCCTTGTCACGGGAAGCGCCCTCAGTAGCATTGAGGTAGGCACTCGCGGCATTGACGAGTTCCATGACGGCCGAGATGGCGGTGTTGAACTGGCCGCGATCGAAGTCCTCGGTGCACTTGGCGATGGTGCGGTGACGCTCGCGATAGAGCTTCATCGCAACCTCGTCGAGCGCGGACTTGTCGAAGGCCACGTTGGCGTCGCCGGACTGGACGAGCTGCCACACGATACGCCAGGCGCGCTTGATGAAGCGGTTGGCGCCCTCAACGGCCTTGGGATCCCAGTCGAAGTCCTTCTCGGGCGGGGCGATAAACAGGATCGCCAGACGCATGGTGTCGGCGCCGTAGGGCTCGATGACCGAGCTCGGGGGCACGACGTTGCCCTTGGACTTGGACATGGTGTCGCCGTTCTCGTCCTTGACCATGCCCTGGCACAGCAGGTTGGTGAAGGGCTCGTCCACACTCAGCAGGCCCAGGTCGCGCAGTGCCTTGGTAAAGAAGCGGCTGTAGAGCAGGTGCAGAATGGCGTGCTCGATGCCGCCGATGTAGTTATCGACGGGCATCCAACGATCGGCAGCCTCGCGGGAGAAGGGCAGCTCGGTGTTGTGCGGGTCGGTATAGCGCAGGTAATACCAGCTGGAGCAGGTGAAGGTGTCCATGGTATCGGTCTCGCGCTTGGCCGGGCGGCCGCAGACCGGGCAGGTGGTCTCGTAGAACTCCTTGCACTCGGCGAGGGTCTCGCCGGCGCCCAGGTCCAGGTTCTCGGGCAGCGTTACCGGCAGCTGGTCCTCGGGCACGGGCACGATGCCGCAGTGCTCGCAGTGGATGGCCGGGATGGGGTTGCCCCAATAGCGCTGACGGCTGATGAGCCAGTCTCGCAGACGGAACTCGACCTTGCGACGACCGCAGCCCATGGCCTCGAGGTCGGCCACGATCGCAGCCTCGCCCTCGGAGTGCTTGCCGCCGCGCATGCCGGTGTACTTACCGGACTGGACGAGCGTGCCCTCGGCAGCGTGGGCGCAATCCCAGTCGACGGTCTCGGCATGGAAGGTATCGATGGTCTCACCGTTAGCCTCGACGGCTGCGCGGTCGTCATCGTCCAGGATGATCGGCACGATCGGCAGGTCGTACTTGCGGGCAAACTCAAAATCGCGCTGGTCGCCGCAGGGAACGGCCATGACAGCGCCGGTGCCGTAGTCGGCAACAACATAATCGGCAACCCACACGGGGACCTTCTCGCCGTTGACCGGGTTCACCACGTAGCGGCCGGTAAAGGCACCGTGCTTCTCGAGGGTGCCCTGGGCACGCTCGACGGCGGAGATATGCTTGGAGTCCTCGACGATCTTGGTCACGGCCTCCTCGTACTCCGTGCCCTCGACGAGCTCGTGCAGACGAGCGTACTCGGGAGCCAAGACAAAGAAGGAGACACCAAAGAGCGTGTCGGCTCGCGTGGTGAAGACGGTGATCTTACCCTCGTCGCCCTCGATGGGCTCGCCATCCTTGTCGCACAGGGTAAAGTCGACCTCGGCGCCCTCGGAACGACCGATCCAGTTGGCCTGCATCTGCTTGACGCGCTCGGGCCAGCCGGGGAGCTTCTCCAGGTCGTCGAGCAGCTCCTGGGAGTACTCGGTGATCTTGAAGTACCACTGCTCCAGGTCGCGCTTCTCGGGCTCGGTGCCGCAGCGCCAGCACTTGCCCTCGGTGACCTGCTCGTTGGCCAGAACGGTCTTGCAGTTAGGACACCAGTTGACCGGGTTCTTCTTGCGGTAGACCAGGCCCTTTTCCCACAGCTTCTCAAAGATCCACTGACCCCAACGATAGTAGTCGGGGCTGCAGGTCTTGACCATGCGATCCAAATCGTAGGAGAAGCCCATGCGCTTCATCGTGGCGAGAGCCTGGTCCATGTTCTTATACGTCCAGGCGGCAGCCTGCGTGTTGTGCTTGATGGCGGCGTTCTCGGCGGGCAGGCCAAAGGCATCGAAGCCGATGGGATGCAGCACGTCGTAGCCGCGCATGCGGGCCTGACGGGCCATGGCATCGCCGATGGTGTAGTTGCGCGCGTGGCCCATGTGCAGGTCGCCCGACGGATACGGGAACATCTCGAGCACGTACTTCTTGGGCTTGCTCGCGTCGGTGTCGACGGCAAAGAGGTTGGAGTCCTCCCAGGCCTTCATCCACTTGGACTCAATGGCCTGTGCGTCGTAGGCAGGGATCTCGTCCTTATGATCTGTGCAATCGCACATATCAGCTCCTTTAATCTTAGCTGGGGTCGGTCGGCTTAGCTTTATTCGCTACTGCGGACAGTCCTGCGCAAGACGAAGAGCACATTAAGTGCTCTTCTTTGCGTGCGGAACTTGTAGCAAACAAAGCTAAGCCGACCGACCCTAAGGTTAACTTGACTGATGATAGCAAATACAACAAGCGAGATGCCTGCGACTTGCAGGCATCTCGCTTTATCTAAATAACGTGGTTGAAACTCAACCTTTATGTGCAACCCGTTCTAGAAGGAACGAGTTTTCCAGGTGCCGCAGGTTGCCGTGAAAGAGGAGCGCCGCGTACTTAGGTACGCAAGCGACGGTTTGAACGGCAAGATGCGGTGCCTGGGAAAGCCGCTTATCGATAAGACACAGACTGCTGGGAGTCCTTGACGACTACGTCGTGGGCGCCGCCTTCGACGATGGAGGTGGAGCTTACCAGGGTCAGGCGTGCCTTTTCCTGAAGCTCGGGGATCGAGAGGGCACCGCAGTTGCACATCGTGGACTTAACCTTGTAAAGCGTGCCGCCCACGCCGTCCTTGAGGGAGCCGGCGTAGGGAACGTAGGAGTCGACGCCCTCGACGAAGCTGAGCTTCGCGGCGCCGCCCAGGTCGTAGCGCTGCCAGTTGCGGGCACGCGCAGAACCCTCGCCCCAGTACTCCTTCATGTACTGACCGTTCACATTGACGCGCTCGGTCGGGCTCTCGTCAAAGCGGGCGAAGTAGCGACCCAGCATCATAAAGTCGGCACCCATGGCAAGGGCGAGCGTCATGTGGTAGTCGTAGACGATGCCGCCGTCGGAGCACACGGGCACGTAGATGCCGGTCTCCTCGTAATACTCGTCGCGAGCACGGCAGACGTCGATCAGCGCGGTGGCCTGGCCACGGCCGATACCCTTGGTCTCGCGGGTAATGCAGATGGAACCGCCGCCGATACCGACCTTGATGAAGTCGGCACCGCAGTCGGCCAGGAAGCGGAAGCCCTCGGCGTCGACGACGTTACCGGCACCGACCTTGACGTCCTCGCCATAGTTGGCGCGGATCCACTCGATGGTGCGCTTCTGCCACTCGCTGAAGCCCTCGGAGGAGTCGATGCACAGGACATCGGCGCCAGCCTCGATGAGCAGCGGCACGCGCTCGGCATAGTCGCGGGTATTGATACCGGCGCCGACCATATAGCGCTTGTCGTTATCGAGCAGCTCGTTGGGGTTGGTCTTGTGGCTGTCGTAGTCCTTGCGGAAGACGATGCCCATGAGGTGATCGTTGTCATCGACGATCGGCAGGGCGTTGAGCTTGTTGTCCCAGATGACGTCGTTGGCAACCTTGAGGCTGATGTTCTTGTCGCCCACGATGAGCTGCTCACGCGGAGTCATGAACTCGGAGACCTTCTTCTGGTGGTCATCGCGGCTGGGGCGGTAGTCACGGCTGGTGACGATGCCCAGGAGCTTGCCCTTGGGGGTACCGTCGTCGGTGACCGGCATGGTGGAGTGACCGGTCTTCTCCTTGAGCTCGATGACCTGCTCCATGGTCATGTCGGGGGTCAGCGTGGAATCGGACTGAACGAAGCCAGCCTTGTGATCCTTGACGGCCTTGACCATAGCGGCCTCGGACTCGGGGGTCTGGGAACCGTAAATGAAGGACAGGCCACCCTCGGTAGCGAGCGCGACACCCATGTCGACGCCCGAGACGGACTGCATGATGGCGGAAACCATGGGGATGTTCAGGGTGATTGCCGGCTTCTCACCGCGCTTGAAGCGGGTTAGCGGCGTCTTAAGAGAGACGTTGTTGGGGATGCACTGCGAGGACGAGTAACCAGGAACCAGCAGATACTCCGAAAACGTGTGGGACTCACCGGGAAAGAACGTAGCCATGTTTCTCCTTTTTCCATGCGACCGGCCGGCTGCAGGCCTCGTAGGACCCAGCCCAACCTTGGGCGCCCAATACTGGGGAAGTATCTTAACGCACTTTGACTGCTACAATGCATGATTTAAGAAGAGCACACGAGGGTTTGACGCAGGCTTTGCGTTTGCCCAGCAAACACTTTAGCGGGGAGACGTGGAGCGTATGAAGTACAAGACGACGGCAAAGTTGGTCATTCAAGCGTGCGACAAAGACCTGCCGGGCGTGTTCGGCCACGGCTGCGTCTTGCTGCTGCAGGGTATTGCCCACGAACACTCGCTCAACCGTGCCGCCAAGAGCATGGGCATGGCGTATTCCAAGGCCTGGCGCATCGTGAACGAGGCCGAAGGCCAGCTGGGCTGCAAGCTCATCGAGCGCGACGGCGCCCGCGGATCCACGCTCACCCCCGCCGGCGAGCGAGCCATAGCGGTCTACGAGGAGCTGCAGACCGACATCAACGACGTCATCGCCACCAAAGCCGACGCCCTCATCGCCAGCATCAACGCGGAGTAGTCCTTTTAGGCGGTTTTTAGCCCACAGCGCCCTCGGGTTGAGGCTCGCGCCACAAAACGGGCCCATCTACTACGTTTAGTTGAATACCCACGACCATACCGGACATTATGAAATTAAAACCGCTGGTAAACAGCTTGGTAATTTTCAAAATAGGCGGGTGTGGTCGACCCCTATTGCTTAAACGTAGTAAATAGGCCGTTTTCGTGACACAGACCCCGATTAGCTACTTGCGAAGGGCGTTATCGAGAGTGACAGCCACCTGCAGGGGGTCGTCGGTGCCGGCGAAGAGGCGGATGGTGCTCCCCTGCTTGCCGCGTGGGGCCGAAAGGCGTGTCGTTGCGCCGCCGGCGGGCGACGTGCGGAACTCCCCCGGCAATGTGTCGAACAGCTCACCCGCACTTCGCTCGATAAGGTCAAACTCAACTGCCGGGCCAAAGCCGTGCTCGAGGATTCCCGTTGCAACCGCATGATCGGGATGCGAACCCAGCCCAGGATAGCGAACGTTACACACCATCTCGTTAGCAGCCAGATACTCGGCCAGCGCACGGGCGCGGTCGAAATGCGCCTGCATGTGGGTATCGAGCGAGTCCAGCCCGCGCTCCAGCACACCGGCCTCGTCAGCAGGCAAATCAAGCTTGGCCAAGCCACAGCCCTCAAGCAGGGCATGCGTGCACTCGGCAGCGGCATCCACACGATGGCGTTTAAGCTGCGAGCGCGCCACCGAAGCGGCAACGAGCTTGCGCGGAGCCTTACCGGCGCACACGCGATCGAGCGCCTCGAGCGACAGCACCGCACCCAAGCGCAACGGATCGCACCCAAAGACGCATGCCACGGTGTTGTCCACAACCAGCAGCGCATGGGCCTCACGTGCGGCGCGTCCTAACGCACGCAGATCGGGCACGCGCAGTCCAAACCCGCCAATAGAGTTGACGAACCACCACAGGTGCGGCCCCTCGGCATCAAACGAAGCAACAAAGCCCTCGGACGCGGCAGCAAACGTCGCAGCCGCAGGCTCCCCCACCAGCGCAACATCGCAGCCATCAAAGCCGCGAGCAAACGCATCGGCAAAGTCGTCCGCAAAGGCCACCAGGCGATCACTAGGCCGCACAATCCCCAACAATGACAGCGCCGCCGGCACATGCGAGGCCGAAACTAAACGCGCCGCACGCGCGCCGGCCCTTGCAG
Organism: uncultured Collinsella sp.; assembly: GCA_958405565.1. GTDB lineage: Bacteria > Actinomycetota > Coriobacteriia > Coriobacteriales > Coriobacteriaceae > Collinsella. Next base: position 1,406 of record CATYEN010000043.1, on the reverse strand, counting down.
CCCAGGACTCTTCTAACTGTTGCACGTCCACGCGACACCATCCCTTAATTAAAACCGAACCAAATAAGCTTTCCAGGTTGAGGATAGCTAGCGAGCGGGCAGCTGCCGTGGCGAGGTGCCGCGAAAGAGGAGCGACGCGTACTTCATGTACGCGAGCGACGGTTTGAGCGGCAGATCGCCCGGCAGATGTCCGCGCAGCGTCGAGCGGTCCGGCGTTTGTTAAAACGCCGGAACAAACTTAGCCGTGGTATTCACCGTTGTACTGGATGAGCGTTAGATCTTCCACGCCATCGAGCGCGCGGATCGCGTCGGCATAGGGCATATCCACGCCGTCCGAGAACACCTCAACGGCCATCTCGACCTTGTCGCCGCGCATCGTCTTGGACTTGACGGAAAACTTGGTGCGCCCAAATGCACGCACGATATCATCGCCGGTGGTCTGCCCCGTGTAGTGGATGACCATCATGTACACGCGCGCCTTGTCCTGGTGGCTCGCAAAGCCGGCAATCATCACCACGATCACCACCGCCGTGAGCCCCACGAGCGCATACATGCCGGCGCCGGCCGTAATGCCCGTGGTAATGGACCAAAACAGATACAGCAGGTCGAGCGGGTCCTTGACCGCCGTACGGTAGCGGACGATAGACAGAGCACCGACCATACCAAGCGAGATGACCACGTTTGTCGAGATCGCGAGCGTGACCATGCAGGTGAGCACGCACATGCCCACGAGCGTCACGGCAAAACTGCGCGAATAGACCACGCCAGTAAAAAAGCGCTTGTACACGTAGTAGATCAGGATGCCCATGGCGAGCGCCACGAGCAGCGACAGGCCAATCTTGGCGGGGTCGACCTGACCAAACGCCTCCAAGACGGAGTTCTTAAAAAAGTCCCTAGTGCTCATGGTCTAAATATCCCCTCGGTTCCCAGAATCCGATTCCCAGTAGTTAAAACCGCGCAGGTAGGCGGTCTTGTCATAACACAGGCAGTACTTAGAGACCGCCGTGAGTTCGGCGGCACCTGGCGGCACCATATCGCGCACCAGCTGCGGACAAAACTCGGTAAACTTGACCTCCATCACCAGCTTGCCGGGCTCCAACACGGGCAACGCGGGCAACGTCGCGTCAAAGATGTCAAAGCTTCCCACCGCCGCACGCACGTTGCTATCAAAGGTAATGCGCACGGTACCTTCGTCCATCACCCACGGCTCGCGCTCGTAGTCCACGATGGTCCGCGGGCGCATCATATTGCAGATGCACTCGATGTAGAACTCGCAACAGAGCGGATAGGGGCTCCTCAGCAAAAAGTCGTAGTCGCCGGTCAGAATCTGCTCAAACTCGCCACGCGTGAGTGGCGCGTCCTCCTTGTAGATCCAGCTGCCGTACTTCTTTTTGCGCTCGAGCTTA
>CATYEN010000042.1 GCA_958405565.1 uncultured Collinsella sp. | reverse complement strand
ACCCCCGGGATCGGGGGGCGGGGTATATTCTCAAATATTTTTACGCCGGCCCCCGGCGGGTGTTTGGGCCGCCCACGACCAGGGACCGCGTGTACGAAGGGACTACCATGACCGATAAGATGACCGTTGCTATCGCAGCCGGCGGTACGGCAGGGCATATCAACCCCGCGCTCGCCTTGGCCGAAGAGCTGCGTGACCGTGGCCACCACGTTGTGTTCGTGGGCCAGTCGCGCAAGCTCGAGGGTCGTCTGGTTCCCGAGGCTGGGTTTGATTTTGTGCCCATTACGGTTACGGGCTTCGACCGCTCCCGTCCTTGGACGGCGCTGACCTCGCTGTGGCGTGTCAACAAGGCCAAGCGTGCGCTCGCCAGTCATTTCTCAAAGGTCGGCAAGCCCGATGCCGCCATCGGTTTTGGTGCCTATGTCGAGGTTCCGCTGCTGGGGTGGTGCAAGGGCGCGGGCGTTCCGTATCTGCTGCATGAGCAGAACTCTGTTCCGGGCCTGGCCAACAAGATGATGAACTCCCACGCCGCCCGCGTGTGCATCTCGGTGCCGGCAGCGCGCGCGGTCTTTGAGCGCGAAGGTGACCCTGACCACGTACTCATGACCGGCAACCCCGTACGTCGTTCGGTGATCGAGGGCGATCGCGCTCGCGGCCGCAAGGCACTTGGCGTTCCCGAGGACGCTACGCTGCTGCTCGTCTTTGGCGGTTCACTTGGCGCTCAGCACCTCAACGAGCGCGTGGCTTCGCTCAAAAACGAGCTGCTTTCGCGCAAGAACCTCTATGTGTTGCATTCGACGGGTGCCGACGGCTTTGAGGAGACCGAGCGCGCTTTGGCGCTGACGCCCGAGGAGGCGAAGCGTTATCGCGTCCAGCCTTACATCGACAACATGGGCGATATGCTGGCTGCTGCCGATTTGGTGCTCTCGCGTTCGGGCGCATCGAGCGTGGCCGAGATCGCTGCGCTCGCCGTGCCCTCGGTGCTCGTGCCGTATCCGCATGCGACGGCCGACCACCAAACCACCAATGCCCGTTATCTGGTTGACGCCGGGGCCGGTGTGCTCTGCGCCGATGCCGATATCGACGGTTCTGCCTTTGCCGATGAGCTGCTGCACTTGGTCGATGACACGGCGGCGCGCGACGCCATGCGTCAGGCGGCACGTGGTCTGGCTCAGGATAGGGCCGCCGCTCTTCTGGCGGATGCGGTAGAGGGTTTGCGTTAGTTAGACGGGATATCGTCGGTCGCCCTCGCGCTGATGCGGTAGGTGCGGTACAGTTAACGGGTTACAGGCAGTGTTTACGCAAGGAGTACACGAGCACATGGCTGATTCCCAGACTGCAACCTCCGCGCCCGAGTTTAAGAGCGCCCACTTTATCGGTATCGGCGGCGCCGGCATGAGCGGCATCGCCCTCGTTCTGCACGAGCGCGGTTATGCCGTTACCGGCTCCGACCTTAAGACGTCACGTTATATCCGCCAGCTTACCCGCGCTGGTGTGGAGGTGCATGTGGGCCATGAGGCCGCCACGATCGACGAGGTCAAGCCCGACGTGGTTGTTGTCTCCACCGCTATTCCGGAGTCCAACCCTGAGCTCGTGCGCGCTCGCGAGCTGGGCATTCCCGTGTGGCCCCGTGCTAAGATGCTCTCTGCTTTGGGGCACGGCTACACTACCGTTGCCGTTGCCGGCACGCATGGCAAGACCACCACGTCTTCGATGTGCGCCACCATGCTCGACCGCATGGGTCTGGATCCGAGCTTCTTGATCGGCGGCATCGTCGAGGGCTATGACACGAACGGCAAGAATGGCTCGGGCGACTACTTTGTCGCCGAGGCCGACGAGTCCGACAGCTCCTTCCTGTTCCTGAACCCCAACGTGGTCATTGTGACCAACGTCGAGGCCGACCACCTCGATCACTATTCGGGTATCGAGGAGATCGAGGCAACTTTCGCCAAATTCATGAGCCTGGTGGGCGAGGACGGTACCGTCATCGTCTGCGGCGAGGACCCGCATCTGGTCGAGCTCGCCAAGTCGACGGGCCGTCACGTGCTTTCCTACGGCTTTGCCGAGAGCAACGACATCGTCTGCGTGCACCCGGATGTCAAGGGCATCCAGAGTGACTTTATCGTTCGCTTTGAGGACGGCACCGAGCACGCTGTGGAGATCAAGAGCAACCCCGGTCGCCACAACATGCTCAACGCCACGGCTGTGCTCACCGTCGCCCATGTCCTGGGCCTTGACATCGACGCCGCCGCCAAGGCGCTCTCGAGCTTTGAGGGCGTCCGCCGTCGCTTTACCCACGTGGGCGATATCGATGGCATCACCGTGGTCGATGATTACGGCCATCACCCCACCGAGATCAAGGCGACGCTTGCTGCCGCTTCGTCGCTGGGCTACAAGCACGTCGACGTCGTGTTCCAGCCGCACCGCTATTCGCGCCTGCAGGCCCTGTGCGACGACTTTGCCGATGCATTTGCCAATGCCGATAAACTGCTGCTGATTGATGTGTTCTCGGCTGGCGAAATGCCCATTCCGGGTGTCACCTCTAAGATGCTCGCCGATACCGTGCGCGCCAAGCATCCTGGCAAGGAGGTCGTGTACTGCTCCAGCCGTCTTGAGCTCAATCAGGAGCTCGAGCAGATGGTGGGCGAGGGCGACCTGCTGCTCACCATGGGTGCCGGCGACGTTACGACCGTCGGTCCCGAGTTCATTGAGTATCTGACTGCCAAGAAAGACGCTTAAGTCTAATGGGTCTGTTTAACGCCGTCATGGCGCTCTCGGGCATGATCGACACGGATGTGATCGAGGACGAGCGCCTTGCGCGTCATACGAGTTATCGTATCGGCGGCAAGGCCGACCTCTTCGTGACGTGCCATAGCTATCATGCCCTCCGTCGCGCCGTGGCGGTGCTCGATCGCGAGCGGGTGCCGTGGGTCATCATCGGCAAGGGCTCCAATCTGCTGGTTGCCGATGGCGGTTATCGCGGTGCCGTCATTTCGCTCGGACGTGAGTTTCAGCGCACGGTTGTTGCCGATGACGGTTGTACGCTGACGGTCGGTGCGGGCGTGATGTTTGCGCGCCTGGTCAACGATGCCCTGTCGCGTAGCCTCTCGGGCCTTGAGTTTGCCGTTGGCATCCCTGGTTCGGTCGGCGGTGCGATATCTATGAATGCCGGCACACGGACCGAGTGGATTGGCTCGCTGGTTGAGGATGTCGTAACGTTTGACCCGGCATCCGGTATCAAGCATTATGCGGGGTCCGCGATCACTTGGGGCTACCGCGAATGTAGCCTTCCCCGCAATGAGATCATTCTCGAGTGCGTGCTCAAGCTTAAACCGGCGCCCAAGGCCGACATTCGCGAGCGCATGGAGCGGTACCTTACGAGGCGCAAGCGTACGCAGCCCATGGGTCGCGCATCCTGCGGGTCGGTCTTTCGCAATCCGCCCGATGCGAGTGTGGGCAAGCTTATCGAGGATTGTGGATTAAAGGGTTTTTCGATTGGCGGCGCGGAAGTTTCGCCCGTTCACGCTAATTTTATCGTTAATAACGGAACTGCCTCGGCCGATGATGTTGCCGCGGTTATCAGACATGTGCACGGAAAGGTGAGGGAGGCGTATGGCATCGAGCTCAGACCGGAAGTTAAATTCCTCGGCTTCTAGAGCATCGAAACCCACCTTCCGCCGCGCCGGAGGGCGTTCCGGCGCGCCTGCCAAACCTCAACGCAATACCGTCGCGCACTCTAAGTCTGTCGGGCATGCTCGACAGACCAGTCGACCGGTCGTCGGCTCGCAGCTCGGTAATCGTTCGGCCGCAAAAAAGTCCTTGCGTCCCTCGGTGACGTCAAAGCCTGTTATGGGCGCCAAGCCTGCCCGTCCCATGGCAACTCCCAAGCCCTCGACGGGAACTAAAGCGGCGCGTCCAGGTCGCACGCTGGGCGCATCGAAACCGCGCTCGCTGACATCGGTGCCGGCTACCGCCAAGAAGCCTTCGAGTAAAAAAGGTTTCAACCCGTTATCTTCACTTGGAGCGATGGCAAATAAAACATCAGACGCCGCTTCTGTCGTTACCGGCAAAGGCAAAATCGTGGGCGGCGTTCTGGCCGTCTTGGCCGTGCTCGTCGTCGTTGCCATCGTGGTGATCAACTCTGGATTGTTTACTGCCACTGATATTCAGATTCAAGGCAGCGAGCATGTGACGAAGCACGATGCTATTCAGCTGATCGACTTGCCCGAGGGAACGTCGCTTTTTAACGTCGATCCCGACCAGATTACCGAGGATCTCAAGCAGAACCCGTGGGTCTCGGGCGTGGATGTCCAGCGCCAGTTTCCCCATACGCTTATCATCACGCCGACGGAGCGTAAGGTTATCGCCATTGCGTATATCAGCTCCGACGACCTTGCCTGGGCTATCGGAGATGATGACACCTGGATCGCCCCGCTGTCGACGTCGGTCGAAGTGGACGACCAGGGCAACGTCATCACGACAGGGCAGGGCTCAAATACCTTGACCGGAATCGATGCCGCGCTGGCGCTCGCCAAGCATTATGGCGCGGTGTTGTTGACTGATGTCTCGGCGGATGTCGCTCCGGTTTCCGGCCAGGCGGTGAACTCCAAAGCCGTTAAGGCCGGCCTGAATTATGTGCGTGGTTTTTCGAGCGAGTTCTTGGGACAAGTCAAGGATATTTCCACGCCTTCGGTCGAAGCCATCTCGGCAAACCTCAATAACGGCATTGAGGTGTCGCTGGGCGATTCGGACGATATCGCCAAGAAGGAACGCGTAGTCACCAAGTTGCTTTCGCAGGTAGAGGGCGTAACGTATATCAATGTGCGCTCTCCGGGCAACTACACATTTAGGAATGCTCCGACCTCGTAGCGCTGGTTGATGCTTTGTTGAGGGGCCATACCACGCCGTTTATCTGGTTTGTTTGGTTTTCACGGTCAATTATTTGACTGATACGTTCATAATGTGCAAACATAATACGGTTTACCTTTGCATTTACTTTCAACCTGAAGGTTAATGTGCGCAGGGGTCGACCCATGCTATGGCTATAACCTTTGTTCGGAGGACCGACATGCACGAGACAGAGATCAACAACTACCTTGCCGTCATTAAGGTGGTCGGCGTCGGCGGCGGCGGTACCAACGCGGTCAATCGAATGATCGAAGAGGGCATCCGCGGCGTCGAGTTTGTTGCCATCAACACCGATGCTCAGGCACTCGCGATCTCTGATGCCGATATCAAGGTGCACATCGGCACCGACCTTACCCGCGGCCTGGGCGCCGGCGCCAACCCCGAGGTTGGCCGCAAGGCTGCCGATGAGTCCCGCGACGACATTGCCGAGGCGCTCGCTGGCGCCGACATGGTGTTTATCACCTGCGGCGAGGGCGGTGGCACCGGTACCGGCGCTGCTCCCATCGTTGCCGATATCGCGATGAACGAGGTCGGCGCACTGACCGTCGCCGTCGTGACCAAGCCCTTCACCTTCGAGGGCCGCAAGCGCAAGAAGAGCGCCGAGGAGGGCATCAAGACCCTCTCCGATTGCGTCGACACCATGATCGTCATCCCTAACGATAAGCTGCTCGACATCGCCGAGAAGAAGACCACCATGCTCGAGGCCTTCGCGATTGCCGATGGCGTCCTTTCCCAGGGCACCCAGGGCATCACCGACCTCATCACCGTTCCCGGTATCATCAACCTGGACTTCGCCGATGTTAAGACCATCATGAAGCAGGCCGGTACCGCCATGATGGGTATCGGTACTTCTTCTGGGGATACACGTGCCGTCGACGCTGCCCAGCAGGCCATCTCCAGCCCGCTGCTCGAGAGCTCCATCGATGGTGCCACGCGCGTGCTGCTCTCCATCGCTGGTTCCAAGGACCTGGGCATCCAGGAGATCAGCGACGCCGCCGACGTTGTCGCCAACGCCGTCGACCCCGAGGCGAACATCATCTTCGGTACCGTTGTCGACGAGTCCCTGGGCGATCAGGTGCGTATCACCGTCATTGCTACGGGCTTCTCCGATTCCAACGTCAACCGTCAGGACGAGCTCTTTGCTGCTCAGCAGTCTCAGAGCAAGGCCGCTGCCTCCGCTGAGCCGCAGCGCACCGCTCCGGCTGCCAGCCCGGCTCAGGCCGCTCCGACCCGCAACGTCGGTGGTACCGAGCTGCCCAACTTTGGCAACGACCAGTTCGAGCTTCCCGACTTCCTGAAGCGCGGTAGCTTCTAGTTCGTTTTTCTTAACGACCTGCACGGGGTGTGTCCATTTGGATGCACCCCGTTTTGTTTCTCGTTTGTAAACGAAAGCCTCCAATCTCCTTACGTTCCCTTTACGTTTGGTCCCTACCGCTGCGGGTATCCTTTTAAGGAAGTATGACAGCCGTATAAACGCTGGCTGTAGCGGCGATGCCGCGGTACTTGTGTTATTAGGAGGCTTTAGTATGGCAGCACGTGCGGACAACGTTTCGCGTGTCGACCATGATGGAGTTACGTTGGTGGAGGGCGCGACATCCGATGTTCGCTTTGCCTTTACCGAGCGCACCGGTGGCGTTTCTGAAGACGCGTACTCCTCGCTCAACCTGGGCTCGCATGTAGGCGATGACCCCTTTGCTGTTCAAGAAAATCGTCGTCGAGCGCTCGAAGCTATGGGCGCCACTGAGTGCGAGCATAATCTGCTCGTGCCCAATCAGGTACATGGTGACCATATCGTTACGGTGACTTCGAACGGCGCCGACGATCTTGAGGCTGTTCGCGAGCAGATTGCCGAGGGCTGCGATGCCATCGTCTGTACGGCCCATGACGTGCCCGTGCTTCTCTGCTTTGCTGACTGCGTTCCCGTGGTGCTGGTGGCCCCCGGCGGATTTGCCGTGGTGCACTCCGGTTGGAAGGGCACGATTACACGTATTTCTGCCAAGGCGTGCCAGGCGCTTTGCGATGCTGCCGGCTGCGATGCGAGCGACGTTTCCGCCTATATCGGCCCCCATATCTTGGCTGACGAATATGAGGTATCCCAGGAACTCATGGACCGCTTTGCCGCCGAGTTTTCGTGCATCGATGCGGGTGCTTCTCGCATGCTCGATCTATCTGCCGCCATTCGTGAGGCGCTGGTAGATATCGGTGTGGACGCGGATAATATCGTGGATACCCAGCTTTCGACTGTGCGTCAGAACGACCGCTTTTATTCCTACCGTAACGAGGACGGCACCTGTGGGCGCCATGCTGCGATCGGCGTGATGCTATGAGAAAGATCGTATCGGTCCTGAGCGCCGCTGTGCTTACGCTTACGCTGTGCGCCTGTTCTTCGGGATCTTCTACCTCTTCCATTACCGTGGCCGGCTCCACGACCTGCCTTCCTATTGCCGAGATTGCGGCAGAGGGCTTTAAGGAGGAGACCGGCATCGACGTGCTCGTTTCCGGTTTGGGCTCTTCCGCTGGCATCGAAGCCGTCAGCGCTGGCACGGCCGATATCGCCAGCTCCTCCCGTGGACTCAATGTCGACGAACAGGATCTGGGCCTGACTCCCATCGTCATTGCCCACGACGGTATCGCTGTCATCGTGAACGACGATAACCCCGTCGATAACCTCTCGACCGAGCAGCTCCGCGATATTTACGCCGGTAAGATCACCAACTGGAAGGAAGTCGGTGGAGAGGACCTGAAGATCCAGGTCATCAACCGAGACGAGGCGTCCGGCACGCGTGAGGCCTTCCGCACCATCGTGATGGACGGCACCCCGTTCGATCGCCGCTCGGCCGTTCTTTCGGGCACGGGCCAGGTGCGCGACGTGGTATCTCGTTCGCGCGGGGCTATCGGCTACATTTCACTGGGCTTCGTCGATAGCCTCAACGCCAAGACCTCGGTCAAGGCCGTCTCGGTCAATCATGTTGAGGCGTCCGAGAAGACGGTCGCGAGCGGCGGCTATCCCATCTCGCGCGACCTTTACTTCTTTGTGAAGGGTGCGCCTTCGCAGCAGGCGCAAGATTACATCGACTACGTGACATCCGAAAAGATGGACAAGCAGATTCGCGAGGCGGGCTTTATTCCCGTCACCAACGACGAGAAGGGGAGTGAGTAGCATGGAAGCACAGGAAAACTCCCAGACTGAGCAGAATGGTCAGGCGCCCAAGAAGCGCGAGCTGGCGCTCGTATCGCGCAGCACCTATATCAAGGAGAAGGCGCTGCAGTGGATCTTCTTTGCCTGCGCGTTCTTGGCGGTTGTTACCGTCATCCTGATTTTTGTCTTTACCACGTACTCGGCGCTGCCCGTCTTTACCGACATCGGTCTGGCGGATTTCTTTAGCTTTACGTGGGCGCCCTCTGAGGGCCACTACGGCATCGTGTCGCTGCTTGCCGGCTCGGGTCTGGTGACCGTCGGTGCGCTCGCCATGGGTGTGCCCCTGGGCGTGGGCACGGCTGTGTATCTGGTCGAGATCGCCGGCAAGCGCGTACGCAAGCTCATCAGCCCTGCCGTTGACCTGTTGGCCGGCATCCCTTCTATCATCTATGGCTTCTTTGGCATGATCATCATCCGTCCGTTTATCGCGCAGGTGACCGGTGGTCTTGGTTTTGGTGCGCTGACGGCGTGGTTCGTGCTTGCCATCATGATTGTCCCTACCATCACCACGCTCACCATCGATGCCCTCAATTCCATTCCCATGGGTATTCGCGAGGCATCGTATGCCATGGGTGCTACTAAGTGGCAGACCATCTATAAGGTCGTGCTACCTGCCGCCAAGCTGGGTATCGTGGATGCGATCGTGCTGGGTATGGGCCGTGCCATCGGCGAGACCATGGCCGTGCTCATGGTCGTGGGTAACGCCCCGGTTATTCCCGACAGCATTGCGAGCCCCATCTCGACGCTCACGAGCCAGATCGCGCTCGACATGAGCTATTCCTCGGGTCTGCACCGCTCGGCGCTGTTCGGCATGGGCGTGGTCCTGTTTATCATCTCCGCCACGCTGGTGGGCGTCGTCCGTCTGATTTCCAAGAAGAAGAGGGGGTAGGCTATGTCCGATTCCGTTGACACGACGGTCGATACGACCTCGTCGCGCGAGCGCATCAAGCGTGCCCTTTCCCACGGCAAGAAGGGCCGCATCAACAAGGACCTGTCCAACAAGATCATGCTTGGCGTGTTTCGTGCCGCGGCATACATCACCACACTGGTGCTGGTCGCTATCATCGCCTACGTGGTCATTAACGGTCTGCCGCATATCTCGCTCGACTTTATCTTCGGTTGGCCCCAGGGCGTCAACGCCGAGGGCGGAATTTGGCCCACGATCGTCTCGACCGTCTATGTGACGGCGCTCGCCATGCTTATCTGCACGCCGATTGCTGTGCTGGCAGCCGTCTATCTGGCCGAGTACGCCAAGCAGGGCAAGGTCGTCGAGCTCATTCGCTATGCTGCTGACGCTTTGGCCTCGGTGCCCTCCATCGTTATGGGCCTGTTTGGCTACGCCTTGTTTGTCGAGGCCATGGGTCTGGGCCTTTCGATGGTCTCGGCCGCTCTGGCACTCGCGCTCTTGATGCTTCCCATCGTCATGCGCACCACCGAAGAGGCCATTCGCGCCGTTCCGCGCTATATCCGTTGGGGCGCGTACGGCCTGGGCGCCACCAAGTGGCAGGTCGTCTCCAAGATCGTGCTTCCTTCTGCCTTTGGCCGTATTGCCACGGGCATCGTCCTCGCCATCGGCCGTGCCATTGGCGAGACCGCGGTGGTGCTCTACACCATGGGCCAAGCCATCAATCTACCTATTTCGCCGCTCGATTCCGGCCGCCCCATGACGGTTCACCTGTACCTGCTTGCAAACGACGGCATCAACATGAACGCAGCCTACGGCACCGCGCTCTTGCTGATGGTGATCATTCTGGCCTTCAACCTGTTTGCGCGCTTCCTGTCGCGCAAGCGTCGCTAGTTAAGGAGTCCCATGTCCGTTTATCAGTCCGCTCCCACGCTGGAGCAAGCGGCCATTACGGCCAAGGATTTCAACTTTTGGTACGGTGACTTTCATGCGCTGACGGGGCTTGACCTCAACATCGCCAAAAACGCCATCACCTCCTTCATTGGCCCTTCGGGCTGCGGCAAGTCGACGTTTTTGCGCTGCATCAACCGCATGAACGATCTGATCGAGGGTACGCGCGTCGAGGGCACCATGACGCTCGACGGCAATGATATCTATGCCGAGGGCGTCGACCCGGTCGATCTCCGTCGTCGCGTGGGCATGATCTTTCAGCAGCCCAACCCGTTTCCCAAATCCATCTACGAGAATGTCGCCTTTGGCCCTCGTCTGCAGGGCGTGACTAGCAAAAGCGACCTCGATGACATCGTGGAAGAATCGCTCAAGCGCGCCAACCTCTGGAAAGAGGTATCCAATCAGCTCAACAAGGATGGTTTGGCGCTCTCGGGCGGTCAGCAGCAGCGTCTGTGCATCGCGCGCGTGCTTGCGGTGCAACCCGATGTTCTCCTGATGGATGAGCCCTGCTCCGCCATCGACCCCACGTCCGTCTCTAAGGTCGAGGATCTGATGGCCGAGCTGGCGCCCGAGATGACGATCATCATCGTCACGCATTCAATGCAGCAGGCAGCTCGTATCAGCGACTACACCGCATTCTTCTTGCAGGAAGTTGCCGGCGAGCCAGCCACGCTCATCGAGTATGGTCAAACCGATGCGATCTTCACCAGCCCGGTGGACTCGCGGACGGAAGACTATATCACCGGCCGCTTTGGCTGATCGGTGTGACTAGTCCCAAGCCGATCGGACCTGGTCCGGTGCGTATTCACTGTGCGGGCGGCATGACCGCACCCAACTGATTGGAGTGAACCATGCGCAAACTGTTTTCCCGTCAGCTCGTCGAGGCCCGTCACGAGATGCTGAGCATCTATGAGGCCGTCGATCTGGCCCTCCACGATGCCGTGAAGGCCTATGTGACCGACGATCGCAAGCTCGCCACCAAGACCAAGAAGCGCACGCTTTCGATTGACGCGCGCTGCGCCAACCTGGAGGCCGTCTGCTACAACCTGATCGCCACGCAGTCACCGGTCGCCTCCGACTTCCGCCTGCTTCAGACGATCATCTACGTCGACTTTAACCTGCAGCGCATGACCGATAAGGTCCGTCAGATCTGCCGTGCCACGCGTCATATGATCAAGGCCGATATCTCGCTGCCCAAGGAGCTTGTCGGCACGGTCGAGGCCGAGGCTGAGGCCGTCTACCAGGTGCTGGGCTCTTCGCTTTCTGCGCTCGTCACCAATGATATGTCCATTATCTGCAACCTGGCCGTCGAGGACGAGCCAGTGCACGCCGCCTACGAGAAGTTCTTCCGCACCTTTAACCGTATGGATACGGGCGACTTTATGGATGACGACAGCAACTATGACGACCTGCGCCGCGCTATCATGGTTTCGCGCTACCTCGATCGCATCGCTTCGATTTCCATCGATGCCGCTTGCCGTCTGACCTTCCTGTTGACTGGTCAGCGTATGAACGCCGGCGATATCGCCCGTGTGGACGAGGATGAGCTCGAGAGCATGCGCGTGCCTTCGGGCGAGGGTGTTATCATGAGGCCCGCCGTCGATGCGCGCTACGTTGCCAAGGTGCCTGCCAACGAGGTCAGCGAGGGTCTTCGCTACCTGCTCGATCATCTTGAGGACGAGGACGATGGCGAGGACGACGAGGAGTAAGTAGCCCCGTTCGTCGAAAGATTGTAAATACCTAAGTGAGCGCGGCCTTGCACATGCGGGGCCGCGCTCTTGCGTTAGCATGGGACTACTTGTTTGGCTGTCAGCGGAGGCGATTGGCAATGGATAACTATTTGGATTTGATGCGCGCTCGCCGCGAGCAGATTCTGGAACGTTTTTATGCGGCGCTCGATCGCGCGGGCCGCCCCCACGACGCCGCGCGCCTCATTGCCGTGTCCAAGACCGTTGGTGTCGATGAGACTGTTGCTGCCATCCAGGCGGGGTATCGCCATTTTGCCGAGAACCGCCCGCAGGAGCTGGTTCGCAAGCTCACGGGTCTGGCGGAGCATCCGGAGCTGCCCGAGGTGCGCTTCGATATGATCGGCAACCTGCAGACCAATAAGATCAATGCGGTGCTGGGCTCAGCCGAGCTGATTCACTCGGTGGGTTCGCTGCATCTGGCACAGGCGATCTCGAGCCGTGCTGTCCGCAAGATTGAGGCAGGCGAGCTCGCCGGCCCCCAGCGTGTGCTCATCGAGGTCAATGTGAGTGGTGAGGAGTCGAAGGGAGGCTTTTCGCCCGATGAGATTCGCGCCGCCGCGGGTGAGCTTGCGGAACTTGAGGGAATTTGCGTACAGGGGCTTATGACTATGGCGCCCCGGGGGAATAAGGATGTGGCACGCCGCACCTTTGCGGGGCTTCGTGAGCTGAGGGATGAGCTGGAGGCTGCGCATCCCGATTTGAACCTGCCTGAGCTTTCCTGCGGCATGAGCGAGGACTTTGAGCCTGCCCTTGAGGAGGGCTCTACGCTCGTTCGCCTGGGCAGGGTAGTATTTAGCCCGGAGTTTGCAGTAAAATAAGGCTCTGAAGTGCGCACTGATTATCGGGGCGCCTGCACTAAACCGCGAGAGGACACAACCATGGGCTTCCTTGACGAGATTAAAAATAAGATGCACCTGGGCGGCCAGCAGGGTTACGACCAGGGTTATGGCCAGGACGACGACTACGGCTACGATGACGGCTATGACGATAGTTATCAGGGCAACGGCTACGGCGGTGCTTCGGGCGAGGGCTTCTACACCCAAGACGAGCCGAGCAACGGCCTGCTTGGTCAGACGCGCCGCGGTGAAGCTGAGTCGGTTGCCGTGTATACGCGCTCCGGTCAGCTGGTCGGCGATGACTCCCGCCATGCCACGACGTATAACCCGCCTTCGCGCTCGCAGGACAGTGTTGCGAGCGGTTATCGTCCTGGTGCCTATGACACGCCGTCGAGCTACGCCGAGAACACCCGCGCCCGTGCCGCCGCTGCGCCCGCGCCTGCACCGAGTGATGCCTCGGCCTATGCGAGCAATATCATCAACGCCACGCCGCAGCTGCCGGCCTATGTCCTGCGCCCCGAGAGCTATGACGACGTGGAGACCGTGGTGCGCCGCGTTCGCACCAAGCAGCCTGTCGCACTGATTTTTGTGGGCGTACGCACCGAAGTTGCTAAGCGCGTCTTGGACTTCTCTTACGGCTTTGCCTGCGGTCTGGGTGCCACGGTCAAGGAGGTGGGCGACCGCGTGTTCATGGTGCTGCCCGCCGGCTGCGAGGTCAAAGATTCCGATCTCAAGAAGCTTCGTGCCGACGGCTACCTTAAGTAAAGACAAGACGAGGAGATTCCCATCAACATCTACACTATCGTCCAGCTGGTCAACACGCTGTTCAACTTCTATTCCACGCTCATTGTCGTCTACTGCTTTATGACGTGGATTCCCATGAAGCAGGGTGGTTTGCTTCAGGATATTGCTGCGGTGCTCGATAGCGTGTGCGGTCCGTGGCTCAACCTGTTCCGTCGTTTCATCCCGCCGATGGGCGGTATCGATTTTTCGCCGGTCGTTGCGATTATTGCGTTGCAGTTGGTGCAGAGGCTGGTTCTGCAGCTTCTTATAGGTATACTCGTATAGAACTGACTTAGTAACTTACGTCGGGCGTGTAGCGCCGAGGCGATGAAAAAGGAGACTTGTTATGGCTATTACCCCTGCAGACATCCAGGCTCAGACTTTCTCTGAGGCCAAGCGTGGCTACGATCCCGCCGAGGTCGACGTCTTCTTGGAGACGCTGTCCTCCGAGGTTGACGCTATGCTCGCTAAGATCGTCGACCTTAAGGGTCGCCTGACTGCTACCGAGCAGCAGCTTGCCGATGCGCAGGCTCAGCTTGCCCAGGCTCAGGATGCCACCGCCCAAGCCGTTCCTGCCGCCCCCGTGGCTGCTCCCGCCCCTGACTTCTCCGCTCAGGAGCGCCAGATTTCCGCTGCCCTGATCGCTGCCCAGCAGACCGCTGAGACCATCGTCAACGATGCCAACGAGAACGCTGAGCGTATCCGCAACGAGGCTGACGCCAAAGCACGCGAGGTTATCCGCCAGGCTCTGACCGAGAAGCAGGCCGAGCTCGAGGAAATCGATCGTCTCAAGGCTTCCCGCGAGGAGTTCAAGGCCGAGTACCTCAAGCTCATCCAGCACTTCATGGACGATGCCCAGAACTCCTTCCCGGCCGACCTCATGGCCTCCACGCCGGTCGGTTCTGCCGCTTCTCCTGCGGTGACTGTTCCCGCCGAGCCGCTGCCCGTCGCTGACCCGGTTGTCCCCGTGGCCGATCCCTTCGCCCCGATCGACAACTTTGCCGCCGACGACCTGGACTAGCATCAGAGCTACAATCTAGTGTCCTTAAGAGGAGCTCGCACCTGCGGGCTCCTTTTTTGTGGCTGTATACGGGTTGGGAAACAAAACGCCGAGCTCTGCATGCGATAGGACAGAACTCGGCGAAGGGCGCGTGGTAAAAGGTAGTTTTTAAGGTATGTCTAAAAACTACTTGAGGAGGAAGTTGGAGAGGGGAATAGTGCGGGCCTCGCGATGCTCGGGATCGGCGATGTGGTCGGCGGGATAGCCACAGACGAGCATGTGATAGGGATAGACGCCCTTGGGCAGATTGAACTGCTCCTGTGCCACCTCAGGCTTAAAATGGCATACCCAGCACGTTCCCAGGCCCTGCTCGGTGGCCTCCATCATCATCTGGTCGCACACGATGGACGTATCGATTTCACTGGAATTCATCTGGTCATACGGGCGCACCCAAGCATCATCGGTAACGCTGCAGATCAGAAAAATAAGCGGAGCCCCAAAGATAGACCCATCGCGAGCAAACCGCGGCTGACAAGCAGCAGCCTTCTCCAACAACTCAGGAGTATCCAGCACCATCACACGGGTCGGATGATTATTACAAGCAGAAGGAGCAATGCGCCCGGCCTCAACAACAGCATCAACCGCCGCCTGCTCAACAGCCCGCGACTCAAACGAACGACAAGAATACCGAGAACGAGCCAGATCCAAATAACTCATAACAAGCCCTCCAACAATCAAATAACGAAACAAAAGACAACCAAAGGGTACCCAGAGCAGTATTCAAGCAAACGCTCGGCACGGTCCCAAAGTCGTGACTGATGACAAAGACGTTTTCGATCAAAGCCACAATGCATTCCAGCTATTAGCCAAGGTTTCCAATGGTGGCACGTAAGGCGAAGGTCCGGCACCTATTTACTTTCGAACGACTCTGCCACGCAGCCGGAGCGAGAAAGCAAATAGGTGCCGGACCTTCGCCGGTGGGGCGCGTGCCGCTAATTAACCGCTTTTGAACGACTCTGCTTGCAGCCGGAGTGAAAAAGGTTATTAGTGGTCGGGCCCGCGACCGCCGGGACACGTACCCCCAATTAACTATTCTTCATTACGATTGAATCCACAACATCGGCCACATTCTCACAGCAGTCGGCACAATACTCCAGGAAGGCGTAGACGTCACGCCAGGCGATGACCTCGAGCGGATCCTTGCCGTTGACATGCAGGTTGCGCATAGCGTTGATGTAGAGCTCGTCGGCCTCGGACTCGATGGTGTTGATCTGGATGACCAGCTCGCGCAGCGTCTTGGACTTGCGGTAGTTGGGCAGTTCGACCATCAGGTCCTTCATGGCGCGACAGGCATCGGTCACCTTGTGAGCGATCACGATGGCATCGGGATGGATGCTCTGGATGTTGGTGAAGTAGACGCGCTGCACGACGCCCTCGATACGGTCGAGCACGGTGTCGAGCGAGCAGCTCATCAGGTCCAGGTCCTCGCGCTCAAGCGGGGTGATAAAGGCCGTGAGCAGGGCGTCCTCAAGCTCATGGTGCTTCTTGTCGGCCGCATGCTCGATCGCGTGCATCTTGTCGAGCATATCGTGAATCTTCGCGGGCTCGAAGTTCTCAAAAATCTTGGTGAGCAGCTCTGCTGCCTGGACGGCAAGGTCGGCGCAGGCGACGTAGTTGTCAAAGTAGAACGAATCGGGTTTCTTTGCCATGAGTGGGTCCTTTCGAGGCGAAGACGGGTGGGTGAGGTATTACGGTCCGGATGGACGCTCGGTTTGACTAGAGGAACATCATGAACAGCTTGGCCATGACAAAGCTGATGAGTCCGCAGGCGGGGAAGGTGAAGAACCAGGTGAACATCATGTCCTTGACCACGCCGAAGTTGATGGCCGAGAGGCGCTTGACGGCGCCGACGCCCATGATGGCGCAGGTCTTGATGTGGGTGGAGGATACGGGGATGCCGGTAAGGGTGGCAAGCAACAGGTTTGCGGCGCCCGCAAGGTCGGCGGAGAAGCCCTGATACTTCTCGAGCTTGACCATGCTCTGGCCGACGGATTTGATGATGCGCTCGCCGCCCACACTGGTGCCGATGCCCATGGTGGCCGAGCACAGCAGCATGATCCAGATGGGGATGCCGGCGTCGCCGACACTCGTCTGGCCGCTGGCAAAGGCCACGCCTAAAAAGAGCACGCCGATGAACTTCTGTCCATCCTGCGCGCCGTGCATAAAGCTCATGGCCGCAGCACTCGCGATCTGAGCGTATTTAAAGAAGACGTTGGCGCGTCGCCTGTTGGCGGCGGCGAAAAGAATCGAGACGAGCTTGCACAGGACCCAGCCCATGACAAAGCCCAGGCCGATAGAGAGCGCCAGGCCGTAGATGACCTTCATCCACTCGTGGACGTTGACGCTGCTCGCACCGCCGAGGGCGATGGCGGCACCGGTCAGGCCGGCGATAAGGCTGTGGCTTTGCGAGCTGGGGATGCCAAAACGCGACGCTGTGGCGCCGTAGACGACGATGGAGAACAGCGCCGCGCACAGGCAGGCGAGCGCCATGGTGCTGTTTCCGCCAAAGTCGACGATATGTGAGATGGTGTTGGCGACGCTCGCGTTAAAGTGCGTCATGATGAGCACGCCCAAGAAGTTGAATGCGGCACTCATGAGAATGGCGGCGCGGGCGGGCATGCAACGTGTGGTGACGCAGGTCGCGATGGCGTTGGGTGCGTCGGTCCATCCATTGACGAAGATGGCGCCGAGCGCGAGGATCACGGTGACGGCAAGGACTGGGTTCGACACAAGTTGGCCGAGGAAGGTTGAGAACGTTACGTCCATATATGGGCTTTCTCGAAGTTTGCAGGCACGTTACAAAAACATGATAAATCGTATCACCTCCTGCGGGTTTCTTTACCGAGTTCTGATGGGAGAAGTGAATTTTTTGGCACCAACATTGAATATTAGCCCTGTTGACCGCGGGTGTTCTTTTTGCTAACACGTTGTGCGGACGTGCGTATGCGCCCCGACACTTCAAAACCACAGCCTGTTCGCTTTACAACATACAAACATGCGTTCGATAATAGAGGCATGGAATATCGACAGACAGATGGCAAAACTCGGCGCGTGCACAAGCAGTATGTGGACGTCGTGGCCCGCATCCTCGCGGGCGGGCAAGTCGTGCCGGTCACCGTCTGCTGGGTCGACGGCCGTTGTTTTACGATCGACGAAATTATCTCGACCACCGGGTTTGGCCTGACGGTTCACGGTGTTCGTACGGCAACGTATAAGGTTCGTTTTGGCGGACATGCGACCGAGTTGTATCTGGAGGACCAAACGCGTGAGCGGGCGGATGGCTCGCAGGCGCATGTGATGCGTTGGTGGGTATGGGCGTTTGACCGCACGCTTGAGGGCGAGCGCCGCAGGTAAGAGCGCACGGCATTCGGGTACAATGGCAGGGATCTTGTCGCCTACGGCGCCGTTATTTGTGGCGTTTTTTGAAAGGACGAAGTATGAACGATATCCAGGGCTACCAGAACGGTCCCATCGAGACCGGTGCAAGCCGCGCTAAGGAGATGTCGCCGCGTGCGTACAACCTTGCCATGTCCGCCCTCATCTTCCTGGGCTTTTGCGCCATGGGTGCCGGCGCCTACTTTACGAGTACCATGGCGTTTGCCCGCATGATGATGAGCGGCGCCGCTCTGCCGCTGGTCTTCGGCTCGTTTATCCTGACCATTGTCGGCATCGTTATGATGTCGGCTGCTGCCAGCAAGCAGTCGGTGGGCCTGTCCCTTGTGGGCTACGTGGTCTTTGCGAGCACCTTTGGCCTGACGGCGTCGTTTGGTCTTGCCAACTACGACCTGCCCACCATCAACACCGCCTTTATCGCCACGGCCGCCATCACCTTTGTCTTTGGCGCGCTGGGCGTAACGTTCCCCAAGTTCTTCCGTCGCGTATATGGCATTGGTTTTGGCATTCTGCTCGCCACCATCCTGGTCGAGATCGTGCTCATGTTCATGGGCGTCTCGCAGACCATTACCGACCTGATCGTGATCGTGGTGTTCGCCGGCTTTATTGGCTACGACACCTATGTCGCCACGACGGTGCCGCCCACGCTGCCCAATGCGGTGCTCATGGCGTCCAACCTGTTCGTGGACATCATCAACGTGTTCCTGCGCATTCTGAACATCCTCGGTCGTCGCGACTAGTTCGGTGCATTGCGGCGTTTCTTGTCGGGCGCGGTAAAACGATGCGAAAGGCGGTCCTTCGGGGCCGCCTTTTTTATGCGTGGCGGGGTATCATGGATGGGAAAAGCCGATAGCGGCAGCGACTGGAAAGGTGACCACTTATGGCAGACGTCGACAACAGGAACCGTAACCGCAGGCCCAACCGCGCGGGACAGCCGAACCCTAAGCGCGAGGCTCGCGCTAAGGCCGCCGAGCGTCATGTGGCGGCTGTGTCCGAGGTTTGCGCCAAGGATATCGAGCGCTCGCTTGCCGGCGTACGCGAATTTGACGGTATGCCTGCCGGCTTTGTCGCGGCGATGAAGGCCAAGGTCCAGGCGGCTGCGGCTGCTGAGGAGGCGGTTGCCGAGGCTGTGGAGGTTGAGGCCGCTGAGACCGTTGAGGTCGACGCCGCCGAGGTCGAAGCTGCGGTTGAGACCGAGCCTGCGCCCGCCGAGGAAGTCGCCGAAGCCGAGCCTGCGCCTGCCGAGGAGTCCGCTCCGGTCCTGCCCGAGGTCACCGTGCTCGACGCTTCCGCCACGCAGGTCATCCTCGATAATGGTCGCGGCTATGCGCAGTTCTGCGACATGGCCGTGCTCGCCTTTGCCTCGTTTACCAATCCGGGTGGCGGCTATATCCAGGGCTATCTGGGCCAGGAGGCCACGCTCTGCGCCGATTCGTATCTGTACAACGTGCTCGATAAGCAGCGTAAATGGTACGGCGAGAACCGTCGTCGCAACATCAACTGCGAACTCTACCGCAACCGCGCACTGGTGGTGCCCGCCGTGCGTTTCGACCGCAACCACGTGCATGCGTACGCCGACGTGATCGTTGCCGCCGCGCCCAACGTCAAGCGTGCTCGCCAGGAGTACCGCGTGAGCGACGATGCCCTGCTGGACGCGCTGCGCGATCGCATCCGCTTTGTCCTTGCCATCTGCGATGAGCTGGGTCGCGAGAAGCTCGTGCTGGGCGCTTGGGGCTGCGACAACAATGGCTTCGATGCCGAGGCCGTGGCAGAGCTCTTCCGCAAGGAGCTGGCGTCGGGCGACTTTAAGGTCAAGCAGGTCTTCTTCGCCGTGCCCTCTACGCGCTGGGACGAGGACTTTGCCAAGTTTGAGCATGTGCTGGCAAACTTCCCCGAGCGCAATGAGGAGTCCTATGCCCAGGTTGCCGCCCGCGCCGCGGCTGCCCGTGCTGCCGAGCAGGCCCAGGCCGCTGCCGAGGACGAAGAGGATGACGACGACTGGCGCAAGTACCTGTAGGGCGACGCGCGCGATGTGACATGCCAAGCCGGCGGGAGGAACTGCTCCTGTCGGCTTTTTACTGAGTGAGGAGCTCAAGATGAAAAACGTTCTATGCTTTGGCGACAGCAACACGTATGGTTACGATCCGGCGGGTATGCGCGACGGCACCGCGGTGCGCTATGCGCAAGATGTGCGCTGGTGCGGCGTGGCCCAGCGCGATCTGGGCGAGGGCTGGCATGTGATCGAGGAGGGCCTGAACGGCCGCACGACGGTGCGCGACGATATGTACCATCTGGACACCAACCTCAACGGCATTCGCGCGCTGCCGATGCTGCTGGAGTCGCATAAGCCGCTGGATGCCATTGTGATTATGCTAGGCACTAACGATTGCAAGACCGCTTTTAACGTGACGGCCACCGATATCGCTGACGGTGCCATGGCGCTCGTTCGCACGGTCCGCATGTTTCCGTGGACTGATGCCGCGCCCTGCCCGCGCATTCTGCTGGTGGCTCCAATCAAGATTAAGCCGCAGATTGCCGATGTGTATATGACCGAGTTTGGCGAGCATGCCGTGGAGGCATCGGAGCATTTTGCCGAGTACTACGCGTGGGTGGCCGAGCAGCTCGGCTGCGACTTTATGAATGCCGCCGATTTTGCCGAGCCGGGGGATATCGACTATCTGCACATGATGCCCGAGGGCCACGAGAGCCTGGGCCACGCCGTGGCGGCCAAGCTCCAAGAGATGTTCGGTGAGTAACGCGACCCCAAACCACCACAAAGGGGACAGGCAGCTTTGTGGTGGTTTTGCCCGTGTCAACGAGCGGATCGGTTGCCATATGGGCATGGATGAGCTCATTGACCTCTTTGCCGAGGGCGACGAGCTCGTCTCAAACACCGCTTTTGAGGATTTGGAGCTTGCCTACGACGTGGCGAACGGCGCGACGTTCGATGGCGTCGTATTTCGATCCTGTGTGTTCGATGGTGTGGATTGGAGCGGTTCTACCTTCCGTGACGTGCTGTTTCGCGGCTGCCGCTTTATCCGCTGCAACATGGAGGGCTGCTGGCTCAATCGCTGCGACTTTGTTGACTGCTCGGCGCCGGGACTCAACTTGCTCAAGGCGCGCCTGTCGAGCGTGTCGTTTGCATCGTGCGATTTGAGCTACGCGAACCTCTCGGAAGGACGCATCGGGCCCCTGGCGGCGCGCGATACGCGGCTGATCGAGGCGACACTCCAGGGCGCCAAGCTGGGGCAGCTGCGCCTAGACGGCTGCGACCTGACGCGCGTCGATGTGTTTAAGATCCCACTTTCCGGCGTGGATGTGTCGCGCTGCACGTTTGCGGCTCCTGTTGTTTCGGGCGACTACCATGAGTTGCGTGGTCTGACGGTCAATGCCGAGCAGGCGCTGGCGTTGTCGGGTCTGCTTGGCATCCAGCTCGCCGACGACTAAACGTCAAAATGGAAAAACCACTACAAAGGTGCCTGTGAACTGCACCCCGAAACTTGGACTGAATAAATAGCGACTACGCCGCAAGGGCC
>CATYEN010000041.1 GCA_958405565.1 uncultured Collinsella sp. | reverse complement strand
GCTCTATAAGTTGCGGTGAAATACGGACTGGTTGGCAGCCCTAGGGGGCACAGCAGTCCGTATTTCACCGCAACTGAGTCGTCGATTCTTTGAGTTACCCTCGCAGGTAGGCGATGGCGATTTGGGTGCGGTTGCGTAGGCCCATTTTGGCCAGAATCGAGCTGATGTGGTTTCGCACGGTGCCTTCGCCCATATAGGCCGTGGCGGCAATTTCCTTGTTGTCGAGTCCGCGCGCAATGAGCTCGGCGACCTCGAACTCGCGGTCGGTCAGGCCAGCAAAGGCTGCGGGCCGGCGGGGCGTGCCGGCCTCGACGTCCGTCCCATCAAAATCGACGTCCTCAATTGCCTTGCCCTCAAGCACGCGTTTGCCATCCATGACCTGCGCCAATGCCGGCGGGATGGTGGCGACATCGGTCTTGATCAAGTAGCCACGGGCGCCCAGCTTGAGCGCCGACACAATGTACTCGTCATCCGAGAACGTCGTCAGGAATACCACGCGCGCCGCGGGGTCGCGCTCGAGGATCTCGCGCGCCGCCGAAAGGCCGTCACGCCCCGGCATCTGGATGTCGAGCAGCGCGATATCGGGTGCGTGCTCGGTGTAGAGCGCAACCGCGTCGTTGCCGTCGGCGCCGGTGCCCACGACTTCGATCTGCGGCTGGGCACCCAGGATAATCTTGAGCGAATCGACCACCAAGCGGTCGTCATCGACAACAATGAGCCTCATCGGGCCTCATCTCCTTGCTGTTTGGGGACGGTGGCAAACACGCGCCAGCCGGGGGCGCCGGCACGCGGCCCGGCGGTAAAGGTCCCGCCAAGCGCCTCGACGCGCTCGCGCATGGAGCCGAGCCCCATGCCTTCTGCGGCGTTGCGGCTGTTCGCCGGGGTCGCTCCCGTTCCGTCGTCGGTAACGATGAGCTGGTAAAACGACGGATGCTCCATGCATCGCACGGTAACGTTTTGAGCACGGGCGTGGCGTATGGTGTTGGAGAGTGCCTCGCGCAGGATCGCCGCAAAGCAGTTGGCGACGTTGGCGGGTGCATGTTCGGCAAAAACTTCAAGCTCAATCTGCGGCCCGCCATCTGAGCGCGCGCCTTTCACGATGCGCTCGAGCTGTACGGAGAGATTGGCCGCGTTGTCGTTGAGCGCGTGGACGCTGGTGCGCACGAGCTGAAGCGCCTCATCGACCGTGCGCTTGACGTCGGCGAAGTCGGCGGCGACGCCGGGCTCGTTGGCGTGGACCATGCGTAGGGCTTCGGTTTGCAGCGAGGCACGCGTGAGCTGGTGGCCCACGTTATCGTGGATCTCGCGCGCGATGCGGGCGCGTTCGGCGAGCGTCGCGAGCTCGACCTCGTAGTCCTGGCGGTCGGCAAGGTCGCGGTTGCGCGCCTCGAGCGCGAGAGCTCGTTCCTGCAGCTGGTCGCGGGTGCGGCGCATGCGCTCCTGCTCGCGCTCCAGCTGGGCGGTGCGCAGCGACAGTAAGGTGGCGGCGACCGAAAGGATGGCGGTCAACAGCAGCGCACGGGTGGGAAGCGCGCCGGCGTGGGCATATGCGACGAGCGCGCAGACAAAGATGGCGCCGGCGCCCAGTGCGCCCCAGACGTGCTCGCGGCGCACGCGTCGTGCGATATCGTAGAGGGCGAGGGGTGCAAACGGAGCAAACGACGGCGCAAAGACGGCCACCATAATGTAAGCGTAGCTCGCGGCCTCGCTGGCGCGGCGGGCGCGTTCGCCGCGCGCGATTTCCGCCAGCGAGGCGACTACGACGCCAAGGCAAAACGCTGCGACCAAGCGAGCGTCCACAGCAAGGCCCAAAGCGGCTGCGATGCAGCACGCCAGCACGATCGATTTGTCGAATAGCCTGTTCATACGGGTATTGTACGCGATGCCGCGCGCGGGGGAGGCCCCACCGGGAGCAACCGTGACATTTGTCCCAGCAAGGGGGACCGCGACTATATCTCGCCGACAATCATTTCACCTGAGCATTTTTGATAGCAGTATCTATCATTTTTGCTAGATACAGCTATCAAAAATGATAGATAGGCCTATCGACGGGGGCGCGTTTACGCCCGCAACCGCGCGGCTCCTCTCCCGAAATGTCGGCACCGTGACGCGGATGGGACAAACACTACTGATGATTTTGTCCCACGCCTTCTGTGACAAAGGTCACTGGTGCGCTTCGGCCGCTCCTGCGATGATGCAATCGTACCGGGCCGCAATCAACGGAAGGGCCGCCTCATGACAGACATCGTCCACGTCGAAAACCTCGTCAAGCGCTATGACGATCTTATCGCGCTCGACCACTTCAACCTGAACATCGCCCCTGGCGAGATATTTGGCCTGCTCGGCCCCAACGGCTCGGGCAAGACCACGTCCATTAACTGTATCCTGCAGCTGCTCGCCTACGACAAGGGCACCATCGAGCTGTTCGGCGAGCCCATGACGCCCGCCCGCTATGACCTTAAGCGCCGCATTGGCGTGGTGCCGCAGCAGGTGGCGGTGTTCGACGAGCTCACCGTGCGCGAGAACATCGATTATTTCTGCAGCCTCTACGTCAACGACCGCAAGCGCCGCCGCGCGTTGGTGGACGAGGCGATCGACTTTGTCGGCCTGGGCGACTTTACCAAGTTCCGCCCCGGCAAGCTTTCGGGCGGCCTGGCGCGTCGTCTGAACATCGCCTGCGGCATCGCGCACAAGCCCGAGCTCATCTTCTTTGACGAGCCCACGGTAGCGGTCGACCCGCAAAGCCGCAACGCCATCCTGGGGGGCATCTGCCGCCTGCGCGACGAAGGCGCCACGGTGGTGTATACCAGCCATTACATGGAGGAAGTCGAGCAGATTTGCAGCCGCATCATGATCATGGACGGCGGGCGCGTGCTGGCGCAGGGCACCAACGACGAGCTCAAGCGCATGATCCAGATGGGCGAGAAAATTGTGATCGAGGTCGGCGAGGTGCCGAGCGCGGCGCTCGCCGCCGTTGCGAGTCTGCCGCATGTCCTAGACCTGGCGGCGACGGCGGGCCAGCTCACGTTCTCGTGCGAGGCGAGCCCGCATAACCTGACCGACATCCTCGACGCGCTGCGCTCGTACGATGTACCGCTCGGCCGCATCTACTCTGAGCCGCCGACCCTTAACGACGTGTTCCTCGAGATCACCGGCCGCGAACTGCGCGACTAGGGGGCGGCCATGTTCAACACCATCATCATCACGCTCAAGACGCTGCTGCGTCGGCCGAGCACCTGGGTTTGGGGCGCGGTCTTTCCCGTTGCGCTTTCCACGATGTTCATGTTTATGTTTGCGAACCTGAGCTCCGACGGCAAGGTCGACCCGGTACCGGTGGCCATCGTGACTGACGAAGCCTGGGACGCGTCGACCTTTAAGGATGTGGCGACCTCGCTGTCTAAGGAGGGCGACGACCAGCTGCTCGAGATTCACGAGTGCGAGGATGCGGCCACCGCGAACCGCGCGCTCAAGGACGGCGAGGTCGCGGGCATCTACACGGTCGATGCCGCGGGCACGCCCAGGCTCACGCTGCTCTCGAGCTACGACAGCTCGCGCGCGTCCACGGTGCTCGTCGACCGCAGCATCCTGGAGACGGTGGCAAGCTCGTATACGCAAAATGCCGAGCTCATGGCCCAGATTGCCCAGGACAACCCGGCGGCGCTCGCCGACCCAGAGGCGGTTGCGCGCGCCCTGTCGCTCGAGGGCGGTACCCGCCGCGTAAGCCTGACGCGCACCACGCCCGACGGCACGACCATTTACTACTACGCGCTCTTTGGCCTGGTAGCGATGATGTCTGCCGAGTTTGCCGCCCTGAGCGTCGTCGATTTGCAGCCCAATCTGTCGGGCCTTGGCGCGCGTCGCTGCGTGGGCGGCCTTTCCAAGACGGCGTCGCTGGCCGGAATTTTCGTAGGCTCGTGGCTGGTTTCTTTTGCCTCGATGACGGTTGCGATCGGCTACGTGCGCCTGGTCGTGGGCGTCGACTTTGGCGGGCGCGAGGGACTCTGCCTGGTGGGCGGCGCCGCCTCCGCGCTTGCGGCGACGGGCCTGGGGCTCTTTGTGGGCACGCTGCCCGTTAAGGGAGGCAAGGCGTCCAAGTCGGGTATCCTCACGGGCTTCGCCACCACGTGCGCCCTGTTCGCCGGCCTTTACGGCGAGCCGGCGATGGCGCTTGCCGACGACGTTGCCCGCGCCTGCCCGGCCGAGTGCTGGCTCAATCCCGTCAAGCTCATCTGCGACATGTTCAACCGTCTGTATTTCTTTGAGGACCTGGGCCCCTTTGCCGTGCGCGCGGGCGCGCTCGTCCTGATGGCCCTGGTGTTTGTCGTTGCCGCCACGCTGGTGTTTGGAAGGAGTCGCTATGAGCACCTTTAAGACTGCGCTTCGCATGGCGCTCGCGCACCCGTTCTACCTGCTCATCTATACGGTGTTCATCTCGCTCATGGGCGTGTTCATTGCGGCGTCGGTGAGCTGGAATTCGTCGCAGCTCACCGAATACAAGCCCTACGACACCAACGTGATCGTGGTCGATCGGGACAACAGCGACCTTTCGCGGGCGCTCACCAAGCACTTGGGTGCGCGCTTTGACCTGGTCACAGGCGTCGGCGACGACACGTACGATCTTGCGGACGCGCTCTCCAAGAGCAACAGTGCCAAGGGCAGCGCCGACTGCGTGTTCTTTATCCCGGAGGGATTTGAGGACGACCTGATCGCAGCTGCCCGCGCGGGGGAGGCCCTGCCCAAGCTCGACGTGACCTACGGCTCCGGCACCATGGCGGCGGCGCTTTCGTCTGCGGAGGCCTCGCGCTGGATCTCGCTCGCGGGCGCCGCGGCGGCGCTTGAGCCTGCCGCCTCTGACGGCGACGTCGCCAAGGCCGCCGAGCACGCCGCCGCAAAGCGCGCTGAGGTCCAGATCGAGCAGGTCAAAGTCGACTCGACGGCCGCCGCCACGCTCGAGTCGTATTTCAACTTTGGCGCGTATGCGATTATCTCGTCGGTCATCGTGTCGGTGGGCTTGGTGTTCTCGGGCATGAACGAGCCCGAGCGCGTGCGCCGCATGGATGCCGGCCCGGTCTCCGAGCGCCAGCGCTCGCTCTCTGTGTTTGCCGCTGCCGCGGCGCTCACCGTCTGCATCTGGTTTGTGTCGAGCATGATGGGCGTCGTGGGCTTTGCCGGCGCGGTTGCCGAGGTCGGCGTGGGCCGCGTGTGTCTGGCGCTGGCGGCAACGTTTGCCTTAGCGTGCACGCCGCTGGCGGTTGGCTTTACGCTGTCGAGCCTGGGCGCACGCGAGGAGCTGCTCAACGGCGTGGGCAACCTGCTCGGCATGCTCATGACGTTTTTGGGCGGCGCCTGGATGCCGCTGTCGCTCATGGGCTCGGCCGTGCAGACGGTGGCGCACTTTGTGCCGACATATTGGGTGAACGACGCGATCAGCAAGGCGCTCGCGTCGGACCTGACGTCTACCGCGCTGGGCGACATCGCCTGCGACCTGGGCATTACCGTGCTCTTCGCCGCCGCCATCGCCGCCGTAGGCCTAGCCCTCACCCATAACAAATCCCACGCCTAGCCACCTAGTCATCGGGTACTCATTGGGGGACAGACTTAAACGACCAAGAGTAGTCATTGGGGACAGACTTAAACGACTAGTCATTGGGGACAGTCTTTGCCGATCCGCCGGCTTGCCGGTCGGGTTGGCAAAGACTGTCCCCATCTGCCGGCAGGAAAGGAACGTCCCTAACTGCCGGGTGACTAGTTTGAAATAAATGCCATATGTCACACAAAAATAGTTCGCCTAGGTTTACTATTACCCTAGAAAAGTAGCAGAAGGCTAACAATGGGGGATGGTATGGCGACGAAGCAAGCCTACGTCCAGGTTAAGGACCTCAAAAAACACTACGGCGACGGCGATGCGCGCCTGATGGTGCTCGACGGCATCAACACGTCCATCAACCGCGGCGAGATTTGCGTCATGCTGGGGCCCTCGGGTTCGGGCAAATCGACGTTCCTCAACCTGATCGGCGGCCTGGAGGATGCCGACGGCGGCTCCATTATGGTGGACGGCTGCGACCTGACGACGCTCAAGCCCGCCGACCTGGGCGAGTATCGCCGCCGCGAGCTGGGCTTTGTCTTCCAGTTCTACAACCTGGTGCCCGACCTCACCATCAAGGAAAACATCGAGGTCACGGCGCACCTGTCCAAAAATCCGCTCAATATCGACGACCTGCTGCGCTCGCTGGGCCTCTACGAGCACCGCAACAAGTTCCCGCGCCAGGTCTCGGGCGGCCAGCAGCAGCGTTGCGCCATCGGCCGCGCACTCGTCAAAAACCCGGGCCTGCTGCTGTGCGACGAGCCCACGGGCGCGCTCGACTACAAGACATCCAAAGAGATCCTGCAGCTCATGGAGGACGTCAATCGTACCTACGGCTGCACCATCATCATCGTCACCCACAACGCCGCCATCGCCCACATGGCCAACCGCGTGCTGCGCCTGCGCGACGGGCGCATCGTCGAGGACGAGCTCAACGAGTCGCCCGTCGCGGCCGCCGAGCTCGATTGGTAGGCGGCGCCATGTCACCTCTCGCAAAACGACTTCCTCGCGAGCTGCGCCGCAATATCGGCAAGTACCTGGGCATCTTTTTGCTTATGTGCGGAAGCATCGCCCTTACGTCGGGCTTTTTGCTCGCAGCACATTCTATCGGCTGCCTTATCGACGACATGCGCGATGCGTACACGATCGAGGACGGCCGCGTAACGACGTCCTTCGAGGCGACCACAGAGCAGCTCAGGGCTGCCGAGGATGCCGCCAGCGACGTCGGCGGCGTCACGCTCTACAAGAACTTCTCCATCGACGCCATTATCAAAAAGGCGTCCGGCGACGACGGCACCAAGCGCACGCTGCGCACCTACGCGCACCGCACCAAGGTCGATATCGCGTCCTATTGCGAAGGCGAGCAGCCCCGCGCGGACGACGAGGTGGCCATCGACCGCGTCTTTGCCACCAACAACGATCTTGCCGTGGGCGATAAGGTCGAGCTCGAGGGCCGCACCTACACCATCTGCGGCATCATGACGCAGCCCGATAGCCAGGCGCTGTTCCTCAATAACTCCGACTTTACGGTCAACACCATCACCTATGGCGTGGCCGAGGTCACCGACGCCGGCTTTGCCGCGCTTGAGGACGCCGGCGGTGCGCCCGCCTACACCTACTCCTTTACCTTTAGCGACCGCGACCTCTCCACTGCGGACCGTATCGATGCCGAGCAGGATATGGTCGAGGCGCTGGTGGATGCCGATGCGCGCGTGGACGACCTGACCGATGCCGATTCCAACCAGGGCATCGGCTATGCGCGCGACGATGTGGACGGCGACTCCATGATGTGGACGACGCTGCTCGACATCATCATCGTGATCATGGCCTTCGTCTTTGTGGTTCTTACCGACGCGACCATCGAGGAAGAGAGCGCCATTATCGGCACGCTGCTCGCCAGCGGCTACCGCCGTCGCGAGATTGTGCTGCACTACCTGGCACTTCCCGCCATCGTGGGCGTGACCGCGGCGCTTTTGGGCACAGCACTCGGCGTGGCGTTCTTTACCGAGCCCATGCGCAGCCTGTATTACGGGTCGTACAGCCTGCCGCCCTTCCAGGTGTATTGGAACTGGGAGATCTTTGTGAAGTGCGCCGTGGTTCCCGCCGCCGCGCTCATCCTCATTACGCTGGTGGGCCTGATGCGCAAGATGGGCAAGACGCCGCTGCAGTTTTTGCGCCACGAGGCGGGCGGCAAGTCGGGCACCAAGCGCGGCCTGCAGCTGCCGGAGCGCATGGGTTTCGTCTCTCGCTTCCGCCTGCGCATCTTCCTGCGCAATCTGGGCAACTTCGCCACGCTCTTCGTGGGTATCGCGTTTGCGTCACTGCTGCTGCTCTTTGGCCTGGCGATCCTACCCACGATGACCCACTACGCGGACAACCTGGAGACAAGTCTTGTCGCCGAGCACCAGTACACGCTCAAGGCGCCGTTGGAGCTTGAAGGCACCGCCGAGGAACGCGGGCAGTGGTCGGCGCTCGAGCGTCTGCAGTCGGTGGACGGCGCGCTCCTCACTGCCGCCCAAGATGCCGACGACGAGCTTGACGACGCGGTCGATGCCGCGCAGGCGGCGGCCGATGCTGCGACAAGCGCTCCGTCTGCCGAGAGCCTGACTACAGCGCAGGATGCGCTCGCAACAGTCCAGGATAAGAAGGACGCCCTTTATGCGCGCCTCGACGATCTTGCCGACGCCCTTGGCTGCGACCGTGACGAGACCATCGATTTGATCGAAAAGGCCTCGAAGATCGATACTGACAACGATGACATTCACCCCGTCAATACGACCGACAACGGTGCGGATAAGATTGCACAGGCCGAGAAATACGCCGTCTACCAGCTGCAATACGACCGCGGCGATGGAAATGGGCAGGAGACGATCTCCATCTACGGCGTCTTGTCCGATTCTCGCTACTGGAAGGGGCTGGATGTCGGGGACAGACGCGTCGTCTTTGGCGGTGGCCTGCTCGACAAGTTTGGCTGGAGCGAGGGGCAGAAGGTCACGCTCCACGACAAGTACGAGGGCAAGGACTATTCCCTTGAGTACGAGGGCAAGGACTGCACCTGGGGCTCCAAGTCGGACATGAATATCTACATGAGCATCGACGACTTTAACGAGCTGTTCGGCAACGACGCTGCCT
Source organism: uncultured Collinsella sp. (assembly GCA_958405565.1). GTDB lineage: Bacteria > Actinomycetota > Coriobacteriia > Coriobacteriales > Coriobacteriaceae > Collinsella. Next base: position 12,880 of record CATYEN010000041.1, on the reverse strand, counting down.
ACTTTAACGGCTACGTGAGCGACGAGAAGCTCGACCTCGACGCGCGATACTTTGCCGGCGACACCACGCCCGACGACATGCGCGCCGTGGGCGACCAGTTTATCGGCATGATGAGCGACATGATCGGCATGATGGTTGGGCTCGCGGTGTTCATCTTCCTGCTGTTTATGTATCTGCTGACCAAGGCCGTCATCGACCATAGCGCCCGCTCGATCAGCTACATGAAGGTCTTTGGCTATCGCGACGGCGAGATCTCGCACCTGTACATCCGCTCGATCACGCTGTGCGTGGCGGCGTCGCTCGTGCTGAGCCTGCCCGTGATCATCGGCTCGCTTACGGCCATCTTCCGTTCGATGCTGCTCGCCTACAACGGCAATATTGAGATCTACGTGCCCGCTTGGTCCATGGCGGCGTGTGTCGGCATTGGCTTTGCGACCTACCTGGTCGTGGCGCTGCTGCACACGCGCTCCATCAGGCGCGTCTCCCTGGCCGAGGCCCTCAAAGTCCAAGAGTAGTCATTGGGTAGTCATTGGGGACAGGCTTAAACGACCAAAAGTGGTCATTGGGGACAGACTTAAACGATCAGTCGTCGGGGGACAGTCTTTGCCGACTCGCCGGGTTGCCGGCCGGGGTGGTAAGGACTGTCCCCATTTGCCGGCAGGAAAGGAACGTCCCCAGCTGCCGGGTAGTGAAAGAGTGTCCCCAACGACTAGGTGCTCCCGCTTCCGCGCTTGACTTCGACCCCACTCCAATGGGTACCATCCTCTTATGTCTGTAACGCCATATAGACCGAGGGGATAGATCTATGACCGCAACTGCACCCGCCAAGGTGTACTTCACCAACCTGCGCACGCACGGCCGCGAGAGCCAGCTCGATAAGCTCAAGCGCCTCATCCGCCGCGCCGGCATTGAGCAGATCGACTTTGAGAACAAGTTCGTCGCCATCAAGATTCACTTTGGCGAGCTGGGCAATCTGAGCTTTCTGCGCCCCAACTACGCCCGTGCCGTCGCGGACGTCGTGAAGGAGCTAGGCGGCAAGCCCTTCCTCACCGACTGCAACACGCTCTACGTCGGTAGCCGCAAAAACGCGCTTGAGCACATCGACACTGCCTATCAGAACGGTTTTACCCCGTACGCCACGGGCTGCCAGGTCATCATTGCCGACGGCCTCAAGGGTACCGACGAGGCGCTCGTCCCGGTCGAGGGCGGCGAGTACGTGCACGAGGCCAAGATCGGCCAGGCGCTCATGGATGCCGATATCGTGATCAGCCTCACCCACTTTAAGGGTCATGAACAGGCCGGCTTTGGCGGCGCCATGAAGAACCTGGGCATGGGTGGCGGCAGCCGCGCTGGCAAGATGGAGCAGCACGCCGCCGGCAAGCCGAGCGTTGCGACCGAGCATTGCGTGGGCTGCCGTGCCTGCGAGCGCATCTGCGCGCACAACGCCATCTCGTTCGACGACACCCGCGAGCGCGAGCTTGCCAACGGCAGCACCCGCACGGTGCACGTGGCCGCCATCGACCACGACCGCTGCCTGGGCTGCGGCCGCTGCATCGGCGTGTGCAACCAGGACGCCATCAAGCCCGACTACGACGCCGCGGCCGATGTGCTCAACTGCAAGATCGCCGAGTACACCAAGGCCATCGTCGACGGTCGCCCGAGCTTCCACATCTCGCTGGCCATGGACATCAGCCCCAACTGCGACTGCCACGCCGAGAACGACACGCCCATCGTCAACGACATCGGCATGTTCGCGAGCTTCGATCCGGTTGCCATCGACCAAGCCTGCGCCGACGCCGTCATGGCATCCGAGCCGCTTCCTAACACCGAGCTCACTGATAGCGCCGCCAAGATGGAGCACAGCCACGAGCATCTGGAGGGAGAGCAGGCCAAGGATCCCTTCTGCATCACGCATCCCGACACCGACTGGCGCTCCTGCATCGCGCACGCCGAGAAGATCGGCCTGGGCACGAGCGAGTACGAGCTCATCGAGGTCAAGTAGCGCCTGGCTATTGGACAAATCAAGCGCTTTTGTTGCGTAACTCAAACATAAACCGCTCTCGAGCACAACGCTCGCGGGCGGTTTTTCGGAAGTATGCGGCAAATTTCGAGACTGCCGAGCACGCAGCGTTTTTTGCCAACAAAACCCCTGATAAATTGTTGGTAAAACCGCGGTCTGGTCGGCAGTTCCAGAATTTGCCGCATACTTCCGAAATCATGGGGCTGGAGGAGGCCGTAGACGCCGCTATTTGCCTAAAAATTCTCGTCGAGGAAGTCGTTGACCGTGTTCCAGTAGAGCTCGGGGTCGACCTGTGCGCTCTTGGCGTGGGCGGCGCCGTGGATGGTGAGCTTTTGTTTGACCTTGCTGGCGCACGCCTCGTAGTTTTGGTCGAGCATGCTGTACGGCACAAAGGTATCCTGGTCACCATGGATAAATAGCATGGGGACCTTTGCGTGCTTGAGCTGCTCCACGCTGCTGGCCTTATGAAAGTCGTAGCCTGCACGTACGTTGCATACCAGATTGGCCACGTCGAGCAGCGGAAAACTGGGCAAGCCAAATACATCCTTGAGCTGCAGGGAAAACTCGTCCCACACACTCGTATAGCCGCAGTCCTCGATAATGCACTTCACGTTTGCCGGTAGAGATTCCCCCGCCACGTTCATAGCGGTTGCCGCGCCCATCGACTCACCAAAGACCAGGATGCGCGCCTTGGGGTCTGCCGCAACAATCCGCCCGATCCACGCGACGACATCGAGTCGCTCGGGCCAGCCCATGCCGATGTAGTCGCCGCCGGAACGCTCGTGGGCGCGGGCGGCGGGCGCGAGCACGTTCATGCCACGGTCGTGGAAGCGCTTGACGTATCGGGCCATACCGATGGGCTCGTTCGTATATCCATGCAGGCAGACGGCATAATCGTGCGTGTTCTCCGATGCCGCGAAATACCAGGCAGCTAGTTCAGTCCCGTCATCTGCGGTAAGACTGCTGTTCTCGCGGTTCTGCTTAAACCAAGCCCGCGCTTCGGTCTCCTCGGCATCCATCTGCTCGCCCTTTTCGGCATTCTTGCCGTCCTGCATCATCTTCATGGTGTAAGGCGCTTGGGGGTTTAGGGCAAAGTCGAACAAGAAGTTGCCGGCAAATCCGAGTAGTGCGACAACGAGCACCGCGGTAACGGCCAGACCGATCTTGAGCCCTCGATGGGGACGCGTATTATGAGCCATAAATCGCTCTCCTATAAGATGTTTATATGTCAACATTTAATGCAAGCGCATTATGGATGTTCGCCGTTGATGCGTCAACAAGCAAAGAATGGGTAAACAAAAGGTCACGTAAGGTGCAAATTTCGCACGTACCCAGACGCTTTGATATAGTGTTGAGAACTATTTATGTTGGAGGATGTAACCGGCATGTCCGATTCGAGCGACAGTTCCAAGCCGCGACCTAAGGCCGCGGCCGTTCCGCAGTACACGGTGGGCGAGGAGATCATGAACTCCGTCACCCATGGTGTCGGCTGCCTGCTGGGTATCGCAGGCCTCGTACTTTTGATCGTATTCGCTGCCCTGCGCGGCGGCGGGCCGGCACACATGGCCGCCGCGATCGTCTACGGCGTCAGCATCATCCTCGAATACCTGGCCTCCACGCTCTATCACGCGATTCAGCCCGCGGGCGCCAAGCGCGTATTCCGCATTATCGACCACAGCTGCATCTATCTGCTCATCGCGGGCAGCTATACGCCGTTTTGCCTCATCACACTGGCAAACGACGGCGGCCCTGTGTTGTTTTTTGCCGTATGGGCCATCGCCATTATTGGCATCGCGCTCGAGTGCTTTATGCGCGAGCGTCAGCCGCACTGGGTAAGCGGCTTGGTCTACCTGCTGATGGGCTGGCTCGTCGTCTTTAAGCTGCCTGCGCTCGTGGCGCTGCTGAATCCCGTCGCGTTGGCGCTGCTCGCCGTCGGCGGCGTGTGCTACACCGTGGGCGTGCCGTTCTACATCGCCAAAAACGTGCGCTACCTGCACAGCGTGTTTCACCTGTGGGTGCTCGCCGGTAGCATCTTCCAGTTCATGGCGGTGATTCTCTTCGTAATCTAACGACCGAGCCTGTGCCCGCGGATCCACCCAGGTGGCCGTCGGGCGCAACTGCCTTATCCGCCATCTACGCCTACCACTGACGTCCCGAATCTTGGAGGTTCGAGAAACTCCCGATGGACATAACCATCTCCCTCATCACCACCCTCGTTTTGACCCTCATCAACGGCTACTTCTCTATGTCCGAGATGGCCCTCACCACGGCCAAGCGCGCCGTGCTGGAGCACGAGGCCGAGGAGGGCGACAAGCGCGCCGAGCGTGCTATTAAGCTGGCTGCCGACTCCGACCAGCTGCTCGCCACCATCCAGGTCGCCATCACGCTCGTGGGCTTCGCCTCGTCCGCCGTCGCCTCGACGAGCCTGTCCGACCCGCTCGCCACGTGGCTCATGAGCTTTGGCATCGCGCCGCTCTCCGCCATCGCGCGCGGGCTGGCACCGGTCATCATTACCGTTGCCGTCGCCTTCGTGTCCATCGTGATCGGCGAGCTCGTGCCCAAGCGTATCGGCCTGGCTAACGCCGAGGGCGTGTCCAAGCAGGTCGTGGGACCGCTTTCCGTGTTCCAGAAGATCGCCCGCCCGCTCGTATGGCTGACCGGTGCCTGCTCCGACGGCCTGGCCCGCATCCTGCGCATTAAGAGCGCCGACGACCGCCAGAACGTCTCGGAGGAAGAGATCAAGTACATGGTCTCGGAGCAGGACGACCTGCTCGACGAGGAAAAGCGCATGATCCACGAGATCTTCGACCTGGGCGACACCGTTGCCCGCGAGGTCATGGTGCCGCGCGTGGACACCACCATGTGCGAGGACGACGAGACGGTCGCCAGCGTGCTATCCACCATGCGCCAGACCGGCTTCAGCCGTATCCCCGTCTACCACGAGGATCCCGACAACGTGGCGGGCATCGCACACATCAAGGACCTGATTCAGCCCGCGCTCGACGGCAAGGGTGACCAGCCCATCGCCGACTTTTTGCGCGACGCCACCTTTGTGCCCGACACCAAGGACATTCTGCCGCTGCTGTCCGAGATGCAGACCTCGCACGACCAGATCGTGGTGGTCGTGGACGAGTACGGCGGCACGGCCGGCATCATCACCATCGAGGACATTGTCGAGGAGATCGTCGGCGAGATCGAGGACGAGTTCGACCCCGATAACAAGTACCTCACGCGCCTCTCGCGCCGCGAGTGGCTCGTCGATGGGCGTTTTTCGTGCGATGATGCGATTGAGCTTGGATGGCCGCTCGAGGAAAGCGATGATTATGAGACCATCGCCGGCTGGATTTTGGAGCTTTGCGACTCGGTGCCCGACATCGGAGAGGTGTTTGAGGTTGCGGGGTACAAGTTTAAGGTGCAGTCGATGCGTGGCCAGCGCATCTCGCTCATTCGCGTGATCGCTCCGGCCGAAACCGATAAGAAGGATTCCGAGTCCGCGGCGGACGAGCCGGCGGCGTCGGGTGCGGGTCTTGCCGACCCGCACGACGGCGACGAGTAGGACAAGGGCGAGTAGGGGAGAGTTATGGCAGGCCTGTTCAACATCCTTAAGGTCACCGTCAGCGAGGACAAGATCTGCGCGCATGTGCTGGTGAACCCCGGCATGCCGCTCATGACCTCGGAGGATATCGAGGCCACGGCGCGCGTGTACTATCTGGTGCCGGCGATTGCCAAGCATCTGTGCCTGGGCGATTCGGGCCGCGAGTTCCAGGACTGCATGGGCCAGACCGAGCTCTGCCACCTGCTGGAGCACGTGACGGTCGAGCTCATGAACGAGACCGGCCTTGCCGGCAGCATCTCGTGCGGTCGCACGCGCGTGAGTGAGCACGACGAGCGCGTCTTTGAGGTTGAGCTTTCGTGTCCCGACGATGCGCTGGCCATCGGCGCGCTGTCGTCTGCCACCTTCATGATGGATTGGGCTTACCTGCACGCCGACCAGCCCGCCCCCGATGTGGAGGGCACGGTCGCGGGCCTGCGCAACCTGGTGCTGGGCATGCGTGCCGAGGCCGAGGGCAAGGATCCGCACGAGGCCGTCGCCGCCGCGAATGGCGAGGACGTGGCCGAGGATGCGGCTGAGGGCGATGCTCCTGCCGACGCCGATGTCGATCTCGTTGTCGATGCGGCCGCCGAGCCGGCAGCTAAGCCCCAGGGCGTCCCCAACTTTGACGACGAGCCCCAGGTGGCGATTGATACCGAGGGCGCGGTTGCCGAGAACCACGAGGCCTCCGCTGCCGTCTTTGGCGGTGCGGCGACAGTTCCGGCAGGACCTGCGCATGAGGGCGGCCTGCCGCTCGTGGACGGCGCCGGCGAGGACCCGGGTGCCACGGTGGCCATGCCGGCTATGCCTCAGGAGTAGGCCTACGCGTTTATCACCATCACGTACCTGCGCCTTTGCCGTACGCAGATGAGCGGAGCGGCAAGTGATGCGCTGCGGGTATAATGGACAGCATTCAAACGGTGGGCACCGACGTGCCCGCAGGAGAGGAATGATCATGGGTAAGACTTTCAGCTTTGTCTCCGGCGCACTTTTTGGTGCTGCTGCCGGCGCTATTATCGGTGTTGCTCTGGCCCCGCGCTCGGGCGCCGAGACCCGCGCCATGGCTGCCGATATCGCCAACGACGCCTGGGACAATATGCGCGACACCTACGAGCACAGCGCCGAGGAGGCCCGTGCCGCGGTGAATGACTTTGGCCCGATGGTCGACGCCAAGACCGACGACCTGCGCGCCAAGGTCGACCTGGCCCGCGAGCGCATGGACCAGCTGCGCGAGCAGCTCAACGACGCCATTTCGGGCGGCAACGTGACGCCTGCCGCCGACGTCGTGGTCGAGAACGCCGTCGAGGCTGATACCGAGGCCGCGGAGCCCTCGACCGAGGCATAATGCGCGCCGGGGATTTTGTCGGCGCCAAGATCTATCGCAAGCCTACCGAGGACAAGCGCACCAAAAAGGACGGCACGCCGCGCAGCCCTAAAAAGCTCGGAAAGATTCACTTTCCGGTCTTTACCCCGGGCGGTACGCGCGTGGTGGGCTTTATGGTTCGCCAGTCCGACATTGCGGGCATGATCGAGCGCCCCGACCGTTTTGTGGCGCTCGATGCCATCGGCGTCTACGAGGGTGCCATTGCGGTGAATGACGTCAAGGACACCTACGATGCCGCCGCGGCCAAGCGCCTCGACATTAACCTGGACGATTGCATCATCTGGGTTGGTATGGACGTGCGCACGGAATCGGGCGATGTCGTGGGCTATTGTTCGGACGTGGAGTTCAAGCCGCGCTCGGGCATCGTCCAGATGTTCTATGTGACTGCCGGTGCCGCTTCGAGCGTGCTTGTCGGTGACACGCAGGTGCCGCCGACGATGCTGCGCGGCTACGAGAACGGCGCGATGATCGTTTCGGACGAGGTCAAGGCGCTCGGGTATTCGGGCGGCGCCGCCGCAAAGGCTGCCGAGGCCAGTGTCGTGGTGGGCGATAAGGTCAAAAAGGGCGCCAAGGTGCTCGATGACAAGGGATCGGTCGCCGTGGACAAGGGCAGTCGCGCGCTGGGCAAGCAGCTCGGCAAGACGCGCGGCATGTTCAAGGCCTTTAAGGACGAATACCAAAAGGCGAGCGGGGGCTCGTCAAAAGCTAGCAAATAGCGACGTACCAAATGATGGGAGGCGAGCCGGAGACATGTTGCTCCGGCTCGCTGTGTTTATGGGGGAGGGCACATGCGCCAAAACGGATCCAACTTAAACGGGCACTCCGGTGCGCGTCCGACGGCTCGCCGCGACCTGGGGCAGCTGCCCAGCGGCCAGCGCAAGCGCCGCCGTAAGCCCGGCGCGATGTACCTCAACCATAGCCGCGGGTTTAGCGACCGCAGTGCGCGCATTGGCAACGGGCGCTCGCCCCGCCGTCCATCCCGTCTGCCCTATGCGCTCATCGCCGTGGGCTGCGCGCTCGTGCTGTTTATCGCTGCCGTCGTGGGCTACGTCAACCGCAGCGTGGACGTTGTGCTCAACGGAGAGCAGACCGCGGTGCGCGTGGGCTCAACGCTGCAGAATCTTATCGACGACCAGGAGCTGACCGACACCTATGACGCGGGCGACCTGCTGGCCGTCGACGACAGCGTGCTCAAGCGCCACGGGGGCGAAAAGCTGTCGGTGAAGGTTGACGGCAAGCGTGTGAAGCAGGGCAAATGGGATAGCCGCGAACTTGCCGGCGGCGAGAAGGTGACGGTCAAAGACGGCCGCAACATCTACGAGAAGCACGAGGTGCAGGCCACGACCATCGAACCCAAGCTGAAGGTCGAGGGCACGGGCGCCATCGAGTATGTGCAGACGTGGGGCGTCCAGGGGCGCTCCGAGGTGTGGATCGGCGAGCAGTCGGGCAAGACGCAGGACCGTGGCGAGGTTGTGCCCGCCACCGATTGTGTGGTTGCCTGCGCCAGCGTGGCGCCAAAGGGCAACGAGAAGGTTGTGGCCCTGACGTTTGATGAGGGACCGAGTGGTGCCACCAAGCAGATTTTGCAGGTGCTCAAGGAGAAGGGCGTGAGCGCCACGTTCTTCCTTTCGGGCGATGCCGCCGAGGCCTCGCCCGCCACGGCTAAGGCGATTGTCGACGCCGGGTGCGAGGTCGGCTCTAATAGCTATAGCGATGATTCGCTCAAGGGCGAGGATCGCGAGACGGTGCGCATGCAGATCTCGAAGGGAACCGACGCCATCAAGTCGGCAACCGGCGTCAAGACGATGCTGCTGCGTGCCCCTTACGCCGCTTTTGACGAGCAAAATTGGATTGACTCGATGGACTTGGTGTCTGCCGTGGTCTCGTGGAATATCGACTCGGGTGACTGGCTGCTCAACGGCGCCGACGAGCAGGTTTCGACCGTACTCGATTCGGTGACGCCGGGCAATATCGTGCTGCTCACCGATAGCGACGAGTGCGCCGAGCAGACGCTCGAGGCGTTGCCGCAGATCATCGACGGCCTTGTTGCCGACGGCTACAAGATCGTGACGCTCAGCGACCTGGTCAAGACGGACACGTCGCTGAGCAAAAAGCTCACCTCGCTGACGAAGGTCACGATGCCCAAGAACGCCGTGTTCCCCCAACTCGCCGAGGACGACGAAACCACGGAGTAGTCCCCAACGACTATGTCACGGATACGTCAGCGTTTGGTATGCCTGCAATGTGCAGCGCATAAATTCGGTGCCGCAGCGCGATGCTGATGCTATAGTTACTGCGGTTAATGAGGGTCAAGAGAAAGGTTACAGGTGAAATCCAAACCTCGACCATACAGTCGATGACCCCATGCAGGTGCTTTTTGCGCATGCACGGGGTGTGAGCGTCGAGCGGCGTGCCGCCCGCGCATGCGTATACATATCCAATTGTCCACGGATGGCGTGCCCGTTTTGCCGCGATCCGCAGGAATAATGATGGGGAGCACCATTGAATTATCTGAGTGAGATGCTCAAACTGCCGGTCTTGGACGTCGACGGCGAGAAGCTCGGCGTGGTCAACGATTTTGGTATTGCTACCGGCGAAGTTTTTCCGCACGTGACGTCGCTCGCGTTCCGCGGTCCCGGCAAGACGCCGTTTATGATCAGCTGGCGCAAGTGGGTCGACCGTATCGACGAGACGGGCGTGTACCTCAAGACGTCGGCCACCGAAATCCGCTTTTCGTACCTGCAGCCGACCGAGCTGTTGCTGGCGCGCGACGTTCTCAACAAGCAGATCGTCGACACGCAGGGCATGAAGGTCGTGCGCGTAAACGACATCAAGTTCTCCATGTCGGGCGAAAACCAGCTACGTCTGCTGGGTGCCGAGGTCGGCGCCCGCGGTCTGCTGCGCGCCATCAGCCCCGCGCTCGAGCATGTCGTCGAGGGCTTTATGAAGCACCTGGGCAAGCCGCTCAGCGAGGACATCATCGCCTGGTCCTACATGGACCTGCTCGATCGCTCGACCAAGAACATCCAGCTCTCGGTGTCGCACAAGACGCTCGGCGAGCTGCATCCTGCCGACATCGCCGACATTATCGAACAGCTCGACCCGCGCCTGCGCGCGCAGGTGTTCGCGCAGCTCGATACGGCCCAGGCCGCCGAGGCCATCTCGGAGTTCGATGACGACGAGCTCATGACCGAGATGCTCGAGGGCCTGTCCGACACGGACGCATCGTCGATGCTGGCCATGATGGACCCGGACGACGCTGCCGACCTGATCGACGAGCTCGATTATGAGAAGGCCGAGAAGCTCCTGCGCCTGATGGGCGTCAAGGAGGAGAAGGCGATTCGTAACCTGCTGGGCTACGAGGACAACACCGCCGGCCGCATCATGACCTCGGAGTTTGTCTCGCTGCCCGCCACGGCGACGGTCGGCGATGCCATCGAGGCGATTCGCAAACTCGACGAGGATTTTGAGAGCGTCTACTACGTCTATACCGAGGACCCGAGCGGCATGCTCACCGGCGTGCTTTCGCTGCGCACGCTGATCGTGGCCGATCGCGATGCCACGCTGGGCCAGCTCGCCTATCGCGATCTGGTCTACGTGTCGCCCGACGAGGACCAGGAAGACGTGACGGACGAGATGACCAAGTACGACCTGGTTGCCATCCCTGTCTGCGACGAGAACCGTCATATCCTGGGTATCGTGACCTTCGACGACGCCATGGACGTTATCGCCGAGGAGCATCAGGAGGACTTGCAGATCGCCGGTGTCGGCTCGGGCGATAGCGCGTCGGACGACTCGACGAACGTGCTCAGCTGGTTCGTGCATCGTCAGTACTGGGTCGTCGTGTGGGGCATCGCCTCGTGCATTATGGCGACGGTGCTGGGGACGGCGCTGGGCTCCGCGCATCTGGTGGTGTTCCCCATGTGCGCCATGCCGCTCGTGCTGCTGGCTGCCTCGCGCATGGTGTCGTTCGTCAAGAACTACTTCCTCGAGTACGACGGTCACGACGACGAGCCCAAACCGTACCTGGGATTCTTCTTCCAGAGCACGGGCATGGGCCTGATCCTTTCACTCGTGACCTACCTGTGCGCGCAGCTGGTGCGCACCGCCGCGTTCCCCGATGCCCCCATGTTCGAGGAGCAGCTCTTTACCGGATGCTTTAACATTGCGGCTATCATCTGCCTGGTTAGCAACATGAGTGCCGTGATTTATCTGATGGTGCTGTTCTGGCGCGATGAGCACGACCTCAATACGTCGGGTACCGCCATGAACGTCATTGCCGTCATGATCTCGTGTGTGGCGTACTGCACCGCTGCGGTGCTGCTCACCATGTCGGTCATGGGATAGGTGGTCGCGTGCAAAACACGAAGCAAAAGCCGAGCACCAAGCAAAAGCTGACCATTGCGGCCATCTTTGGCGCCATGGGACCCGGTCTGCTGGCGGCGCTTTCGGGCAATGACGCCGGCGGCATTGCAACGTATTCCAGTGCGGGCGCCAGCTATGGCTACAAGATGCTCTGGATGCTTCCCGTCATGACTGTGCTGCTCATCGTGACGCAGGAGACCGCGGCGCGCTGCGGCTGCGTCACGGGTAAGGGCCTGGCATCGCTCATTCGCGAGCGCTTCGGCGTGCGCAAGAGTGTGTTGGCCATGGCAGCGCTGCTGATCGCCAACACGGCTGTGACCATTTCGGAGTTTGCGGGCATCGCCAGCGGCCTTGCTCTCTTTGGCGTGCCGGCGAGCATCTCGGTACCGTTGGTGGCGCTGCTGGTGTGGATGCTTACCATGTCAGGTAGTTTCCAGCGCATCGAGAAGATTCTGCTGCTGGTGAGCTGCGTGTTCGTGACCTATATCGTCGCCGCGTTTATGGCTGGCCCCAACTGGGGTGAGGTCGCGGTCGACCTGGTCGTGCCTAACATTCAAAATGACCCCAGCTACGTGTCGCTCGTGGTCGCAACGATCGGTACCACCATCGCGCCGTGGATGATTTTCTTGGCGCAGAACAACGTGGTCGATAAGAACGCGGGCGAGGACGACATCGTGCTGCAGCGTATTGATACCGTGAGCGGCTCGATCGCCGCCGATATCATCGCCGGCTTCATCATTATCACGACCGGCACGGTGCTGTTCCCGGCTGGTATTCAAATTAGCGATGCTGCCGACGCCGCTCGCGCGTTGGAGCCCATCGCCGGTCAGTGGTCCACGGTGCTGTTCGCCTCGGGCTTGGTCGCCGCGAGCTTCTTGGCCGCCTGCGTGCTGCCGGGTGTTACGTCCAGCGCCATTTGCGAGGCATTTGGCTGGGAGCGCGGCGCCGACCGCAGCTGGGATGAGGCTCCGGTCTACCGCGGCATCATTACGGCCATTATCGGTATCTCGGCCGTGCTGGTACTCATGCCCGGTGTCGATCTGTTCCAGATTATGATGACCTCACAGGTCATCAACGGCGTGCTGCTGCCCGTGGTTCTGGTGTTCCAGGTGGTTATCGCCGCCGACCGTCACATTATGGGCGCCAACCGCAACGGCCGCGTGTGGAATGTGCTCACGTGGGCGACCATCGGCGTGATTACGGTGCTGACAGTTGTTATGTTTGTGCTGCAGGCGATGGGTTACAGCGCCTAGCGTCTCTTTTGGGGCTTCGGGTGGGCCGTAGCGATGGGCTGCGGCCTGTTTTTTGCTTGCTATAGGGGGTTAGTTATATAGCAGTGGGCAAAAAATGCCAAATATGAGTACTGTTGCTAGGGCGATAGCATTTATGTGCAAGAAGATAATGTACACAATATAGAGTGTGTACATTAAAATTCGCCTCAACAGGCTTTAATCCAGCTAGGTTGGGTAGCGCGCAGAGATGTGGTGTAAGAGGCGGGGCATGCCCCGCCTCTTCCCTT
>CATYEN010000040.1 GCA_958405565.1 uncultured Collinsella sp. | reverse complement strand
ACCCCCATTGACGGAACCAGAATCCGCTGTCCTGCCATTAGACGACATCCCAATGACTGCATCGCTGCGCTCGGCTGTGCCTTTGCGCAAGAAAGAAATATACGGGAAGTCCGGCCGTGACGCAAGCCCCAATTTTGACTTTTTTGAAATTCAGTCAAATACGGCCAACACATGAAGGACCTGTGAAGTCGACCGCTGCACACGAAGGGCAAAACGCCGCGAGCGGTAGCCGTCAACCGTTGGCAGATTCTACCGCGAAAACGATAGCACCAGGCAACACAATCGAAGTATCAATGATCACGTAGATATCGAGGCGCCATGGACGAAGAGCTTGATTACCTATGGGAGACCCTGGGCCTCGAGATCACTGCTGACCTTTGGCCCGAACGGGACAAAATCCATCCCACTCTGCGCCCCGCCATCACGGTGATGCAGGCAAAATACCGCCGTGCATCCTTTTTGATCATGCGGATGTCATGGCACGCGGGACTCCCCGACCTTAAGCGAATCCAGGCAAGCCTCGTCGAGCTGTCCGGTATGCCGACTGTCATATCCGAGGCGCACCTGGAGCAGCGCCAGCGCGAGCGACTGCAACAGCAGCGGATCCCCTTTATCTGCCCCGGCGTTCAGGCATATCTGCCCTTTATGGACGAGGAGTACTGGAGCGGCAAGCCCAACAAGCACGTAAAGGTCTACGATCCGCACGAATGGGCGCAGTTGGAGGATTGAGCCGAGCGAGCCCGCCGATGGAAAACACGTCCCACCCTGAGCACTCAAAACGGGTCGCACTTTCCGCAGCCGCTACAGCAATGCCTCGGCCCAAGCCGATTCCTTAAAGCCAGGAATCGCAAAGTCGTCGCCCACCAGCAGTGGGCGCTTAACCAGCATGCCGTCGGTCGCCAGCAGCTCGTAGCACTCCCGATCCGTCACGCCCGCATCCAGACGCGCCTTCAGGCCCAGCTCTCGATATTTCATGCCCGACGAATTAAAGAAGCGCCGCACCGGCAGTCCCGAACGAGCAATCCAGGTCGCAAGCTCATCAGCCGTGGGATTGTCCAAAACGATATCGCGGTCGATATACTCTACCCCGTGTTCGTCCAGCCATGCCTTGGCCTTCTTACAGGTCGAGCACTTGGGATATTCAACAAACAGTACGGTCATGGAAATCCTCCGAATATAGATCGGCCAACGCAGGCACACGCCACACGAGGCGCCTTCGCATGATGGGCCAATTGTAGCCCACGGGTCACACGCTAAACGAACCGTACCCCGAATCCGCGTTTGATGAACGGCAGCAGCTCCATTGCCTCGGGCGTGATATGACCCGCAACGTTCATGCGCTCGTCACCGGGAAGATCGACCCGCGCAATCTCAAGCTCGCCTTCGTAGCGCCCATATCCGCTATTGCTCACAGCGATCGACCCCGCCTTTCGCGGCAGGCCGGCTCCGGCATCCGTCGGCACGGAATCCGGCTTAAGCGTCATACGCGACTCCTGAGACCTAAAGATGAGGGTGCTCGAATCGGGCCGGTCGTGATGAATCTGCCCGCGCACATAGGCATAACCGGGCTCAAGCTCGCATTGCAGGTCCACGTATCCGGCGGAAACTTGAGCAAACTGCGCCCAGCCCGCATCGGAAAGATCGGGGTCGCCGACCAACACAATGTCGCAATCGGCGCCATGTGCAAGCTCAAGCATATTGAGGGCAACCTTTGACGCGCGACCGCGCTGCGTCTCGACCGTCGGCAGTCCCTCGAATACCGGCCCGCGAACGTTGGCATCGCCCGGCACAAAAGCCATGATTTCGAATCCAAGCGCCGCAAGACGAAGATTCACCCGAGCAATGTCCTCCAGAGCTAAACCGGTATAAGGCTTGGGGTAAAAATTGTGGCAGGCGGCAAAACGAGTCACATCGGCACCGGCCTCACGCCACGATGCGATTTCATCAGAACTCACCGTCGATGCATTGACCACTATGCGAAATACACCGGACAGCTCCGCGACCCGTTGGGCGCTAAAGCCATAGTCCAAACGAAGGTATTCCAACCCCAGATCGCGCAGGTCCTCGATGCGCTCAAGCCCGAGCAAATCGCACGTGCGAGGCCCCACATCGGCAATGAGCGCAATGCCGCGGGCGGAGAGCAGCGACAGCACATGACGGACCTTATCGGCATACGCCGCTCCCCCATCCTCGGGAATATGCAGTGAGGTGAACGCGTAGCGCGCACCCGCCGCGGCACCACGCTCAATCGTCCGCTCAATATCCTGCAAAGGGCTGGAAAGATAAATCGAAATACCCGTTTTCACGCTTCAACACTCCTTTAAAAAAGGCCGGCGGAGCAGTTAGCCCCGCCGGCACAACCATAGCATCAAGAAATCTGCCGCGCGCCGCGAGCCCTGAGCAACACGGCTCGCGATATCAAACTATTCGCCAAAGAACTCGTTGATCTTCTGCTCGTCGACGCCAAAGAACCACGTCAGGACAAAGCCGGCGGCATAGGCAAGCAGCATAGCGGCAACGTAGCCGAGCTGCTGGCCAGGAACGACGATCAGCAGGCCAAACAGACCGGAAACACCCTGAGAAACCGTGCCGATGTGAAGCAGCGCCGCGAGCGCGCCGCCAAATCCGGCACCCAGGCAGGCCGTCACAAACGGACGAACGAGCGGCAGCGTAACGGCATACATCAGAGGCTCGCCCACACCGAGGATTCCAACGGGAATGGACTCTGCGACGTACTTCTTGAGCTTGGCGTTCTTGGTCTTAAAGTACAGCGCCAGACCGGCACCGACCTGACCGCCGCCAGCCATCATAAGGATGGGAAGCAGATAATTGATGCCCTTGGTAGCGCCGTCGGGATCGTTGAGCATAGCGTGGATCGGCGTGAGCGCCTGATGCAGGCCGACGGAAACCAGCGGCAAGAAGCCCGCCGACAGGATATAGCCGCCCAGGACGCCCAGCTTCTCGAAGATAAAGGTCAAAACGCTAAAGATGGCAGTCGTCAGCCATGCGCCAACCGGCTGGATGACGAGCATCAGAGCAAAGGCGCCGATGATGAGCACCAGCAGCGGGGACAAGAACGTGTCGAGTGCGTTGGGCATAACCTTGCGAATCTGACGCTCCATCCAGGCGAAAAACGCACCAGCAATGAGAGCCGCGATCATGCCGCCCGCTGCGGGATTGTACTGCGCATTGGTGAGCGGCAGCAGAATGGCAGTGGCAGGATCGGCCGCGCCAGGCGCAAGCAGGGGCATGGCACTGTTGGCGATGCACATCATGCCGGCGATGCCGCCCAGCGCAGCGGAGCCACCAAACTCACGTGCCGCGTTATAGCCCACCAAGATGGGCAGATAGGCAAACAGGGCCCAGCCCATGGAACGAATGCCCTGGTACCACCACTCGCCCGCAAGCGCGCCTGCCGTCGAGACGTTAATGACGTTGCAGATACCGTTGATGAGGCCAGCCGCAATGATGCCGGGAAGCAGGGCGACGAAGACATTGGAAATCTTCTTGAGGAAGGCCTGAACCGGCTTGGACTCGTACTTGGCCTTCTGCGCGGCCTTGTTTGTGGCCGCAGCGTCGACCACGCTCTCGTCAGCAACGCCTTTCGCAAGGCCGGTGAGCTTGGAGAACTCCTCGAGCACCTTATTCACCTTGCCCGGCCCCAGCACGATCTGCATCGTGTCGTCCTCGACCAGGCCCATCACGCCGTCGAGTGCCTTAATACCCTCCGTGTCGACGCTGCCCGTGTCTTTGACGGTCACGCGCAGGCGCGTCATGCACGCCGCGTTTGCCAGCACGTTGTCTTTACCGCCCAAAAGGTCCAGCAGCTTTTGAGCCAGCTCTTTGTTCGTCATAACTCCTCCTTGTATTGAATGTGCAGCGCGAATGTTGTGGCAGCTCACACCGTGCGCCTACTGCGCGCGGGAATCGTCTTTCTGATGACCGCTCACCGCAGCACGAACATGACCGCGCGCCCGCTCAAGAGCCGTCGCAGCCTGCTCGGCATCACAATCCAGCAGCACCGAAACGATAGCGGTCTTAACGTGGCCACCGGCATCTGCTAGCGCCCGGACAGCGCGCTCGCGCGTGCAGCCGGTCGCCTCCATCACGATGTTCTGGCCGCGCACCACCAACTTCTCGTTCGTCTGCTGCACATCGACCATCAGGTTTTGGTATACCTTGCCGATCTTGACCATGGCACCGGTCGAAATCATGTTGAGAATGAGCTTTTGAACCGTTCCCGCCTTGAGCCTCGTTGAGCCGGTCAGCACCTCGGGACCGGGCACGGGTTCGATGGCAAGATCTGCGCTCTCCCCGATCTTCGACCCTTGGTTGCAGGCAATTGCAATGGTCTTGCACCCAGTTGCCTTGGCATACACAAGGCCGCCCACCACGTAGGGAGTACGGCCACTTGCCGCCAGGCCAACGACAAGATCCTTGTCCGAGAGTCCACGCCCCCGCAGGTCGCTCGCGCCAAGCTCCTCGCTGTCTTCGGCACCTTCGACAGCCTTGATAAACGCCGTCTCGCCTCCGGCAATGAGCCCGACAATCAGATCGGGTGACACGCCAAACGTGGGCGGACACTCCGAAGCGTCGAGTACGCCCAGACGACCGCTGGTGCCTGCGCCCATGTAAAAGACGCGCCCGCCGCGCTCGAGTGCCTCAGCAGCCCAGTCGATTGCTGTGGCAACCTGGGGCAACACTTTCGTGACCGACTGGACGGCACGAAGATCCTCATCGTTCATCGTCGTGACGATCTGCAGCGATGTCATCGTATCGAGGTCCATTGACCTAAGATTGCGCTGTTCGGTCGTGAATTTTGTTAAATCGAGCATTTCATTCACCTCATCTTTCCTGTTTCTCGATGTAGTTTTGCTTAATGACATGCGTCGCTCGTTCGTAGTCGCTGGCAACGTAAGCAGCGTACAGGGCATCGACAACCATAAGCTGGGCCATACGCGAAGCCATGGCACCGCTGCGGACCAAGGGCTCACTCGCAGCGACGCCGAGCACGGCATCGGCCATGGTGGCAAGCTTGGATGATCCATCTACTTTGGTCACGGCCACAACGGGACAGTTGTGACGTTGGGCCTCGGCGGTGCAGTCCAGCACCTCTTGCGTCAAGCCCGAGTAGCTAAAGGCGATTGCCATATCGCCCTCATGCATGTTCTTGGCACACAAGAGCTGATCATGCCAGTCGTCGTACAGATGGCACTCTTTGTCGACACGCATGAGCTTTTGCGCCAGATCGTGCGCGACCAAACGAGAGGCACCGATACCGAACAGATTGACCGCGCGTGCCCGCTTAAGATAGGCCGCACATCGCTCCAAGACGGTGTAATCGAGCGTTCGCGCCGTCGCTTCGATCGTGCGCACGTTGCTTTTCATCACCTTCCCCACGATACGTTCGACGCTGTCATCCATGGAGATGTCCTCGAGGGCAACGTCTTTCTTGTCACCCAAGAGGGCCAGCTCGGCAATCAGTTCGCGCTGGAACTCCTTGTAGCCCGCAAAACCCAAGCGCTTGCAAAAGCGCAAAATGCTCGAGGGCGAGGAGAACGTGGCATCGGCAAGACCGCGGACGGACAGCCCGACCACCTCGTGCGGATGAGCGCTTACATATGCGATGACATTGCGTTCCGCCGGGCTTGCGCTGAGCTCACGCTCGCGAAGCCGCAAAAGCAATCCGTTTGCCATCTCAAACACCTCCGTTGAGAAGAATTAAAGACCAACGAACGATTCGTACCGGATATAAACAGCTTTTACGGTACATTGTGCCGCATCGTGGCGCACAAAGGGCGAGCGTTCTACCGCTCGCCCCTCAAATCCGACCGCTCGGAAATACGCGCGACACAAAATAATTCAACAAGGTCGCATGATCAGAAACGGGTTTGTTACCGGCTAGCGCCTCGCATGGGCGCCGATCGGCCGAGTCGCATGGCGCACCAACGCCGCTGCCAGCAATACCAACAGCATCGCGGTGACATAGCCCGCAGCATCGAATCCTAAATCGATAACGTCGAAATGCCTGCCGGGAACAAAAATCTTATGCACCTGATCGCCAACGGAGCAGGCGGCGCAAAAGGAGTGTAGTCTAAATAGCAGTGTCGTTGTAGCAAAAAGTGAATCGCAACAAGAAGCGACAGAGCTGCCATCTCCTACCCCGCCTCGCGCATCCAGCGATCGAATGTCCCCACGCACACGCCCAGGCACTTTGCTGCCTGGCTGCGGGTAATATCGCCTGCCTCATAGCTATCGCGTACCAGCTCAAACTGAGGAGGGCACGGCTTGCGAGGTCGACCGAAACGAACCCCTCGCGCCCGCGCCGCTGCAATCCCCTCCGCCTGGCGCCGATGGATATTCTCGCGCTCCACCTGCGCCACGTAGCTCAGCAGTTGCAGCACAATATCGGCAATCAGGGTATGGGTCACATCCGGCGCGCCGCTGGCCCTGGCGCGCGTGTCAAGCAATGGCATGTCCAACACCACAATGGCAACCCCGAGCTCCTTGGTAATGCGTCGCCATTCCTCAAGAATCTCGGAGTAATTACGGCCAAGTCGGTCGATAGAAAGCACCACCAGCACGTCCCCGTCTCCCAGGATGTGCAGCAGCTCGCGATACCGCGGGCGATCGAAGTCCTTGCCGCTCGCATGGTCGGCATAAATATTCGCCGAGCCCACGCCATAGGCGCCCAGCGCATCCAGCTGCCGATTCAGATTCTGATCGCGCGAACTCACCCGCGCATAACCGTACACCGTCGCCATCTCATCCCCGCTTTCTTGTAAACCTGCCAAAAAGGGACAGGTTTATTTTGGTAGGTTTTACCTCCCAAATAGCAGGCGGATGGGCGGCCGAGCAGGCGGTGACGCGGCCATCATTCAAATGCGAGGGCGGCCCCGAAAGACCGCCCCCCCACTCCCGCACGGTCGGGATTTGGCTAATGGATAAGCTTAAAATCCAAGTGTCCGCGCGTGGTATTGACGCGCGAGACCTCGATAATCACGCGCTGGCCCAGCTCATAACGAGTCCCCGTGTCGGCGCCCGTCAGCGTAAGCGCGTCCTCGTCGAACTCGAACCACTCGTTGCCCAGGCTCTTAATCGAAACCAAGCCCTCAACCTGCGTCAGATCCAAGCGAACAAAAAGACCCATGCTGCTGACCCACGAGATGGTTCCGGTATAGCGCTCGCCCAGACGATCCTCGTAGTACTGGGCGATCTTGATCTTTTGCGTCGCATGGCTGGCGGCGTCGGCCGCGCGCTCGGCATCGCTGCAGGCGCGACAGATCTGCGGCAGAATGCGCGGCAGCGACTCGCGCCCCTTACCGATCAGGCGCGGCGTACGGACCAGGGCGTCCTTGCCGCCCAACTGCTCGTATGCAAGCTGTAGCTTGAGCATGCGGTGCACCACCAGATCGGGGTAGCGACGGATGGGGCTCGTAAAGTGGCAGTAGCACGGCGCGGCGAGCGCAAAGTGGCCCTCGTTGCGCGGCTTGTACAACGCACGCTGCATGCTGCGCAGGAGCAGTGTGTTGACGAGCGGTGCGCTGGCCGTACCGGCGGCAGCATCAACTGCAGCCTGCAGCTCATCGGGACTTCCCAGGGCGATGCCGGCTGCACGGCGGTCGTCGATAATACCCAGCTGAGCCAGTGCCACGGCGGCGCCGTGAAGACTGTCGGGACTGGGATCTTCATGCACGCGGTAGCAGGCCTCGATATCGCGGTCGGCCAGCCACTCGGCCACGCACTCGTTGGCGAGCAGCATAGCCTCCTCGATCAGCGACGTGGCACACGAGCGCTCGCGCGCCACAATCTGCACGGGCACACCGTCCTCGTCCAACAGGGCGCGAATCTCGGCCGTATCGAAGTCGACCGAACCGCGCGCGCGACGAATGTGGCGGCGAAGCTCGGCGAGTTCGTTGGCGGCGACAAGGAAATTGCCGAGGTCGACGTTGCAGCCGCGGGCTGTCTCCTCGCATGCAAGCCCACGCTCAAGCGCCTCCTCGCGCGAGGCCTCGGCAGCCGCAACATCCTCGGTCGCACCCTCCAGCACCCCATACTCCACCGCGCCGGCACGCACCAGCAGCGCCTCGGCGCCGTCATAGTCCATACGCACACGCGAGCGAATCACGCTGGGGTACGGATCGTAATGCCGCACGCGACCCTGCGCATCGAGCTCAATGTCAACGGTAAACGCCAGACGGTCCTCGTCAGGGCGAAGCGAGCACAGGTCATTGGACAGGCGTTCGGGCAGCATGGGAAGCACGCGATCGGCCAGATACACCGATGTTGTGCGATGGCGAGCCTCAAGATCGATATGCCCATCCCAAGCCACATAGTGTGAAACGTCAGCGATATGCACACCCAGCTTGTAGCCACCCTCGGGCGTGCGCTCCAGCGAAATGGCATCGTCAAAGTCGCGCGCGTCGACCGGGTCGATCGTGATGACAAAGCGGTCGCGCAGATCGCGGCGGAGCGGGTCCTTAAGCGCCGCGGACACATCGAGCGAAAGCCCCTCGGCCTCGTCCAGCGCGGCCTCGGGATAGCTATCGGTATAGCCGTAACGCGCCATCACATATTGAACGCCCAAATCGGGCGCGTCATCTCCGCCAATGCGGCGCTCAATCGTCACCGTACCCGATTCCAAACGCGTCGGGTAGGTCAGAATGCGTGCGACCACAGCGTCACCGAGATGAACGCCCAGACGATCCGCCGAGGTATCCTCGGGCAGAATGAAGAAGTCGGCCTTCAGGCGCGAATCGAGCGGCTCGATCACACCGAGCGGACCAGCGGTCTGGTACGTACCCACCACGCTTATGGCTGCGCGCTCAACCACGCCTTCGATCACGGCGCGCCGCTCACCGTGCGGGCTGTTCTTAATGCTCACGGCAACGGTATCGCCATCCATGATCTCGCGCTTACCGCGGCCCATAACCTTGTAGTCGCCGCTCTCGGTTATGACATAGGCGCCATGCTCATGGAGCTGCACGCGCCCGGTCAGGCTCGGACGGCGTTCGCTGCGCACCGGCCCACGCTTATTGCGGGCACCGCGCTTATGCTTGTTATTGCGCCCCATGGCGCCTCCTTGCTATCGATTGCCGTTTACATCCCAAGAGTCTACCCAAATGATCCCTAGGGGACGTCAGGATTGCGGGTCACATAGATAGACCAGCGCCACAATGACCCGTTTTCCTGCCGTCCCCTAGGGATCAAAAAACGGGCCGCCCCATAAGAGACGACCCGTTGGAAGGGATGAATTCCAGGCATGCCTACACGCGCAGATAGCGGCGCATGGCGATGGCAGAACCAAAGAGACCGATAATCACGCCGACCAGAATCAGCGCAGCATAGGTCACCAGGTAGTACTGCATCGGCAGGGCAAACGACATCCAGCCGATGCTCTCCTGCAGACGCGGAATCATCAGATTGCGCAGCAGCTCCAGAACGCCGATGGAAAGCAACGAGCCCAAAATAGCCTGCAGTACGCCCTCGGTGATAAACGGGCCACGAATGAAGCCGTTGCTGGCGCCGACCAGACGCATAATCGCAATCTCACGACGACGCGCCGTGATGGACAGGCGAATCGTGTTGTTGATGAAGATGAATGCGATAAAGGTCAGAAGGCCAACGAGCACCACGGCGGCGATGCGGATGTAGTTGGTCACCTGGAACAGGCGGCTCACTTCCTCTTGGCCGTACAGCACGCTCGCGTTGACGTCGCCATCATCCGCGATCTTCTGGAAGTCGGCGTTCTTCTTGAGCTTCTCTGCCGTGCTCTCGACCTTGGACGGATCGTCCATCTCAATTGCAAACGAAGCCGGCAGCGGATTCTGGCCATCGAGCGCGCTCATGGTGGCATCGGCGTTGCCCGACATCTTGCTCGTATACTCGGCCAGCGCGTCGTCCTTGTCCTTATAGGTCACGGACTTGACGTTATTCCACGTCTTAAGCTCGGCCTCAAAAGCCTGAACATCGGCCTGATCGGCGTCATCACTAATGAACGCGTTGATGACAACCTGATCCTCGACGGTGCCGATCACGGAGTTCAGCATCGCGGAGCCCATGATGAACAGGCCGATGATAAACAGCGAAAGGAAGATCGTGATGACGGCGCCGAGCGAGGTGGTCCAGTTACGGAAGAAGTGGCTGATTGCCTCTTTGAAGGAGTAGCCCACGTTAGTTGGTGCCATAGTTGCCGTAACCTCCCCTCTCCTGGTCGCGGATAACGTGGCCGCCCTCGAGGGCGATCACGCGACGGTGCATGCTATCGACCATCTCGCGGTCGTGCGTGGCGACGATCACGGTGGTGCCGGTGCGGTTAATGCGCTCGAGCAGCTTCATGATGCCCAGCGAGATCGCCGGGTCGAGGTTACCCGTGGGCTCGTCGCAGATCAGCAGCGGCGGACGGTTGACCATAGCGCGGGCGACGGCAACGCGCTGCTGCTCGCCACCGGAAAGCTGGTCGGGCAGCGAGTCCATCTGATCGGCTAGACCGACCAGACGCAGTACCTCGGGCACCTGGCTGCGAATGACGCCCTTGGGCTTGCCGATGCACTGCAGAGCAAACGCCACGTTTTCGTAGGCGGTCTTTTGCGGCAGGAGCTTAAAGTCCTGGAACACGGCGCCAATCTGGCGGCGCAGGAACGGAACCTTGCGGTTCTTGATCTTCATGAGGTCCTGACTGGCAACCAGGATGCGACCGCTCGTCGGCTTGACGTCGCGGTTGAGCGTCGACAGCAGCGTGGTCTTACCCGAGCCGGAGTGACCGACCAGGAAGACGAACTCGCCCGGATAGATCTCAATGTTGATGTCGTCGAGTGCAGGCTTGTTGGGCTGTGCCGGATAGATCTTGGTGACATGTTCCATAAGGATGACGGGCTCGACACCGGCCTGCTTGGCCATCTTCTTGCGGCTGGCCTGCGGATCGATGGGCGCAAACACCGACGTAAAATCGGGGTTGTTGAGCGCGTTATCGAGGCTTGCGACCTCGGCTGCCTGATCGCTCTCGACCACCGGGGCAGCAGGCTGCGTGGGATCGGGAATAGCGGCAAAGAGGCCAGACTGCGCAGGCTGAGGAGCCGGTGTCGCAGGAGCCATGGGGTCGGGAATGCCTGCCATGCTAGGCTGCGGCGCGACGGCGCCAGCCTGAGGCTGCTCCACGCGAGCGGTCACAGCCTGAACGGGCTCAAAACCCGCCGTGCCGGAAAGCGCAACATCGCTGGTGGGATTGTAGGCAAAGGGATCGGATGCCGGCTGTGCCTGATCTGCCGGCTGAGCGGGGGCCTGAGCAACAGGCTGGCCCTCTGAATCCGGAGTGGCGAAACGACTGCCCTGGACGCCTGTCTGCGTCTTGGGGGCATCATCGCCCGCACCGGAGGTACGGAAGTGGTTACCCACTGGTGCTCCTTATCGTCGTGCGTTTAAACTACATGAGCGCTTTGTATTTTAGCAGCATTAGCTTTGCTGCACATAAGAAGCATGGCGGGCTTCTATTCCCACCGGCCGGGCACAGGGTTACCCTCCAAATCGTCCTCGGACATGTCGGAGCCTCCGCTGCGCGCTTCGCGCGGCGGGGGCTCCTCCGTCCTGCGGAAAGATTTGGAGGGTAACCCCGTGCCCGGCCTGCGGCTACTATGGGGTCGGCGCGTCCACCTTGAGGTGCTGCGCATACAAAGTTGAGAGGGTCTGAATTGCACTTTGCTGTACTGGGCCCTTTTCCCTGATGAGGCCTTGCTTGACAGGACTTCTTTATAAGTTGCGGTGAAATAGGGACTGTTTTACCAGTTAAAAGGCACAATCAGTCCTATTTCACCGCAAGTTAAATAGGGGCGCCCTGCTAGAGGACGTCCCTACTCGGGTTTGGTTCAAGTTGTCGAGACAATGTCTTGGCTCGTCTTGTCTTAGGCCAAGAACTCCTTGGTGGTCGCCACGATGTTGGCGGCGTCCAGGCCATACTTGTGCAAGAGCTCGGCACCCGGGCCAGACTCACCGAAGGTGTCGTTGACGCCGATCTTCTTGAGCGGCGTCGGGCACTGCTCGCACAGGACGTCGGCAACGGCACTGCCCAGGCCACCGATCACAGAGTGCTCCTCGACGGTCACGACGTGGCCGGTCTTGGTGGCGCTCTTGACGATCAGGTCGGCATCGATGGGCTTGATGGTGTGCATGTTGATGACCTCGGCGTCGATGCCCTCGGCAGCGAGCTGCTCGGCGGCCTCGAGAGCCTCGCCGACCATCAGGCCGCAGGCGATGATGGTCACATCGGCGCCCTCGCGCATGACAATGCCCTTACCCAACTCGAACTTATAGGTCTCGGGGTCGTTGATAACCGGTGAGGCCAAGCGGGCGAAGCGCATGTACACCGGGCCGTCGCACTCGTAGGCGGCGCGCGTCACGGCGCGGGCCTCGACGTCGTCGGCAGGAACGATCACAGTCATGCCGGGGATGACGCGCATGAGGGCGATATCCTCGCAGCACTGATGCGTGGCGCCGTCCTCGCCCACCGAGATACCGGCGTGCGTGGCGCCGATCTTAACGTTGAGGTGCGGGTAGCCGATGGAGTTACGAACCTGCTCAAAGGCGCGACCGGCAGCGAACATGGCAAAGGTACTCGCGAAGGCAACACGACCGGTGGTCGCGATACCGGCGGCGACGCCCATCAGGTTGCTCTCGGCAATGCCCACATCGAAGAAGCGATCGGGGCAAGCGGCCTTAAACTTGCCGGTCTGCGTGGCGGCGGCCAGGTCGGCGTCGAGGACCACAAAGTCATCGTGCTCGTTGGCGAGCTCGACGAGGGCCTCGCCGTAGCTTACGCGCGTGGCGATTTTCTTGACGTCTGCCATCCTAGAGCTCCTCTCCGGCGGCCGTGAGCTCTGCCATGGCCTGCTCAAACTGTTCATCGTTGGGGGCCTTGCCGTGCCAACCCACCTGGTTCTCCATAAAGGACACGCCCTTGCCCTTTGTGGTCTCCGCGATAATGGCAGTCGGCTGCCCCTTAGTGGCGCGAGCCTCGGCAAAGGCGGCGCGAATCTGGTCGAAATCGTTGCCGTCGGCGAGCTCCACCACATGGAACTTGAAGGCGCGGAACTTGTCGGCGAGCGGCATGGGGTCGTTGACTTCCTCGACGGGGCCATCGATCTGCAGACCGTTGTGGTCGACGATCACGCAGAGGTTATCGAGCTGCTGGTTGCCGGCAAACATGGCGGCCTCCCAGACCTGGCCCTCCTCGCTCTCGCCATCGCCCAGCAGGGCGTAGGTGCGATAGTCGTCGCCCCAGTGCTTGGCGGCAACGGCCATGCCCACGGCGGCGGAAATGCCCTGGCCGAGCGAACCGGTGGACATGTCAACGCCCGGAGTGTCGTTCATGTTGGGATGGCCCTGCAGGTGGCTGCCGATGTGGCGCAGCGTCTCAAGATCCTCCTTGGGGAAGAACCCGCGCTCGGCGAGCACGGCGTACAGACCCGGAGCGCAATGGCCCTTGGAAAGCACAAAGCGATCGCGGTCGGCCTTGCGGGGATCGGCCGGGTCGACGTTCATTTCCTCAAAGTACAGATAGGTCATGATGTCGGCAGCGCCGAGCGAACCGCCCGGATGGCCGGACTTGGCAGCGTGCACGCCGGTGACGATGCCCTTCCTTACCTCGTTGGCAACCTTTTTGAGCTCTTCGTCGCTCATTGTGCCTTCCTTTCATCCTCATTAGACAAAATGCGCACGGCACAGAAGGTCGTCCCAACCCAGCCGCGATGCACGTACGTCCTTCATTATGCTGGAAACTGATGGCTTTACCAGACTTTTTATCATTATTTGAGCAATTGAGCAGGCAGAACCGCTGATGAAACGGTTTATCAATGTGAACGTCTTTTGGATGGAACGCGGTCGACCCTACGCGTTAATGTCCTTAAAGCCCTCACCGAAGGTTTCCGTAACGTCGGCAACCGTCACGATGGCATGAGGATCGCGCTCGCGCACAATGGTCTTGAGCGTATTGAGCTCGCGACGGCTCACGATGACCATGATCACCGGCTTCTCGGCGCCCGAATACATGCCGGTCGCCTTTAATTTGGTGCAGCCGCGGCCCAGACCATACATGATGTCGGCCGCGATATCGGGGAAGTTGTCCGAGATGATGAGTACCATACGACGCTTGTTGCCGCCATCGACCACCGCATCGATCACATAGCCGCTAATCACCATCGAAAGTCCTGCGTACAGGGCATTTTCGAGCGAGAAGACCGGAGCCGATGCCGCGCATACGGCAACATCGATTGCCATAACGGTCGAGCCCACCGGCAGCGAGGTGTTACGCGAGATGATCTGGCCAATCGTGTCCGAGCCGCCGGTGTTGGCGCCGGCACGCAGCACCATGCCGTAACCGATGCCCGTAATAATGCCGCCCCACATAGCGGGAAGCATCAGGTCCGCATGCGCCAGAGGTGCTACAAACGGGGCGAACAGATCGGTAAAGAAGCCCAGCAGCACAAAGCCCGTCGCGGTCTGCACCACGTAGAACATGCCGCCCTCGCGCATAACGACCAGCAACAGCAAGGCGTTCATCACGATCGTCTGAATACCAACGGGAAGCGACACGCCTCGCGCCGCGCCGACCGCCTGGATAATGGTGGCAAGGCCCGTAACGCCACCGGCGGCAAGACCGTTGGGAATCAAAAACAGGTCGGTCGCGATGGCGGCCAAGGCACACCCCAACATGATCTGGGGCAGGTCGTGAAAGAAGTTCATCGAAAGAATGCGCTTGATGTCCAGACGATATGCCATGCTGCCTCCCTCAAAAAAGCGCACCCCATCGGATGCGCTTTGAACTTCTTCTTGTATTCGATTCTACCGATTCGCCGGACAAAAACCACCCCTGCGCAGGGTTTATTCTGGATACAAGCCCGTCCAACCGTTGGGCTTGGCATCGGCTTGAAGCCACCCGATGTTTTAGACCTCCGAGCCTTCTGCATCGGCGTTGCCGGTAGCCCAGCGATGGTAGCCAATAACAAATGGGTCCAGGTCACCATCGTCAAGAACGGCCTCGACATTGCTGGTCTCCACGCCCGTGCGTAGGTCCTTGACCATCTGGTACGGGTAGAGTACGTAGCTGCGAATCTGGTTGCCAAAACCAATCGTGGTCTTGGGTCCGCGGATCTCATCGAGCGCCTCAGCACGCTTCTCGAGCTCAATCTCGTACAGGCGAGCCTTGAGGATCTGCATGCACGCGGCCTTGTTCTGGATCTGGCTGCGCTCGTTTTGGCAGGTGACCACAATGCCGCTGGGGAAATGCGTCACGCGCACGGCGGAATCGGTGGTGTTGACGCCCTGACCGCCCGGGCCGCTCGCGTGGTACACGTCCACGCGGATGTCATCGGGACTGATCTCGATGTCGATATCATCGGGTAGCACGGGGATGACCTCGACGCCAGCGAACGTGGTCTGGCGGCGCTTCTTGTCGTCGGTGGGGCTAATGCGCACCAGACGGTGCACACCGGCCTCGGCGCGCAGCATACCGAACGCGTCCTTGCCCTCGACGGTAAAGGTCGCGCGGTCGATGCCGATGACCTCGGCCGCGGGACAGTCGTTGATGGTGACCTTCCACCCGCGACGCTGGCAGTACTTCATGTACATCTTAAAGAGCATGAAGGTCCAGTCCTGCGCCTCCAGGCCACCCTGTCCGGGCTTGATGGTCACGATCGCGTCGCCGTGATCGAACTCACCGGTGAACCAGCTCGAAAGCTCAAGCTCGTCGATGGCGCGAGCCAGACGCTCTGCCGTAGCCGCAGCCTCCTCACGAAGGGCAGCGGCGTCAGGGTCAGCCCCCATCTCCTCGGCAAGTTCCAACGCCGCGCGGGCATCGGAAAGCTCGCCGCGCGCGGTGTCCACGGCAGCGATGTCTTCCTTGGCGCGCGCGATCTCCTCCATCGTGGCGCGAGCGGCGTCGGCGTCATCCCAAAAGCCGGGGGCCACGCTTTTGGCCTCGAGCTCGGTCACGCGGGTACGCTTCTCGTCCAGATGGAGATATGACTCGACCTCGCCGAGCCGGTCCGCAAACGCGTCCAGCTCGGCGGGCGTTACCTCTAAAGCCTCTGCCATTAACGATTCCTGCCGTGGCAGTGCTTAAACTTCTTACCGCTACCGCACGGGCACGGGTCGTTGCGACCCACGTTGACGTACGGATCGTCGCTCTCGGACTTGCGATAGGTGGTCACCTTGCCACCATTGTTGACGGCAGCCGGTCCGCCCTGAACAGCCGTGCGGGCCTGCACCTGTGCCTGCTTACGAAGCACGGAATCGCCGTTGTCGCCATCGACCTCGGCAGGACCCGAGAACTGGGCGCCCTCAAGCGCGGGCTCCTCCTTGTGCTCCACGGCACGCGGGGCAGCCTTGATCTCGATGCGCAGAACCGTGCGCAGGTAATCCTCGTACATGGTGTCGACGAGTATCTGGAACGCGCCGTAGGCCTCGGTCTTGTACTCGACCAGCGGGTCGCGCTGGCCAAAGCCGCGCAGGCCGATGCCGGTCTTGAGGTAGTCCATCTCCTGCAGGTAGTTCATCCAGCGGGTATCGATGACGCGCAGCATAACCTGGGTGTTGAGCTCGCGCATCAGGTCCTCGCCCAAGCGCTCGGCCTTCATGTTGTAGCACTTCTCTACGTAAGCCAGGACATCGGCAGCCAGGGCCTCATAATCCTCGTCGGGGAACTTCGGCGTATCGATGTGGCCGGTGAGCTCCACAACCCACTTACGCAGGCCCTCCAGGTCGCGCTCGCCATCGTGACTGTCCTTGGTGCAGAACTCCTGCACGCAGCGGTACACGGTGTCGTGCATGACCTCGGTGATGTGGTCGGTCAGGTCCTTGCCGTCCAGAATCTTATTGCGCTCAGCGTAGATGACCTGGCGCTGCTTGTTCATGACGTCGTCGTACTCAAGGACGCTCTTGCGCATGGAGAAGTTGATGCTCTCGACCTTGTGCTGGGCGCTCTCGACGGCCTTGGAGATGATCTTGTGTTGGATGGGCATATCGTCGCCCATGTCGGCCGTGACCATCATCTTGGAGACGCGCTCCATCTTGTCGCCACCGAACAGGCGCATGAGGTCGTCCTCGAGCGACAGGTAGAACTGAGTCTCGCCCGGATCGCCCTGACGGCCGGAGCGGCCGCGCAGCTGATTGTCGATACGGCGGGACTCGTGGCGCTCGGTGCCGATAACGGTCAGGCCGCCGGCGGCAAGCACGCGCTCGCGCTCGGCCTTGCAGGTCTCCTTGGCCTCGGCGTTAAACTGCTCGAGCTGCTCGGGGGTCACGTCCTCCATGGTCAGGCCCTCGTACTCCAGGCGCTCACGCACCAGCTCGTCGGGGTTGCCGCCCAGCAGGATGTCGGTACCACGGCCGGCCATGTTGGTAGCGATGGTCACGGCGCCGTAGCGTCCGGCCTGCGCGACGATATGAGCCTCGCGCTCGTGGTGCTTGGCGTTGAGGACCTCGTGTGCGATGCCGCGCTTGGTAAGGGCGGCGGACAGCTTCTCGGAGCTCTCGATGGAGACGGTGCCCACCAGGACCGGCTGGCCCTTGGCGTGACGCTGCTCGACATCGTCGGCGACGGCGTTGTACTTGGCCTGAATGGTGCGGTACACCAGGTCCTCGTGGTCCACGCGCTGCACGGGCTTGTTGGAGGGGATGACCTCGACGGGCAGCTTGTAGATCTCGCGGAACTCGGCATCCTCGGTAAGTGCCGTGCCGGTCATGCCGGAGAGCTTGTCATACAGACGGAAGTAGTTCTGCAGGGTGATGGTGGCCAGGGTCTGGTTCTCCTCGCGTACGAGCACGCCCTCTTTGGCCTCGATGGCCTGGTGCAGGCCCTCAGAATAGCGGCGGCCCTCCATGATGCGGCCGGTGAACTCGTCGACGATCTTGACCTCGCCGTTGGTGACCACGTACTGCTTATCGCGGTGGAACATGTACTGGGCCTTCAGCGCTTGCTGCAGGTGGTTGACCAACTGGCCGGAGAGATCGGCATAGATGTCATCGATACCCAGGCGGCGCTCGATCTTCTTAAGACCGCGCTCGGTGGCGGCAATGGTGTGCTTGGCCTCGTCCATGACGTAGTCGCCCGTGGGCTCAACGTCCTCGGTGGCGGTAAGCATGTCGTGCGACACGTCCTCGCCGCGCTCAAGGCCACGCACGGCACGCGCGAAGTCCTTGTAGGTACTGGCGGACTTGGTGCCAGCGCCCGAGATGATCAGCGGGGTGCGGGCCTCATCGATCAGGATGGAGTCGACCTCGTCGACGATGGCGTAGTTGTGACCGCGCTGCACGCGCTGCTCGGGACGGGTGACCATGTTGTCGCGCAGGTAATCAAAGCCGAACTCGGAGTTGGTGCCGTAGGTGACGTCGGCCTGGTAGGCCGGGCGCTTGAGCTCGAGCGGCATGTTGTTCTGGAGCAGACCGACGGTCATGCCCAGGTACTTGTAGATGCGGCCCATCCACTCGGAGTCGCGCTTTGCCAGGTAATCGTTGACGGTAACGACATGCACGCCCTTGCCGGCGATAGCGTTGAGGTAGCCGGCCAAGGTGGAGACGAGTGTCTTGCCCTCGCCGGTCTTCATCTCGGCAATATGACCCTCATGAAGCGCCATGGCGCCGATGAGCTGTACGTCAAAGTGGCGCATGCCCGTGATGCGCTTGGAAGCCTCACGCACGGTGGCAAAGGCCTCGGGAAGCATGTCGTCGAGCGACTCGCCGTTGGCGTAACGCTCGCGGAACTTATCGGTCTGGGCGCGGAGTTCCTCCTCGGTCATCTTCTCAAACTGGGGCTCAAGACCGTTGATCTGGTCGACGATCTTGTAGTAGCGCTTAAGGTCCTTATCGGATCCAAAGGACAGCAGCTTTGACATGAATCCCATGTGGTTTTCCTTTTTGGCCATCGCCCACGCCATGCAGCCTCGGGCGAGTTAAACACAGATAAATGTACTTTAGCCAAACAGGACGCGGCCTATACGGTCGAGCTCGACCGCCACGTAATAACTACGACCAACCTGCCACAATGGGACAGGTTAATTTTGGCAGGTCTATCTGGGCAAACGCCGCCTCTCTGCCATGTGGTGCCATGGGGACAGGTTAGTTTGCACTAATTTAAAAAGAAAAAGGGCCGCGCATCCAAATGGATGCACGGCCCTCATGCCATGAATGCGAGCGATTCCGCGGCGAGCTATTTACTCAGCAGCCTCGGTGGTCTCGGCCTCGGCAGCGGCCTGGTCGACGGGAGCCTCTGCGGGAGCCTCGGCGGCCTGCTTGGCAGCCTCCTCGGCGAACTTAGCGGCACGCTTAGCCTTCTCGGCAGCCTTAGCCTCAGCGGCGGCCTTGCGAGCGGCCTCGGCCTCAGCAGCCTTGGCGGCCTTGGCAGCCTTGGCCTCCTCAGCCTTCTTGAGCTGGGCGGCAGCGGCGCCACCGAACTTGTCGGCGAAGCGCTGGACGCGTCCACCGGTGTCGACGAACTTCTGCTGGCCGGTGTAGAACGGGTGGCACTCGTTGCAAAGCTCGACCTTCATCTCGGACACGGTAGCGTGCGTCTTGAAGGTGTTGCCGCAAGAGCACGTCACCGTGCACTCGACATACTGGGGATGGATACCCTGCTTCATGGTAGGACTCCTTATTAGTCAGGCGCTGGTTACCGATCAGCGCATAAGGCGTCTTGGTTTCCGACCAAGACAACAAACTTGGCTATGGTACCACGGCGCCGCGCGTCCCACAAAAGGTTCACGGTCTTTGTGCAACACGGCGTGGCCAACCGCAGCGGACACGCACCCTGTTGCCCCTTCTCCCATGTTGCAGACGTGTAACGCCGCAGTAAGCACACCCCTTTTGGCGCCAGACAGGTACAATGATGAACACTGTACCGTAGCGGAGCGCCCCGCGCGCGCCGCAATCACGCGAAAGGGTTTCCCATGGCCGAGATCTCGTCCTCCCGTATCGTCATCACCGTCCTTGGCAAGAACCGCCCCGGCATCGTCGCCGGCGTCACCCGTGTCCTAGGCGAGGCCAACGTCGACATCCGCGACATCACGCAGTCCATTATCGAGGACATCTTCACCATGACCATGCTGGCCGATACCGCCGAGTCCAAGCTCGACTTCGCCGAGCTGCAGAAGGCGCTGGCCGAGGCCGGCGAGCTTTCGGGCGTCAACGTGTCCATCCAGCGCGAGGACGTCTTTAACTTTATGTACCGCTTGTAGCGAGCAAGCCGCCGGGGATTGCCTGACACGCGCATGCCCATGCAAGCCACCCCGATGCGGCCCGGAGAGGAGCGCGCATGGCCTACGACGCCAAGAAAATCTATTACCGCTTCGATGACCACTTGAGCCGACTGGTTCTGGATTACGAAGCAAGCCGCCAGATTTCGTCTGAGAGCGAAAGCCTCTACCACGGCCTTCCGACCGACCCTTATGAAGAGGGCCTGTTTGTCGAGCACAATGTCAAGCGCGGCCTGCGCAATGCTGACGGCTCGGGCGTGGTCGCGGGTCTCACTCGTATCTCGGATGTGCACGGCTACAACAAGGTCGACGGAAAGGTCGTGCCCGATCAGGGCAAGCTCACGCTTCGCGGCTACAGCATCGAGGATCTGGTCAACAATGCCCAGGCCGAGAATCGCTACGGCTACGAAGAAGTCGCCTATCTGCTTATCACGGGTTCGCTGCCCAACAAGGAAGAGCTCGACGGCTTTTGTGAGCGCCTGGGCGCCTTTAGACATCTGAGCGACGAGTACGTTAAAGAGTTCCCTATGACCACGGTGTCGTCGAGCATCATGAACGTGCTCCAGCGCGCCGTACTGTTGCTCTACGCCTTCGATGCCGAACCAGACGTGATCACGCCCGAGCACGAAATCGACGTCGCCATTTCCATGCTCGCACGTCTCCCGCGCATCGCCGCCTTCGCACACATGGCCTCGGTCGCCAAGCTTCGCGGCTCCGAGGTTCACGTGCCGCACCCCACACCCGGTCTCTCCACCGCCGAGACCATCCTACAGGTCCTGCGCGGCGGCATGGCGTTCACCCGCGATGAGGCGATGCTGCTCGACGTGATGCTCATGCTGCATGCCGAGCACGGCGGCGGCAACAACTCCACCTTCGCTTGCCGCGTGCTGTCGTCTTCGGCCACCGACCCGTATTCCGCCTACGCCGCGGCCATCGGCTCGCTCAAGGGCCCGCGCCACGGTGGTGCCAATGCCAAGGTCGTGTCTATGCACGAGGACATCCGCGCGCATGTCTCCAACTGGGAGGACGAGGACGAGGTCGCAGCCTACCTGGGCAAGATCCTCGACAAGCAGGCCTTCGACGGCACGGGCCTCATCTACGGCATGGGCCACGCCGTCTATACGCTCAGCGACCCGCGCGCCGAGGTCTGCCGTCGTTACGCGCGCACACTTGCCGCCAAGAAGAACCTGGGCGATGAGTTCGCGCTCATCGAGCGCATCGAGCGCCTGGCACCCCAGGTCATGCGCGACCACGGCATGACCAAGCCCATCTGCGCCAACATCGACCTGTACACGGGCTTTATCTACAAGATGCTCGGCGTGCCCGAAACGCTCTTTACGCCGCTATTCGCCGTCGCCCGCATGGCCGGCTGGTCGGCACACCGCATGGAAGAGCTCTTCTGCGCGCACCGTATCATCCGCCCCGCCTATCGTCCGGTGATCGAGCCGCTGGAGTACAAGCCGCTCGCCGACCGCTAGGACGCGGACCGTTATAGAACTCGAGCGTGGCCAGGGACCCAAGCCCTCGGCCACGCTTTTTATGCCAGTGGAAAGGGCTGCATCAAATGATTGTGTTTTCCGATATGGATGGGACGCTGTTGACGAGTGACAAGCAGATGAGCGACGCCACCTGGGCGATGCTCGACGAGCTCGCACGTCGCGGCATTGAGTTTGTGCCCTGCACGGGGCGCCCGCTGTCGGGCATCTTTGAGCCCATCCTCGCCCATCCCGCCGTGCACTATGCCGTCTGCGCCAATGGCGCCAGCGTCTGGCAGCTCGACGACGATGTGCCCAACGATGCCTCGCGCGCCACGCGCATTTTGAGCCGTCCGCTCGATCGCGGCATTGCCCATCGCGTCCGTCGCATCGCCGCCGGCCACGATGTGACCTTCGATATCTTCGCGGATGGGCAGTGCTTCCTCCCCCGCTCGCTCTACACGCGCCTGGACGAATTCTGCGGCGGCGACCCCCACATCGCGGCTTCGCTCAAGCGCACACGAACGCCGATCGACATGGATATCGACAGCAAAATCGACGAGGTCGAGACGCTCGAACGCATCGCTATGTACTGGCACGACCCCGCCGATCGCGACGCCATCGCGGCGGCGCTCGACACGCTCGGAGGAATTGAGGTCACGCGTTCGTACGCCATGAATATCGAGGTCATGGGCGAGGGCGCCACCAAGGGAACGGCCCTCACGTGGCTATGCGAGCACCTGGGCGAGCGTCTCGCCGACGTCTGGGCGTTCGGCGACAACATCAACGACATCCCCATGCTGCAGGCAGCGGGCCACGGCATGGGGATGATCAACGCCGAGCCCGAAGACCGCGAGGCCGCCGACGCCGTCACCGAATACGACAACGACCACGACGGCGTCGCCCGCACCATCATGGCCGCCCTCGCCTAG
>CATYEN010000039.1 GCA_958405565.1 uncultured Collinsella sp. | reverse complement strand
CGCTTAGGGGCGTTTGCAGCGTCGAGCCGTTGCGCGGTTTGAAAAACCGCGCAACTAGAGCTACATGACCATAACGTAGCGCGATCCCACGTAGTACTGCTTACCCATCAGGACCGGCTCGCCATTGGGGCCGATAAAGCCGGCACGCAGGTTGAGCAGTGGATCGTGCGGAGCAATGCCCAGCTCAGCCGCCTGCTCGGCATTGGCGCGAACGGCCTCGACCGTGCGGTAGCCAACCGAGACAATCGGCGTTCCGCCAACACGCTCGACCTCGGCAAAAATCGACTTGTCCTCAAGATCGGCCGTCAACAGCTCACGGTAGGCGTCAAACGGCACAAAGATGTTCTCCTCAAAGATGGGCTCACCGTCGGCCGTACGCACGCGCTTGATATGCAGCAGCAACGCATCCTTCTGCAGGCCAAAGAACTCCATCTCGTTTTGACGTGCCGGCACAATCTGGCGATCGACCACATGTGCGCCCGCCTTCATGCCATTGTCGGCACACAGCGCGGTAAACGTCTGCAGCGTCGAAGCATGGAACTGGCGGTTGATGTGCGGCGTGGAAACAAAGGTGCCGCGGCCCTGCTGCTTAACCAGATAGCCATCGGAGCACAATTCCTCGACGGCGCGGCGCACCGTAATACGGCTTACCTCGTACTGCTCGGCAAGCTCGAGCTCGGACGGAATACGCTCCTTGGGTGCATAAACACCTTTCTCGATCGCATCCTTAATTTCGTCGTAAATCTGCTGGTAAAGCGGTGCATTTTTGGGCGCAGGCATGTCTGATCACTCTTATCAAAATATCGAAATAACTAATACGTATATAACGTCTTTTTATATGTTACCTCAGTTTGATAAAACGATACACCACATACAGCAAATCCTTACTTGCCGTCGTCCTGCTGCAGGCTGTCCTGCTCGATGAGGCGCGCCTGCCTGCTGGCCATGCGCGCGGGCTTATCGGGATCGGGTACGGCCGTGGGCATGGGCTCGTCGACATGGCCGCCCCACCAGCCGCCCACAAAGTTGAGCGTGTGGAACACGTTGATCACGGCGCCGGGATCAATGTCGCACACCAGTTTGATAATGTCCTGGCTCTCGTAGGTCGAGACAACGGCATGCAGCAGGTACATCTTTTCGCGGCTGTATCCGCCGATGACCTCGGCACAGCTAATGCCGTGCTGAAAATGGTCAACATAGGCAGTCATGACCTCGTCTGCCTTGCGCGTCGTGATCTGCAGCGTCACGCGGTCGTAGCGACGATAGAAACTGTCGATGGTCTTGGTCGAAATAAACTGGAACACGATGGAGTACGCCGCCTTGTCCCAGCCAAACATAAAACCAAAGATCGCCAGGATAAAGCAGTTGAAACCAAAAATGACGCCCCAGATGGTCTTGCCCGTGTGGTTGGAGACCCACAGCGCGATAAAGTCGGTGCCGCCGGTGGATGCGCCGGACTTGAGCGCGATGGCAGCACCCAGACCCGAGACCACGCCACCAAAAATGATGAGCATGATCTTGTCGCCCAAAAACGGGGCGAAATGAAAGATGTTGAGGAACAGCGATGAGAGCACAACTTGCATCATCGAGAAGATTACGAAGCGCTTGCTAATGCCGCTCCAGCATAGGAGCGCCACGGGGATGTTGAGCGCGAGCATACCGAGCGAGATGTCGATGTGAACGCCGCCGAGCGAGGTAACGCGATCGAGCAGGACCGCGACGCCGGTAAGACCGCTCGGAAGCAGGTCGGCGGGCCGAATGAACGCCTGGATCAGAAATGTCTGGAGAACGGCGGAAATGGTGACCGCCACAGCGGTAATAGCGCGGCGGACGATGGTAAGGCGGCCGAGCACGAGCACGCGGTCCGTGAGCTGATCGATGGCGTTCGCCACGTAGGCTCCTTTCGAAGGCAGATATAGTTGTGGGGCATGCCCGCGATTGTAGCATGGAGCGTGCGGGGACGCTTCAATTCACCCTCTCTCGACAACCATCAGAAGGACCGTGAGGTCGCTCAAAAGAAAAACACCGTGAAGAGAGCGATCCCTTCACGGCGAATTCGGCGTTTGCCCAGATAAAACCTGCCAAAATAAACCTGTCCCTAAATGGCAGGTAAAACCTGTCCTTAAATGGCAGGTAGGATGTCGGTCAGGTTGTCGATGACAACGTCGGCGGCGGACTGATCCAGGTTGACGCCCTCGTGCGGACGCAGCGCCAGGACGCGGGCGCCGGAACGCTTGCCAGCCTCGATGCCCAAAGGCGAATCCTCGATAACCAGGCACTCGGCAGGCTCCACACCCAGCGCTTTCATGGCACGCAGGTAGATCTCAGGGTCAGGCTTAAACGCGCTGCACTCGTGACCGCTGATGGTGTAATCCAGCACGTCGGCGATACCGGCAATCTCAACCAGCTCGTCAATGAGCTCGCGATAGGACGAGCTTGCGATGGCACACTTCACGCCGCGCTCGTGCAGCTCGCGCATCACTGGCTCCGTCTGCTCGTTGAGTAGCTCGGCATACGGAACAGGGTGGTCCGGGCTGTAGACCTGCTTGTACTCCACGCGCAGGCGCTCGCGCAGCTCAATATCGTCGGGCACCAGCGCCTGCCAAATGGCAGGCTCATTAGACCCCGAAAGGTCGGGGATCTCGTCAAAATGGAACCCCTTCTCTTCCATAAACGCCACGCGGCGACGGTTGTAGAACCACTCGGTATCGACCAGCACGCCGTCCATATCAAACAGCACTGCCTTGATCACGGCGACCTCCTAAAACAATTGACAGTTTTCCTCCGGGACAAATAGCGCACAACGCCATCGATATAGTTCAACGCCCCGTTATTAGCAAAGTCAGCGAGCGAGTCTCTGTCGTGACAAGGTGCCGTGAAATGAAAGGGCGCTGACCTTTCGGTCGCGCCCTTGAAATTGAACGGCAGATTGTCCGACAGAGGCTCGCGCAGCGTCGGCCTCTCCGCCGTTCGGTAGAACGGCGGAACCTATTAGTAGGAAAGCTTCCACATGTAGCGACGCATGGTCAGCGGGTGCTGACGGGCCTCGGCGATCTGGTTGCCGTACTCACGCATAACGGCGAGGTGCAGCAGCGGGTTGAAGTAGGTGATGACGCTCGCGGGCACGGCGTCAGCCAGGCCGTAGTCCTTGGAGTCGATCAGAGCGACCTTGGCGCCCATGCGCTCAAGGAAGGTGAGGGCGCGGGCGTCCATCGGACGGGTAGCGCCATCGGACATGAAGAAGACGTAGGGCTTACCCTCGGTGGAAACCTCGAACGGGCCGTGGAAGTACTCGCCGGTGTTGTAGGCGGCGGCGTCGATCCACTGCATCTCGGTGAACAGGAAGGCGGCGTGAGAATAAGCCATCTTCTCGGAGGCACCGGAAGCCATGAAGTAGATCATCTTGTCGTCCTTGAAGTCCTCGGCGAACTTCTTGGCGAGCTTCTTGCAGTGCTGAGCGGCGTTCTCGCAGAGATCGAAGACGTTGGTGAGGCCGGTGATCATGTCCTCGTAGTGGTCATAGCCCTCGGTCTGCTGAAGGATCTCGAGAGCAAGAGCGATGGCATAGCCGGGCTTCTCGCACTTGGCAGCGTAGTTGGCGTGGAAGCCGTGAACGATGACGTGGTCGGCATCGACGGTCAGAGCGGAGCCAGCCTTGTTGGTGAGGGAGACGACCGGGCAGTTGTGCTTCTTGGCGGTCTTGTTGGCCTCGACGGTCTCGGGCGTGGAGCCACCGAGGGAGCAGGTGATCACGAAGGTGTGCTCGTTGACCCAGGAAGGCGTGTCGTAGTTGAACTCGTTAGCGGTGAAGATCTGAACGTTCAGCTTGTCCGTGTTGTTGGCCAGGAAGTACTTGGCGGGGTAAAGGTCGGACATGGAAGCACCGCAGCCGACGAAGGCGACGCTGTGGATCTCGTGGTTGGACAGGACGTCAGCGACGATCTGCTTAGGGAGGTTAAGGTCGATCTCGTACATCTGACACATTCCTTTCGATTTTTGCGGCGCCACTTTGCCGGACGCACGCAGGGTTACCGTGATTTGGACCGAGTCGCCGGCCCGTTGAGGATGTATCAAAGGAACTGTCCCTTTGATACATTTAGGGATGGGAGCCTGCCTGGGGTATGGGATGCCAGGCAGGCTCCCCGGGGAAAGCGGTTAGACGCTTGGTCGCGACTAGGCCAGGATGCCGGCCGCGGAGAGGGCGATGCCGCCCACGATGGCGATCACGAGAAGCCAACCGGTGTTGACGTTCTTCTTGATGAGCCAGTACATAAGGCCGGTGAGGCCAAGGGAGATCATCTGGGGCATCATGCCGTCCAGGATGTCCTGGATCACGACGGTGCCGTCAGCGAACTGCAGCGGGGTGGTGGCGCCGATCAGCGTAGCGATCATGCCGCCCACGGACATAAGACCCACGATGCCGCAGACATACATGAGCTTCTCCATGAGGTCGCCGCCCTGAAGCTTGCTCAGGTACTCGTGGCCGCCCTGATAGCCCATCTTGGCTGCGAACCAAGTGATCAGCACGGAGGGGACGATGGAGATGAGCATGGCCAGGATCGGGCCCATGATGGAGCCCTGCTGAGCCAGCTGAACGCCCAGGCCAAAGGCGATAACGCGGATGGTGCCCTGGAAGAAGGAGTCACCAATACCGGAAAGCGGACCCATGAGGGAGGTCTTGACCGCGTTGATCGAATCGGGATCGAAGTTCTCGGGATCCTTGGCGTACTCCTCCTCCATGGAGGCGGAGAGGCCCAGGATGAAAGCGCTCGTCTGCGGGGTGCAGTTGTAGAACGCCATGTGACGGTGGTAAGCCTCTTTCTTAGCAGCGAGCTGCTTGGGGTCGGACTCGTCCGGATAGAGGCGATCGAGCGTGGGAACCATGCCGTAGAGGAAGCCCATGTTCATCTGACGCTCGTAGTTCCAAGAGGCCTGGATGGCCCAGGAGCGCCAGAAGAACTGGCTGACCTTCTTGTTCAGGGACACGTCCTTGGTTGCGGTTGCCATAGTGTGTTCCTCCTTAGTCTTCGTCGTCTTCGAGCGGATCGTAGTCGGAATCGACACCGGCGGCTGCATGGGAACCGTTGAACTTGAAGCCCATGAAGACGACAGCCAGGCACACACCGATCAGAGCGACCGCGATGACGGACAGGTTGAGGTAAGCGGCGAGCAGGAAACCGATGAACAGGAACGGAGTCATACCCTTCTTGATCATCATGGTGAGCAGCAGGGCCAAGCCGTAGGCGGTCATGATCTTGGTCGAAACGTTAAGACCAGTGGACAGCCACTCGGGAACCATGTTGACGATGGCCTGAACCAGGTCGGTGCCAACAAAGACGGCGAGGAAGATCGGCAGGAAGTACATGACGGCGTACAGACCGGAGCCGGCGCAGATGTGCATACGGTAAGCGGTCTTGAACTTTCCGTTATCGATCGCGCTATCTGCCACATGGGTGAGGGCGGCGATGATGGAACGGAACACGATGCCGAGGAGCTGACCCAGGACGGCGACCGGGATGGCGATCGTCATGGCGGTCTCGGCGGAAGCATCGGTCAGGCACGCAAAGGCAGCGGCCACGATGCCGCCCAGGACCATATCGGGCGGAACGGCGGCGCCGACCTGCACCAGACCCATGGACACGAGCTCGACGGCGGCACCGACGGCAAGGCCGGTGGGCACATCGCCCAGCAGCAGACCGACGAGCGTAGCGCCAACGAGAGGCTGCTCGAAGTTAAGACGACCGAGCAGGCGGGAGTCCCACATGCAGAACACGCCGACGAGGCCGACGAGCACCGCACTGATGAACGTATTCATACCCTTCTCCTTTCAGTCAGGCAAAAGCCTGGTTGATTACAGCTTGGCGTCGATGTCGACGCTCTGATACGTAGGGGTCTGCTGGACGTAGAGCTTGATGCCCATGTCGAGCAGCTGGTTGACGTCGGCCTTCTGGGTGGCGTCGAGGAAGACGGAGCTGTCCTTGCCGCCGACCTGATCGGCACCGTCGTGGTTGGCGGTGGCGCCCAGGTTGATGGCGTCGAGCTTGTAGCCCTGGCAGAACTGCAGCATCTCAGCCGTGTTACCAAAGACGAACATGACGCGCTCGCCGAGGGTGTTGAGCTTGTCCATCTTGGCGAGGGCACGCTCGACGGTGAAGACGTTCAGGCGCACGCCCTGAGGCTTGGCCAGCTTAAGAGCGCCCTTCTTGATGTCATCGTTGGCGGCAGCGTTGTCGACGACGATGATGCGCTCGGCCTGAACCTTGGTGGTCCAGGTAAAGACGACCTGGCCATGCAGCAGACGGTAGTCAAGACGTGCGAGGACGATCTTGGCGGGACCGGAGCTGTGACGGGACGCCTTGGCCTTCTTGGCGGGAGCCGCGGCGACCTCGACCGGTGCGTTGGGGTTGGTCAGACCGGTGCGAGCCTCGTTGATGAGGGCCGCGAGCTCGGCACCCTTGACGGGGGCGGGGCTCATAGCGAGCGTCAGCGCCAGCGGAATGTTGAAACCGCTGACAACCGTGAACTTCGTGCCGTTCTTGGAAAGCTCGACCATGCTGTTGTTGACCGAGCTGCCGAGCATATCGGTCAGCACATAGACGGTGTCGTCCGCGTTGAACGTGGCGATCATGGCGTCCACCTTATTGGTGATGGGCTCCTTGTCGTCACGAGCAAGCGACACGACGTGGACGTTCGACACGTCGCCGAGAACCATCTCGAGCGTGTCTTTGGCGCCTGCAGCCAGGCCGCCATGAGATGCGAGAATGATCTGATTCATCTTGCCTCCTCCTTTTCGTTATGGTCATTATAACGTCTTATACGTTGCTTATATTGCTAATTAGTATAAAGACCGCTCGCGGGTGAAAATCGACCGTTGACGGGTTTAACGTACTTGAAACGTTGGAGCCGAGCAGGCCGGCGCTGGCTGGATAACCCCAGGTCAACCGCCGCGCGCAATCCCCTATCGCACGAAGTACCAGGGGCTTTCCTGAACGGTGGGCTCCAGCGCAATGCCCGTGCGCTCGCGGAACAGATCCATGTCCTGCGATTTCTCCGTCCACCACGCGTTGGGCTTAAAGGTCATGCTCTCAACGATATGGCCGACAAAGGCACTGTTGCGCAGCTTGGAGAAGTCGGTGTTCATGATCAGGATGGACATGAGCACCAGCACAATGCCCAGGACTTTGATCGCGCCGGCGGACTCGGCGTAGACACCAATGCCGACCAGAACGGTCGCCACGGTTTCGAACGAAGCCACGACCGGCACCTTCGACGTCTCAAGATCCATCGAAAGGCCCTGCATATAGAAGATGTACGCAAGAGCCGTCGGAATAAAGCCAAAGCCCGCGAACAGCAGAATGAGCTGCGGGGACATTGCCGCGGCTACATCGGACCACGGAGCCGAAAGCACTGCCATAAAGCATCCGCCAAAGACAAAGCCCCAAAACGTCACCGCCAGCGGATGCAGCGTCTTGGTGGCCATGCGGCTAAACACCGCCAGCAGCGCACCGCAAAGTCCGGCGATCACACCCGACGCGACGCCCCAAGTCGAGAAATGGAAACCGGACAGGTCGCCGCTCGTCACCGCGAGCACGCAACCCACAATGTTAAAGATGATGGCGACGAGCTTATTGGGGGTCACGCCCTCGCGATAAAGCACGCGGCCGAGCATGACGCCAAACACCGGCGAGGTATAGAGCAGCACCGAGGCCGTGGACATGCCCACCTCGCCCATGCACTCGTAATAGCAGGTGTTGGCGACGGCTAAACCGACTATACCGACAAGCGCGCAGGGAACAAGCTCTTTAGGACT
Organism: uncultured Collinsella sp.; assembly: GCA_958405565.1. Lineage (GTDB taxonomy): Bacteria > Actinomycetota > Coriobacteriia > Coriobacteriales > Coriobacteriaceae > Collinsella. The sequence continues at coordinate 15,361 of CATYEN010000039.1, read as the reverse complement.
TGCCTTGAACAGAGCCAGGGGACCCGAGACTTTTCCCTCACGAGCACCTCCCTGGCAACCCATAAATGCCAAGACCGGAGCCATTAAGACGGCACCTGACAACAGGCGAAAGGCCGCCATGCTCTGAGACGAAACACCCATGGCCGAGATGCCGTTTACAAAGATTCCGATGCTGCCCCACATAAGCGCGGCAATCAGCACCAGCACATAGCCCAGATTGCTTTTCTTCAACGCAGCCCCCTCGATATTGTTTCCAATATGTTTCATACTACGTTATAGTCGTTATATACATTTTTCAAGACACAAATCGGTGAGCGGGAAACTTTTGAAACAAGGAGTGCCCCCAACTGCCGGCAGAAAGGGAACGTCCCCAAGTGCCGCTCTAACAGTTGCGGTGAAATAGTTCTCAAACAGAGGCTTCACGCCCCCAAACAGGAACTATTCCACCGCAACTTATGAGGGGTATTGGGCTGTTAGGCCGCTCTATCCCTTAGTAATCCAGCTTCCACATGTAACGGCGCGTCATGTAGTCCTTGTGGGTGACGGCGGAGAGCGCACGCATGTAGACGTTGTTGAGGATCGGGGCAAAGATCAGGTGGTTGAAGTACTCGCTCACGCTGTCCTTGATGTCGTTGAGGCCGAGCTCCTTGGCGTCGAGCTGGTAGACGCGCTCGCCACCGTACTGGTTGACAAAGCGAATGCCGCGCTCGTCGTTGCAGCGGCTGCGGCCGACGCTGATGAGCTGGAACAGCGAGGTGCGCTTGTCCAGGATCTCGAAGGGGCCGTGGAAGAAGTCGCAGGTGTTGATGGTGCAGGAGTCGATCTGCAGCATCTCCTGCACATTGCAGATGCTAAAGACGTAGGCGGCACCAAAGAGCGGGCCCTGAGCCATGACGTTGATGCAGGGCTTGTCGGCGTTCTGCTCGGCCCACTTGGCAGCGAGCGGACGAGTGTACTCGACGGCCTTGCGATAGATGGGGTCGACCAGGTCGAAGGCGGCCATGGCGGTCTCATACTCGGCATAGCCCTCGGTCTGCTGCGTGAGCTCCATGGCAATCATGGTCACGACGGCGGAGTTGGTGCGGCCCATGCAAGACTCGTCGATGGCAAGGCTGTCGTACTGGATCTTGTAGTCGCAGACCTCGGTGAGGCCGGACTCGTCAACATAGATGGCGATGGTGCTGGCGCCGTGGTCCTTGGCGACCTGGGCGGCGACGATGGTCTCCTTGGTGCCGCGCATGGACACGACGACGGCCAGGGCGTTCTCGTTGACGTAGGCCGGGGTGGCGTGCACGAACTCGTTGCTGGTGTAGCTGGAGCTCACGACCTGCGTGGCCTCGTGCTCCATAAAGTACTGGGCAGGATAGTTGCCGCCGTTGGATCCGCCGGCGCCGATCCACACGACGCGCTTGATGCCGCCCTTGTCTGCCTTGTCAGCCAAAACCTGGGAAACGACGTCCTTAACCTGTTCCTGAGTAGTCATCGTGCATCAGCCTTTCTTCTCGTTTGATGCTGTCGATGGCATACAAGTTACATACATGTTTTAGCGATGTCGACTAGTTGTATGCTATATTTGTCTTAGAAATTTTGCTGATGCGGTTTTCGATAACTCGTTACCAGCAGTTTTATTGTTGTATTGGATACATGCTTGATTATGCAAGCATACAAGTTAGATACAGGTTGATCGCATGAATGCCTCGTCTGAAAAGAAACTGGCCCAATACGAGCGCTTGGCGGGCATGCTGCGCGACCGCATCGCCGCCGGCACCTACGCGCGCGGAGACAAACTGCCGTCCGAGATGGAACTCATGGACGAATCGGGTCTGTCGCGTAGCACCGTGCGCCATGCCCTTAAGGTGCTCGTTGATGAGGGCCTGGTACGCACCGAGCGCGGGCGCGGTGCCTTTGTGGCCGGCACGCCGGCGCTGCATGAGAACAACCTGGTGTTTTCGAGCTACACGGCACAGGTCCAGGGCCAGGGTATGAAGCCCACAACGCGCACGGTGGACTCGGGCTTTACCAAGGCAACGGGCAGTGTGGCCAAGTTCTTTGACGCCACCGTGGGCAGCAAGCTCGTCAAGCTTGTCCGCCTGCGCTACCTGGACGACGCGCCGCTGTGCCTGGAGACCACCTACCTGCCGCCAAGCTTCGAGACGCTCATCGATCGCGATATCAACGGTTCGCTCTACGCCACGCTGCGACAGGAGTTCCATCGCGCACCGGCGCAGGGGCATAAGACCTTTGAGGTGTGCTATGCCTCGCAAAACGAGGCGTTTTTGCTCAACGTCGAGCGCGGGCAGGCGCTGATCCTAATCACCGACTACGTCTACGACACCGACGGCCGCCCGCTCCACGTCTCCAAGCGCATCCAACGAACCGACCGCGCCAAATACACCGAGCCCATCGGCTAACTCAAACCAAAACCACCACAAAGGGGACAGGCACCTTCGTGGTGGTTTTAGGCGAGGAGGTCGGGGAACCAGGTTGGTTTGGGTTGGTTGGGGACGCGTTCGGCCAGGACCAGCTCCATCCAGCACATGTCGTACCAGCGGCCGAACTTTTGGGCGCAGCGATCGAAGGCGCCCACCAGGCGATACCCCATATGGGCATGGAAGTCCTGGCTGTTGTGCGTCAGGTACTCGTCGTCCTTATCGTGCGGCACGGCGATGAGCGCGCACATGTTGGTGATGCCCATCGCGACCAGGCACTGCTTGAGCGCATCGTGCAGCTTGCGGCCCAGCCCGCCGTGACGCACGTCGCGCGCCAGGTAGATCGACGTCTCGACCGACCAGTCGTATGCCTCGCGGCTGTTGAGCGGGCTCACATAGGCATAGCCTACCGGGCGCCCGTCCAGCTCCATCACCAGATACGGATAGCGCTTGAGCGTACGCTCGATGCGCCCGGCGAACTCCTCAACGCTCGGCACCTCGTATTCGCAGGTAATCGCCGTCTGGCGCACATACGGCTCATAGATGGCAAGCAACGCCGGCGCATCGTCGGGCGTCGCCAGGCGAATCGCAGGCTCGGGCATCTCGGTCATACAACCCTTCCCCCACAAAAGCAAAGGCCGCCCTGCGCCAAACCCAGGCGTAGGACGGCCCTCGTCATTACATCAAGCTACAGGACAGCCGCCAGCGCGTCGATGTCCTCCTGCGTCGTGGCCCAGCTGGTGCAAAAGCGCACCACCGTGTGGGTCTCGTCGTACTTTTCCCAGTACTCGATCGAGGCATGCTCGCGAATGCGGGCCATGTCCTCGTTGGGCAGAATCACGAACTGCTGGTTCGTAGGCGTCTCCAAGAAGAACTGGTAGCCGCGCTCGTGCAGCACGCGACGAAGCGCCTGCGCGGTTTCGATTGCCTGGCGACCAATCTCAAAATACAAGCCGTCGGTAAAGAGCGCCTCAAACTGCACGCCCGTCAGGCGGCCCTTGGCCAGCAGCGCGCCGTGCTGCTTAATGCGCGGAATGGGATGCGCCGGGGCATGCATGCCGCAGAACACCACTGCCTCGCCGCAAAGCGCGCCGCACTTGGTGCCGCCGATGTAGAACACATCGCACAGCTGCGCCAGCTCGGGCAGGGTGATGTCGCACTCATCGGCCGCCAGCGCATAGGCCAGGCGGGCACCATCCACAAACAGCGGAATCTCGCGCTTCTGGCACACCGCGTGAATCGCCGCGAGCTCGGCCTTGGAATACAGCGTGCCGTATTCGGTCGACAGACTCACGTACACGGCACCCGGGAACACCGTGTGCTCGTAGCTCTCGTTCTCGTAAAACACCTGAATATAGTTCTCGAGATCCTCGGCGTGCATCTTGCCCTCGTAACCGGGGATGGTGAGCACCTTGTGGCCGCCAAACTCGATGGCGCCTGCCTCATGGCAAGCAACGTGGCCGGTCTCGGCGGCAACGACGCCCTCGTACGGAGCGAGCAGCATGTCGATTACCGTCGCGTTGGTCTGCGTGCCGCCCACCAGCAAGAACACAACGGCATCGGGCGCCTGACAAGCCTCACGGATAAGCTGCTTGGCACGCTCGGTGTGCGTGTCGGTACCATAGCCGGGCTGCGGCTCCATGTTGGTGTCGACGAGTGCCTGCAGCACCGCCGGGTGCGCACCGTGGGAATAATCGTTGTTGAACGCGAGCATGGCAATCCTCTCTTACCGGATATCGGCCAGATGATTCAGGTGGAGCTATTGTACGCCGTGCGGATAGGCAATGCGCGCGGCAAGGCACTCAAGTGCCAACACCAGGGCAAAGCCGCAGCTCACATCGGTCAAAAAATGTGCGCCGATCACAATACGACCAAAGGCGACGAGCGCCGCGACGGCCGCCGCCACCCAAAAGACCACGCGATGACGCGACGGCTTTTCCGTAAAGGCAGCCGCGGGAAGCCCAGCGAGCATAAGGCCGATAGCCGCATGCGCGGTGTGCCCGCTCGCAAACGACTTAAAGCCGTCCTTGATCACGCCGGCGGCGATGTAAGTCCACTTGTCAGGATTGCCGATCACCCACCACGGCTGAAAATCGAGCCCCGGCGTAACCTCGATCACGCGCATGCGCGGGCGCGACCATAGCGGCTTGACGATCACGTTGAGGATGATGGCTTGCGCGACCCACACGGCGAGCACCATCAGCGCCCAGCGTGTGAGCTCGTCGGAGTCGGTGTCGCGCGTGAGGCGATAGGCGATGAGGTTGGCCGCGATGACCAATGCAAACGTCAGAACCAGCTGAAACGCAATAAGCTTGCCGCCGACGCGCAGCGATCCGATAATCTCATAGCCGACCAGGCCTACGTTGATCAGAACGCCCAGCGCGGCGAGCCACTTGCTCGCCTTGGAATCGGGACGTGCCGAGCGCACGAGCATAATGCCCGCGACGCTCGCCGTCAGCTCGAACGGCAGCTCGCCGGCCGCCTCGACAAAGCGGCCAAACAGGCTAGACGAGTTGAACAGCGCGCTCGAGATCTGATAATCAAAGAAGCTACCCACGCCCAGACAAAGGCACAGGACAACCGCGATCATGGCGGCATCTTTCTTATAGATATACCCGAACATGCTTTCCTTTCGATGGGGTCAGATTGCCCAAATGGGGCGTTTGCAGCGTCGACCCGTTAGTCATCGTCAGTCGCGCCCAGCTGCTGCAGTAGCATGAGCGCGGCCGCCACCGGGCCGGTGCCGTCGTTGGCGTCGAGACCTCGGCCCAGGCCGCTGCCCGCACCGGCGCCCGCCTTGTAGGGCACCGACAGCTTGCGGCTCTTGGGGAAGTTCACCGCGCCATAGCGATTCTTGAACTCAAAGGCTACCTTCTTGGGAACGTCAACCCCCAGGAAGGTAATGCGCCCACCGCTGAGCGTGACGCTCTCGAGCCCCAGGCGCTCGCCGCGAATGCGGATGCGCGCGCGGTTGAACAGGTTGAGTCCCGCCAGCGGCAGCTCACCATGCGCGGCCTCGGTCTCCTCCTGCACCTCGTCGACACTCTCCAGGTCCTCAGCCGCCGCGAGCTTGCGGTACACGAGCACGCGCTGGTCCACCGCCGGCATATATTCCTCGGACAAGAAGTAGTCGGCCGGCAGGTTGATGCCCACGCTCGCCGCCTCCACGCCGGCGTCGTCATCGCCGCGCGCCTCGGCCACGGCCTGTCCCAGCATCTGCGTAAACAGGTCAAAGCCCACGCTCGACAGGTTACCGTGCTGCTCGGCACCCATAAGCGAGCCGGCGCCGCGGATCTCCAGGTCGCGCATGGCAATGCGCATGCCGCTGCCCAGGTCCTGGAACTCGGAAAGCGCGGTCAGGCGCGCCGTGGCCTCCTCGGTCAGCGGCAGCTCGCCGGGGAACATAAAGTACGCGTATGCCTGCGTGGCCGAGCGGCCAACGCGGCCCTTGAGCTGGTAAAGCTGCGCCAGGCCCAGGCGCTGCGAATCCTCGATGATGAGCGTGTTGGCCGTCGCGTTGTCGATGCCGCTCTCCACGATGGTCGTGGCGATGAGCACGTCGATCTTCTTGGTCGCGAACTCGATCATCACGTCCTCGACCTCGCGCGGGCTCATCTTGCCGTGCGCCACGCCCACGCGCGCCTCGGGCGCGGCCTCGTGCACGCGCGCCACGGCGTCGTCGATGGTCTTGACGCGGTTGGACACGTAGTACACCTGACCGCCGCGGCCCACTTCCAGGCGAATCGCCGCGCTCACCACGTCGGGGTCGTACTCCCCCACGTGCACGATCACGGGACGGCGCCCGGTCGGCGGCGTGGTGATCAGGCTCATGTCGCGTACGCCGCTCGTGGCCATCTGCATGGTTCGCGGAATGGGCGTTGCCGAAAGCGTGAGCACGTCGATCTGCTCGCGCAGGTTCTTGAGCTGCTCCTTGTGCTGTACGCCAAAACGCTGCTCCTCGTCGATAATCACCAGGCCCAAGTTCTTGGGGTTCACGTCGGCCGAAAGCAGACGGTGCGTACCGATGAGCACGTCGATCCCGCCCTCGGCAAATGCCTTGAGCGCTCGCTTTTGCTGCGCCGGCGTGCGGAAGCGGCTGAGCACCTCGACCTCCAGGCCAAACGGGGCAAAGCGCTCAAAGAACGTCTCGTAGTGTTGCTGGGCCAGAATGGTCGTGGGGCAGAGCACCATGACCTGACGGCCGGAATCCACGCACTTAAACGCCGCGCGCAGGGCAACCTCGGTCTTGCCAAAGCCCACGTCGCCGCACAGCAGACGGTCCATGGGCTTGGGCGCCTCCATGTCGGCCTTAATGTCGGCGATGGCCTCCAGCTGGTCGCGCGTCTCGTCGTAGGGAAAGCTCTGCTCCATCTCGATCTGCTCGGGCGTATCGGGCGGGCAGGCGATGCCGGTAATCGACGAGCGACGCGTATAGAGGTCGACCAGGTCAAACGCCAACTTTTTGGCATTCTTGCGCGCCTTGTTGGTGGCACGCGTCCAGTCGGCAGTATTGAGCCTGGTCAGGCGCGGCTTGTCGCCGTCGGGTCCAACGTAGCGCGTAATGCGGTCGACCTGCTCCAGCGGCACGTAGAGCTTGTCGCCGTCGGCGTACTCCAGCAAAAAGTAGTCGCGTTCCTTGCCGCCCACTTCCTGGCGCGCGATCTCGCTAAAGAGCGCGATACCGTGGGTGGCGTGCACCACGTAGTCGCCCGGCTTAAACGGGAAGGTAATCTGCGTAATATCAACCTTGCGGCGGCTGCGCGCGCGATTGGCGTCCATGCGGGCGTTGAGGTCGGCAATCGAGAACACGGCCAGGTTGGCATCGGGCACCACCACGCCCTGCGGCAAGGCGGCATCGACAAAGGTCACGCGTCCGCGCGAGATGGTGGGCACGGCGGCGCCGGCGGCAGCCTGGGCGGCACCCGCCTCGAGCGAGCGGGCGTTGAGCGGGTCGGCCTTGCGTTCGCGAATTGCAGCATGAGCATCCTGGCGGACAGCACGATCGGCAGAATCCGCCGCTGCCACGCGCACACGGTCGCCAATAGCGCCCGCGTTTTCGGGCGCGGCCGTCAGCGACTCCTCAAAGGTAATACCCTCATCGCCAAAGGTGAGCTCCATCGACTCGCGCGCACCGCGGTCGGGAATGGCAAACACGCAGGCATAGCGCTTGCCCACGACCTCCTGGATGCGCGTCATAAAGCGGTTGTCCGAACCCGCGATTGCCGGCTGCTCAATCTTGAGCTCGGCGGTCACCGCACCGCCGGCACGGATAAGGCTCACATAATTCAGGCGCTGCTGAGCACCAAAGTCGAGCTGCTGGGCACGCACGTACAGGCCATCTAGGCGATCGACCCCCGCCTCGCCGGCGCGCGCCTCGATATCCTCGTAGGCGCGCAGGCAGTCGTCGAACAGCGAGCGCGGCTCGGACAGCACCACGAGCGCCTTGCCGCTCACATGCGACAGCGGGCTCACGGTCTGGCCGTACATCACCGGCAAAAAGCGGTCGAGCTCGGGCGTGACGATGCGCGCGTCCACCATCTCGAGCAGCGCCGCCAGCTTGCTGTCGTCCTGGCTGGCGCGGTAGAGCGCCACGTGCATGTTATGGACGGCCTCGTCGGTGAGTGCCAACTCGCGACAGGGGAAGATCTCGATGCTGTCCTCGTTGCCGATGGTCTGGCCCGTGGAACTCACCATGCGGCGGATACGGTCGATCTCGTCGCCGAAGAACTCAATACGCACGGGCGCCTTTTCCTGCGCGGGGAACACCTCGACGGTATCGCCGTACACGCGGAACAGACCAGGCACGTCGGCAGCGCCGGCATTGGTGTAGCCCATGCCCACCAGGCGCTGCGGCACCTCGTCAAAGGGAATCTCCTCGCCCACCGCAAAGGTGGTGGACTCCCAGTAGCGGCTCTCGACCGGCGGCACGCAACGCAGCAGCGCGCGGGCCGAAGCGACCATGATGCAGTTGTCGCCGCGCACGATGCGTCCCAGCGCCTCGCAGCGTTGGGCCACCACGGCATCGTCGGGCGCCTGCTCGCGCCAGGGATAGTCCTTGCGCTCGGGGAAGCGACACACGTGCGTCAGGCCCACATAGGCCGCCAAGCTACGCGCGGCGCGATCGGCCGCGTCCTCGCCGCTCACGATATAGACCGTGGGGCGCGGGCGACGCGCAAACTGGGCGGCGGCCATAAGCGTGCGACCCGACTGCGACACGGCCAGCGTCACGTCCTCGCCGGCATCGAGTCCGGCCTCGACGGTCTGCAGCGCCTCGGCAGTGTAGAGCTGCGCAGCTATACGGTGAATGAGCATGCTGTTCCTCCGGCATCGCAACGCCAAAAGCCCGCCGGGGCAAGCTCGGCGGGTCGTTCGTCAAAAATCATTGCTTGTCATGGTAGCGCATGGAGAGAACTCCGGCTCAAGGGCAAACCCGGCCCCGCAAAAAACGCCAGACGAAGATGCGTTCCGCCCTACCCCGTCACGCGCACGCTGGGGCACAAATCTGCCAGCGGACACTCGCCGCACTTGGGTTTGCGGGCGTCGCAAATCTCGCGACCGAAGGTAATCCACTGATGGTTGACCGACTTCCAATATTCGTGCGGCAAAATCTTGAGCAGATCCTGCTCGGTCTTGAGCGGCTCCTTGGCATGCGTCTTGGGACTCAACATCAGGCGGTGCGCAATGCGGTTGACGTGCGTGTCCACCGCAATGCCCTCCACGATGCCATACCCCACGTTGAGCACGATGTTCGCCGTCTTGCGTCCCACGCCCGGCAGCTTTACAAGCTCCTTCATGTCAGCCGGCACCTCGCCGCCATAGTCGGCGACGATCATCTGCGCGGCCTCGACGGCATGCTTGGCTTTGCTCTTGTAGAAGCCGAGTGACTTGATGATGTCTGCCACGTCAGCCACGCTCGCCCCGGCCATGGCCTCGGGCGTGGGCCACTGGGCAAACAGTCGCGGCGTCACCTTGTTGACCTGCGCGTCGGTCGTTTGCGCCGAGAGTAGCACCGCGATCAGCAGGCGGAAGGGATTCTCGTGGTCCAAAAAGCACTCGACTGGGCCATAGCGACGGTTGAGGCGCTCGCACACCTCGATGGCGCGCTCGCGCTTGGCGGCATTGGTCTCGCGTGGCATAACGACTCCTCGGCTCGGCAGAAACATAACTTCACGGAAACGATTGTCCCACGTCCGAGACGCTTACGCCTCCAAGAATGCGCCGGTCTGACGGCTCCACAGGCTCGCGTACTCGCCACCTGCCTCGACAAGCTGCGTATGCGTGCCGTCCTCGACGATCTCGCCATCGGCCAGCACCACAATACGGTCGAGCGCCGCCACGGTGGACAGGCGGTGCGCCACCACAATGGAGGTACGTCCACGCATCAGGTTTTCGAGCGCCTCCTGCACCAGCGCCTCGGACTCGCTGTCCAGGGCAGAGGTCGCCTCGTCGAGCACCAGAATCGGCGCGTCGGTGAGAATCGCGCGGGCGATAGCCACGCGCTGACGCTGGCCGCCCGAGAGCTTGACGCCGCGCTCGCCCACCATGGTGTCAAAGCCACGAGGCAAGCGGTCGATAAACTCCAGGGCGTTGGCCAGGCGCGCGGCCTCGCGAATCTGCTCATCAGTGGCGTTGGGACGACCGTAGGCAATGTTTTCGCGAATGGAGCGGTGGAACAGCAGCGCCTCCTGCGGCACGTAGGCAACCTGGCGGCGCAGACTTTGCTGCGTGCAGCGCGAGACATCCTGACCGTCCACGAGCACGCGGCCGCCCTGAACATCGTCCAGGCGCAGCAGCAGCTTGGTAAGCGTCGTCTTACCCGAGCCCGATTTGCCCACCAGGCCCACGCGCTGGCCCGCCGCCACATGAAGCGTCAGGTCATCGAACACGTTCTCGCCCGCCGCAGCGTCACGGTACGCAAAGCTCAGGTGCTCAAAATCAATCGCGCCCTCGGTTACTTTGAGCTCAGGGGCGTCCGGGTCGTCTGCCACCAAACGTGGCTCGTCCAGCACGCGCGTCATCTCGGCCGCATCGCCCAAAGCGCGGTTGATACGCTGCATCATGGAACTCACGTAGTTCAGACGCATGGTGAGGTTATAGGTGTAGGTAAAAATCATGACGAGCGAGCCGGCCGAGATGCCAAACCACGCGTTGCCGCCCGCCACGAACGCACTCACCACGGCCATGGTGATGACGATAAGGCCCGAGGTCGTAAAGTTGCGCTGCATCATGGCGTGCATCGAGACCGTCTCGGCATCGCGCGCGGCGCGGTCGGCGGTGTCGAACAGATCGCGTTCAAAGTCCTCGCGCCCGCAGGTCTTGACGGCCAAGATGTTCGTGACCGCGTCGGAGAGCACGCCCGAGAGCTTGTTCTGCGCGGCGGACGTCGCGGCCGAAAGCGGCATGATGCGCTTGTACATAAGCCAGACAAACGCAATGTAGACGACCATGATGCCCACCAGGATCACGGTAAATGTGGGCACCACTGGAGCGAGCGCCGCCACCGTGCAAATGACCGAGGTGATAGTGGGGATGAGCGAATACACCGTCACGTCCACCAGACCCGTGTAGCCGCTCATAAAACGGCTCGTCTGGCTCACGAGCGATCCGCCAAAGCGGCTGGTGTGGAATGTCATGGATTGGTTGGAGAGCGTGTCGAAGCACAGACGCGCCAGGTGATAGTTGCCTGCGATCTCGAGCTTGTAGACGGTGTAGTCCTGTAACTTGGAGAGGATCTGACCCACCAGGTTAACAAGTACGAGCGCCAGGATATAGGGGCCGAAGACCTCAAACACCTGGTCACCCGCCACGGGACCGGCTTGAACGCGGTCGACAATGAGGGCCATCACATAGGTATTGGCAAACGTCAGCAAAAAGATGTAGCCCGCCGACGAGAACACCGAGAGAAAGACAATCAGCGGCTGCGTGCGCGTCACACCCCAAAACCGCTGCAGCGTGCGGCGCACGGTGGAGCGACTGAGCGGGCTGGTGCTTCTCTGAGACATGGGCTTCCTTTCGCATCTGATAGGGCGAAACGCCATTGTTGCACATTGAAGCGCACTTCAGGCAAGCGCGATGCGAAAAGCGCCCGCGCCGTGCTTGCACAGGCGCCCCGCCGTCAGATGCAGCTAGTCCTCGTCTTTTTGGTCTGCGAGCAGGCCTGCGGACTCCAAGCCCAAAATCGCATCGGCCTCCCGCGCGTCTTCCAGCGCGTCGATGTCCTTGAGCTTGCGCTCCATGACGTTGGTGCGCGTGGTGATGATGCCCTCGACCGTTTTACCCGCGGTCTCGATCTGCTGCTGGGCGCGGCGCAGCGCCGCCTGATAGCGCGGCAGCTCGGCCTTGACGGCAGAAAGCACGCGCAGCACGTCATCGGTGCGTTTTTGCAACTTAAATGTCTGGTAGCTCATCTGCAGACTATTGAGGATGGCCGCCATGGTGCTGGGGCCGGCAACGTTGACGTGATAGTCGCGGCCCAGGGTCTCGATAAGCCCGGGACGGCTGACGACCTCGGCGTACAGTCCCTCAAACGGCACGAACATGATGCCAAAGTTGGTCGTTGCCGGCACACTCAGGTACTTTTCGCAGATGTCCTTAGCCTCGCGTTTCACCATCATATCAAGCGTCTTGCGCGCTGCGGCGACGGCCTCAGCGTCACCAGACTCCTGGGCGTCGAGCAGATGCTCGTACGCGTCGCCCGGAAACTTGGAGTCAATCGGCAGAAGCACGGGATCGCCCTCGTCCACCGGCAGCTTGACGGCAAACTCAACCCGCTCCGAGGCACCAGGCTTGGTGGCGACGTTTTCCAGATACTGATCGGGTGTGAGGATATCCGCCAGGATTGCACCCAGCTGCACCTCGCCCAAAATGCCACGCGCCTTGACATTGCCCAGCACGCGCTTAAGGTCGCCCACGCCGGTGGCGATAGACTGCATGTCGCCCAGGCCCTTGTACACGGCCTCGAGCTGGTCGCTCACCTGCTTAAACGATGCCGACAGTCGGTCGTTGAGCGTGCGAGAGAGCTTCTCGTCCACCGTCGCACGCATTTGGTCGAGCTGCACGTTGTTGTCTTTGCGGATGGCGCCCAGCTGAGCATCGACCGTCTCGCGCACCTTGTCCAGGCGGTGCTCGATGCCTTCGCGGTTGGCGCCAAGCTGTTGGGCCGTCTCGCGGCGCAGGTCATCCATGCGGTCGCCGGCCTGCGAGAACTCGCGCGCAATGGTCAGGTAGCGCTGCTGCTCTACGGCGGCATCGGTCGTCTGCTGCTGCGCGATGGCATTTGCCGTGCGGCGGGTTTCGGCCAACGCGACGTTCAGGGTGTCGAGCGTGCTGTTGGCCTGCTCGAGCGCTGCCAGCGTTTCCGCGCTACTGTCGCCACGCTCCCGCAGCTCGGCACGCAGGCTCTTGAGCTGGAGGGCGCAAGCCACAGCAACCCCCACCGCCACCAAGGCGATCACAACAAGCACAATATCAATAGCAGACATAAACTCCGCCCAACAAACCCAATCGAGCACCAATCAAAACCGCGATTAATCTTACCCCGCCACACGCACCGGGCGGCCGGCCCCTTCTTGGGTGCCCCTCTCCTCCGCATATTCCATAATGCGGCGCGCCGTCTCCCTGCTCACCTTTGAGTCATCGCCGGCCAAGTATGCGTATACGTTTCCTTTATTCAGATGCAGAGCACGGCAGAGGCCATAGCGCGTTACGCCCGATTCCTCCAATGCTTCCAGTATTCTTTTTCGCATCAGGGCGTTGATCCTTCTGTTCGCCACCGGCTTTTCCTTCACCGCTCTATACGCACGCCAAACGTTGGCATAACGATTAGGAAGCTCACTTTTGGCGCATAAAGATATTATGTTACCCGCTTGACCGTACAAGGACAAAACGTCTCGGTAATCCTCTTCCATCCACGAGCCCTCGGATAAACCCAGAACGTATTCGGCTTTTCCTTGCGCCAAAGCAAGCAAAAACAGAGGCTCCGCCACGCGCGGCGCAACCGTCGTCGCCTGCTCAACCAGCTTTCTAAAACTCAGTGACTGCTGTCCGGATAGCTCTCGGCAATAGCCTTTTAAGAATCCCTCAAAGGTCAGATTCAACCGAGCCCCTCCGTTCATTTGCTATTATTATTTATTTTAAATAATACTATTTAGTCGCACGACATGACCCGCAAGATTCAAGGATTCCACTCGTGGCGATAATCCTTACTCCCTAGAAGTCCTAAAGTGACAAACGCTAACTCTCCCAGCCGGCGCAGATGGTTGTTGCGACATCGCCTAGGCGCTGACCGAGAGCTGCCAAGTGCTCAAGCACCTCGTTGGGCGATGCGCCGTTGAGGATGCACGTGAGGGCATACGACGCCAGAAAGATGGCCGCAAGCCCCAGCGGGATGAGCACGATCATCGCCAATGTGCGCAGGCGCTGGCCCAAACGGCGGCGGCGCGCGCGGCGTTTGTCGAACGCGAGTTCCTGCGCATATGAATCTTGCTGTACGGAATAGGCCTCTGGCGCCGGTTCACACCCGGGCACAGCTGCAGGTACAGCAGCGGGCACGACATTTTGCGCAAAGGGCTGGGCTGCCGCCCCCTGCATTTGCATCTCCATGAGTCGTTGCTGCTGACGCAGCATGCGCTCAGCTTGTTGCTGCGGAGTCTCAAGAAACAGATCCATGCTGGCCTCCAAAATCGGAGCATTCGACGCTTGCGCCCAGCATCCCGCACCATCGCGGCCACGGCAACGAAATCCGCGGCAATGGCCATAAAGAATCTTTTGGCAAAAAGCTGTCGAAAAGCTCAACAACTCCCCTACCGGCACTTTCTCTGAGCTTTTTTCGCCAGCAATCTTTTGACCTTCCGCCCTTACGCCGACTGACCAAAATCTAACCAAAAGCTTGACGGAAAGTGTGGAGACAGGGACCCCACACAAAAACGCGCCGCCCCAAAAGGGGCGGCACACAAACCAATCTATTAGCCAAAACTCGTTGGCAAGCCCGCGCCGTCAGACCCGCGGCGTATGCCTTTGCCTCGCGCGACCCTGCGAAGCCGTGAGCGAGAGGCAAAGGCATACGCCGCGGGTCTGACGCCCGGAGCGGTAAAGCCAGCAGTTGCCCCGCGCTCCGCAGTCGGTGAAAGCAGATTACATGCCCGCGAGACCTCGAGCTGCGGTGGCACACATAAACGCCAGGACTAGGATCACGAGTGAGCCCGCGATGTCGACCAGCACGCCCATTGCGCGACGCTCAAACAGCCAGCTCTCAAAGTGCGGAGCAACATTGCGCCAAACACGCCACAACAAGATGCCCATGCCGATGACGCCGGGAATATTAAGCAGCAAAATCTCGGAGCACAAGAGGCCAATCAGGTTGCCGGCGGCAAAACCCGCATCGCCCTCGCAGTATTTGCGATAAATCATGTACAACATGTATGCCACAAACGGCTGCAGGCACGCAGAGATAAACGTAACCACCATCGAGGGGTCCTGAGAAAAGACATCGGTGAGCTTATCCACGCTCGTGGCATCCTTAGAGGCCAGGAACAGACCAATGACCACCACGGGCACCACACCCAAGATGACCTCGACCAGAGTAAACAACTTGGCAGTCAAATCCTCACTAGCCGAATTCAAATGAGGCGCCCACTCAGAATGAGCATGCGCGCCGACCTTTTTCTCCTTATCGGCACGGGCAACCTTACCGTCCTCATTAACCACGCGATTAGGATCACGACGAGTCCCAGCAGCAGCCATCCGAGCCCGAGACTTCTTACCCATAAAGCACCCCATCAGGTAGTAGATAAACTAAAAGTCGCTACCCAGTGTACCCCACCCATGAACGGTGCCGTCCCAACCAGCCCCCATACAAAACGTGCCGCCCCAAAAGGGGCGGCACACAAACTTCTTATCAGCTTTTCAGTAGCGAGCACGCAACGACCCAAGGC